>NZ_DATAPY010000076.1:0-24794 GCF_036264965.1 Phenylobacterium sp.
GTCCGTACACTGAGAGTCCGTGCTGGGCAGGTTGTCTTGAAACGATTGAGCATTTTCCGCCTAGCAGGCCGGAACTCGGACCTCAGCGGGGAGATGTGTGAATGCCGTAGCCTTCATGGGGAGGCACAGGCCGTCGCGATCTGGCGCGAACGCTCAGTTTGGCCGACACTTCCCCACCCGACCTCGCCTTGAGGCTTGGCCACCCTCCCCATGAAGGGGAGGGAAGGAACGCGGTAATGACCTCACGGATTTGGACGGGCATGCGCAAGCACGCTGTCCTTCTGGTGCTTACCTTTCTCGGGCTCGCGGGCTTTGCGGCCTTCGTCGTCTGGGCCTTCCTCGCCACCGCCCACACAGGTGGCGGCTGGGCCAGCCTGCTGCCCATCTGGCCCTATGTTCTGGGCGGGGTCATCGCGACCGGCGCCCTGACCGGCGTGCTGATGTGGCTGGCCTTCTACTCGGCCAACCACGGCTATGACGACCGCATCGATCCCGACGAAACGTAAGGTTCGGAGCCGCTCATCCCGGCGAAGGCCGGGACCCAGCTCTCGAAACTGGATGGCGGGTTGGGCGGACTCTGAGGCTATAGAGCCCGCATCTGAACCATTCCATCTGGGTCCCGGCCTTCGCCGGGATGAGCGGAAGGTTTAGGCCTCGATCGCCGCGCCGCGCATTTCCTTCACGAACAGCAGGCCGACCACGAAGGTCACCCCGGCCACCACGATCGGGTACCACAGGCCATAGTAGATATTGCCGGTGGCGGCGACCATGGCGAAGGCGGTGGTCGGCAGGAACCCGCCGAACCAGCCGTTGCCCACGTGGTAGGGCAGGCTCATCGAGGTGTAGCGGATCCGGGCCGGGAACATCTCCACCAGCGCTGCGGCGATCGGGCCGTAGACCATGGTCACATAGAGCACCAGCAGCCAGAGCAGGGCCACCACCAACGGCTTGTTCATCTTGGCGGCGTCCGCCTTGGCCGGGTAGCCGGCGGTCTTCAGCGCCGCGCCCAGGGTCTTGGTCCAGGCCGCCTTCTGGGTCTTCAGGTCAGCGGCGGACAACACCTCGCCCTTGAAGCTGGGGATGGTCACCGCCCCGATCTCGACGGCGGCGACCGTTCCGGCCGGCGCGGCCTTGTTGGCGTAGCTGACCCCGGCGTTGGCGAGCGCGCCCTTGGCCAGATCGCAGGACGAGGCGAAGGTCTTCTTGCCCACCGGGTCGAACTGGAAGGCGCAGTCGGCAGGATCGGCCACCACGGTCACCGGCGCGGAAGCGCTGGCGGCGGCGAGCTCGGGGTTGGCGGCCACGGTGATGGCCTTGAACACTGGGAAATAGGTCAGCACGGCCAGCAGGCAGCCGGCCAGGATGATCGGCTTGCGGCCGATCTTGTCGGAGAGCCAACCGAAAAGGACGAAGAACGGCGTGGCGAGCAGGAGCGCGACCGCCACCAGTTCGTTGGTCAGCACCCCGTCGACCTTGAGCATCTTCTCCAGGAAGAACAGGCTGTAGAACTGGCCGGTGTACCAGACCACCGCCTGGCCGGCGGTGAGGCCGGCCAGCGCCAGCAGCACCAGCTTGAGGTTCGGCCAGCGGGCGAAGCTCTCGGTGAGCGGCGCCTTGGAGCCCTTGCCCTCGTCGATCATCTTCTGGAAGACCGGGCTCTCGTTAAGCCGCAGGCGGATCCATAGCGAGACGACCAGCAGGAGCGCCGAGGCCAGGAACGGGATGCGCCAGCCCCAGGCCTTGAAGGCGTCCTCACCCAGCCGGGTGCGCACCACGATGATCACGATCAGGCTGAGGAACAGGCCGAAGGTGGCGGTGATCTGGATCCAGCTGGTGTAGAGCCCGCGCTTCCCGGGCGGGGCATGCTCGGCGACGTAGGTGGCCGCCCCGCCGTACTCGCCGCCCAGCGCCAGGCCCTGGATCAGGCGCATGACGATCAGGCTCACCGGGGCTATGACCCCGACCGTGGCGTAATCGGGCAGCAGGCCCACCACGAAGGTCGCGATGCCCATCAGCGTCATGGTGACGAGGAAGGTGTTCTTGCGGCCCCAGAGATCGCCCAGTCGGCCGAAGATGATCGCCCCGAACGGCCGCACGGCGAAACCCGCGGCGAAGGCCAGCAGGGCGAAGATGTAGCCGGTGGTGGCGTTGACCCCGGAGAAGAAGTGCTCGGTGATGAAGGTGGCGAGCGAGCCGTAGAGATAGAAATCGTACCACTCGAAGACCGTGCCGGCCGACGCGCCGGCGATCACCATCCGATTGGACGTCGCGCGCACGTCCGCGCCCGCCGCTGCCGCAGCCACCATCGTTTCGCTCCCAACCCTTGTTCTTGGAGGCGAGCCTATGGCGAAGCCGGCGGTGCGGCTAGTGGTTCGCTAGTGGACGGTCCAGGGTTCGGCCGGCTTCTTCGCCAGGCTCTCGCTGAGCGCGTTGGCGACGCCCATCCAGCCGACGTAGGGGGCGACCATGTTGGCGGCCGGCGGGTCCACCTGGCGGGCGCGCCAGACGTAGGCGGCGGCCGTGCCCACGGACGCGACGGCGGCGGCGAGCTGGCCGCCGAGACGCCTGGGGCCCAGCACCATCCAGACCCCGTTCAGAGCCTGCACAGCGCCCCAAAGGGTGAGCGCCTGGGTGCGCGCGGCGCTCCTCGGCGCGTTCCAGATGCGCAGGCCGGACAGGGTCAGGGCCATGAACAGCGGCGGCCACAGGTTGGCGAACAGCTTCGACGGCGGCTTCGGCTGTTCGTAGGCCGGCGCCTCATAGTCGGAATAGGCCTCGTAGCCGTCGTCGTCCGCCGCGCTTGCCATCCGGGCTGCCAGGGCTGAGACCGCCACCGCGCCCAACGTCAGGCCGACGCCGATCAGGATGTGCTGGGTCGAACGCCCACGGCTGTTGGCGAGGCTGTCGACCGCCCCGCGGACCGGGTTTCCTGGCATGTATCGGCCTCCCACGATGGCGCCCGTCTACGAAATCCGCAGGCGCCGTGCTGAGTTCCGGCTCAGCTGGCGCTGAGCTCGCCCCCGAGACGTCCCGGCGCGCCGCAGACCGTTCTGTTCGCCCAGCCCGGGCCTGAGGGCAAGCGCGTTCGCGCCCGGCCTTGCGCTCACGAAGTCTGCGACCGTCTGTCGCATGACTACGAAGCTCAGCTGTGCGTTCCTAAGGGAAAGCCCCGCGCGACCAGGCGCGGCGAGGGACGGGCCATGCATTTCGAGGCGCTTCTGCTGTCGCGACTGCAGTTCGCTTTCACGATCGCGTTCCACATCATTTTCCCGAGCTTCTCCATCGGCCTGGCGAGCTTCCTGGCGGTGCTGGAGGGGCTTTGGCTGGCGACCCGGAACGAGGCCTTCAAGGTCCTCTACCTGTTCTGGATCAAGATCTTCGCGATCTCCTTCGGGATGGGCGTGGTGACCGGTGTGGTCTTGTCCTACGAGATCGGCACGAACTGGAGCGTCTACGCCGCAGCCTCCGCACCAGTGATCGGCCCGCTTCTGGCCTTCGAGGTGCTGGCCGCCTTCTTCATGGAGGCGAGCTTCCTGGGCGTGATGCTGTTCGGCTGGAAGAAGGTCGGGCCGCGGCTGCATCTCACCGCGACGGCGCTCGTCGCGATCGGCACCCTGATGTCCGCCTTCTGGATCATCTCGGCCAACAGCTGGATGCAGGACCCGAGCGGCTACGTGCGCCTGGCCAACGGGACCCTGCGCGCTGCCGACTGGGGCCAGGTGATCTTCTCGCCGACCTTCCCGGTGCGCTTCGTCCACATGGTGCTGGCCGCCTATCTGACGACAGCCCTGGCGGTGGGCGCGGCCTCGGCCTGGCGGCTGTTGAAGGTCCCTGAAGAGGAGGAGAGCTGCCTGGCTTTGAAGATGGCGATCGGCATGTTCGCCATCGTGGCGCCCCTGCAGCTCCTGGCCGGCGACATGTCGGGCAAGGAAGTGCTGAGGGTGCAACCGGCCAAGCTCGCCGCCATCGAGGCCTTCTGGGACACCAGGCGCGCCGAGGCCTTCCATATCGCCGCCTGGCCCGATCGGGCCGTCGCCGCCAACCGCTGGGAGATCTCGATCCCCAAGCTTGGCAGCTTGATCACCGCGGGCAGCATCAACGCCGAGATCAAAGGCCTGAAGGATTTCGCGCCGGAAGACCGGCCGCCGGTGGCGGTGGTGTTCTGGGCCTTCCGGGTGATGGCGGGCCTGGGCGTGGGAATGATCGGGCTGGGCGCCTGGGGCGCCTTGCGGGCGTGGCGCGGCGGCCTGGCGGGCGACCGGTGGTTCCTGCGCGCCTGCGTGGCCATGGGGCCGGCGGGGTTCGTCTCGGTGGTCGCCGGTTGGATCGTGGCCGAGGTCGGCCGCCAGCCCTACGTGATCTATGGCGTGCTGCGCACCGCCGACGCGGTCTCGCCGGTGACGAAGGGCGAGGTCTCGGCGTCGCTTCTGGCGTTCATGGTCATCTACGCCCTGATCTTCGGCTTCGGCGCGCTCTACATCCTGCGGCTGATGAACGGAGGGCCGCTGGTGGGCGGAGAGGCGGAGACGCCGGCGATGACTCGTCCGCCGGGCTACGCCCTGGCCGCCGCACCCGGCGAGCCGGAGGATCGGTCATGAGCCTCGACCTTCCGCTGATCTGGGCCGGGCTGATCGCCATCGCGGTGCTGCTCTATGTGATGCTCGACGGCTTCGACCTCGGGATCGGCATCCTGTTCCCGTTCGCGGGATCCAGCGCCGAGCGTGACACCATGATGGCCACGGTCGCGCCCGTCTGGGACGGCAATGAGACCTGGCTGGTGCTGGGCGGCGGCGGGCTCTTCGCAGCCTTCCCGTTCGCCTACGCCGCCCTGATGCCGGCGCTCTACATCCCGATCATCCTGATGCTGCTGGCGCTGATCCTGCGCGGCGTCGCCTTCGAGTTCCGCCTGAACGGACGGGCGCGCGGCACGCGGTTCTGGACGGTGGCCTTCACGGCCGGTTCGCTGACTGCGACCTTCGCTCAAGGCCTGGTGCTGGGCGGCTTCATCCAAGGGGTGAAGCTGAACGGCCTCGCCTTCGCCGGCGGGCCGTTCGATTGGCTGACGCCCTATTCGCTGCTGGTCGCCGTCGGCCTCGTCGCTGGCTACGCCCTGATCGGCGCGTGCTGGCTGGTCTGGCGGACCGAACGCGGACTGCAGGACCGCGCGCGGCGCTGGGCCTGGATCGCGCTCGGCGCGGTGGCTCTCCTGCTCGCGGCGGTGAGCGTCGCGACCCTCTTCGTCCACGCCCAGGTGGCGGAGCGCTGGGGCTGGCGGGATGGCCATTTCGACCTCGGCAAGCTCGCCAGGCTGTCGCCGATCCCGCTACTGGGCGCTGCGGGGCTCGCGGCGGCGGCCTTGGGTTTGCGCGCCCGGGCCCACGGCTGGCCTTTCGCCGGCGCGATCGCGGTGTTCCTATCCGGCTATCTGGGCCTGGCGGCGGGGTTCTTCCCGGATATCGTCCCTTACGCCATGACCTTCCGTCAGGCGGCCAACGCCGACAACGCCCTGGGCCTGCTCCTGGGCGGCGGCGCGATCCTGCTGCCGGCGATCATCGGCTACAGCCTGTGGGTCTACTGGATCTTCCGCGGAAAGGTGGGCGCCGATGCGAGCTATCATTGAATCGCCGCCGGAGCCGGGCGCGCCACTGGCGCCCCTCAGCCAGCGCCTGGCTTGGTTCTTCGGCCTGGCAATCGCCGCGGCGCTGGCGACCGCCGGCGTGGCTTATGCGCTGAGAGCCCTTCTCCGTTAATCCGCTCATCCCGGCGAAAGCCGGGATCCATGCGAAGTCGAGAGACCACCGCCATCGATCTGCTGGTCAGCTCAGCTTGGGTCCCGGCTTCCGCCGGGACGCGCGGTGTGTATGTAGGGTCCATGGCCGTTCCGCTCTGCCGCCTCTACCTGATCACGCCGCCGCGCCTCGATGACCTGGCGGCGTTCGGCTATGTGCTCGCCCATGCGCTGGACGCCGGCGATGTGGCGGCCTTGCAGATCCGGCTGAAGGAAGCGCCCGACGAGGTCATCGCCGCCGCTGTCGACGCGCTCATCCCCATCGCCCAGGCGCGCGGCGTGGCGGTGATCCTCAACGACCGGCCGGACCTGGCCGCGCGGCTGGGCTGCGATGGCGTCCACGTCGGCCAAGACGATGCGCCGCTGGCCGAGGCCCGCCGGACCGTGGGCCCCGACCGAATGGTCGGCGTCACCTGCCACGACAGCCTGCACCTGGCCATGGAGGCCGCCGAGGGCGGCGCCGATTACGTGGCGTTCGGGGCCTTCTTCCCGACGACGACCAAGGATGCAGCCACCCGCGCCGATCCCGAACTGCTCACCGGCTGGCAGGCGGACGTGGTCGTCCCCTGCGTCGCCATCGGCGGGATTACGGTCGCCACCGCCGCCGGCCTGGCCGCTGCCGGCGCCGACTTCCTTGCGGTTTCGGCGGGTGTCTGGACCTACGGCGAGGGGCCCGCCGCCGCGGTCGCGGCCTTCAACGCCGAGATCGCCAAGGGCGTCGCTCAGCGCGCCTGAGGCCTCGCCTTGCTTCTGCGCCCACCCGCGACTAGGTTCCGCGCCCTCCAGCCGCGCCCAGAGATCTTTCACACCGTGAGCACTCAATCCGCCCTCCTGAAGGTCATGAGCGACGCCGCGCGCAAGGCGGCTCGTGGCCTCAACCGTGACTTCGGCGAACTGGCCGAGCTGCAGGTGGCCAAGAAGGCGCCCGCCGACTTCGTCTCCGCCGCCGACCTGAAGGCCGAACAGGCCATCTTCGAGGCGCTGGAGAAGGCGCGTCCTGGCTACGGCTTCCTGGGCGAAGAGCGTGGGATGATCGAGGGCACTGACAAGACCCACACCTGGATCGTCGACCCGCTCGACGGCACCACCAACTTCCTGCACGCCATACCGCACTTCGCCATCAACATCGCCCTGCAGCGCGAGGGCGCGATCGTGGCCGCGGTGACCTACAACCCGGTGACCAACGAGCTGTTCTGGGCGGAGAAGGGCAAGGGCGCCTTCGTCAACGACAAGCGCTTGCGGGTCGCCGCGCGGACCCGGATGGAGGAGGCGGTGCTGGCCACCGGCATCCCGTTCATGGGCCACGGCCAGCACGCGACCTTCCTGAAAGAGCTGCACCAGATCAGCCAGCGGGTCGCGGGCGTGCGCCGCTTCGGCGCGGCGGCGCTGGACATGGCCTGGGTCGCGGCCGGCCGCTACGATGGCTACTGGGAGCGCGACCTGCACGCCTGGGACCTGGCGGCGGGGATTCTGCTGGTCACCGAGGCCGGCGGCCGGGTGACCAACGCCAATGGCGACGAGGATGTGCTGGGAACCGGCTCCGTGGTCGCCGGCAACCTGGAGATCCAGCCCCAGCTGCTGGAGCGCCTGCGCCAGGCCGCCAAATAATCCACACTGCGGGTTGGTTGACCGGCTCTGCGTCGCGTGACGGACTGTCACGAACGAGACGTAAGGGGAGCCACATGCAGATGACACGCCGCACCTTGGGCGTGGCGGCTACGGCCGCCGCCGCGCTGAGCTCGCTTCCCGCCTTTGGCCAGGGGTTCAAGAAGACCCCGCTGATGATCGCCCACCGCGGCGCCAGCGGCGAGCGGCCGGAAAGCACGCTGTTGGCCTTCCGCCAGGCCATCGCCGAGGGCGCCGACTTCATCGAGCCCGACCTGGAGATGACCAAGGACGGCCATTTGGTGGTGCGCCACGAGAACGAGATCTCCCAGACCACCGACGTCGCCAAGCGGCCGGAGTTCGCCTCGCGAAAGACCACCAAGTCCGTGCAGGGGACGCCGGTCACCGGCTGGTTCACGGAAGACTTCACGCTCGCCGAGCTGAAGACCATCCGCTGCCGCGAGCGCCTGCCGCAACTGCGGCCGATCAGCGCCGCCTACGACGGCCAGGAGCAGATCCCGACCTACCAGGAGGTCATCGACCTGGCGAAGTCGGAGAGCGCCCGGCTCGGCCGGCCGATCGGCACCTATCCGGAGCTGAAGCACGCCAGCCATTTCGCGGCCCTGGGCCTGCCCATGGAAGGCCGGCTCGCCGACATTCTGAAGAAGAACGGCCTGGATAGCCCGACGGCCCCGGTCTTCGTCCAGTGCTTCGACGTCGAGCCGCTGAAGACCTTCATGAAGCTGTCGAAGGCGCCTCGCATCCAGCTGGTCTCGCCCGCCGGCGCGCCGACGGATTCCAAGACCAGCTACATGGACATGGTCACGGCCTCGGGCATGAAGACCATCGCGACCTACGCCAACGGAGTGGGGCCGGACTGGTCGATGGTGATCCCGACGGTGGACGGCGGTCTTGGCCCCGCCACCTCGCTGGTCAGGGACGCCCATGCGGCCGGGCTCAAGGTGCATCCCTGGACGGTGCGGGCGGAGAATTTCTTCCTGCCGCCCAAGCTGCGCCACGGGACCGATCCGGCGGTCCATGGCGACGTGGACGCGGTCTACCACGCCCTTTACGCCGCCGGGATCGACGGCCTGTTCAGCGACTTCCCGGGCTTGGCGGCCAAGGCGCGGGGTTAGGCGGCTTCGCCGAACTGCAGCGACGCCAGGCGGGCATAGAGGCCGTTCTTCGCCACCAGCTCATGGTGGGTGCCTTCCTCGACCACGCGGCCCTCGTCCATGACCACGATGCGGTCGGCCTTCAGCACGGTGGCCAGCCGGTGGGCGATGACCAGAGTGGTATGGCCCGCCATGGCTTCGTCCAGCGCGCGCTGCACCAGGCGCTCGTTCTCGGCGTCCAGCGCGCTGGTGGCCTCGTCGAGCAGCAGGATCGGCGAATGGCGGACCAGCGCGCGGGCGATGGCCAGGCGCTGACGCTGGCCGCCGGACAGGCTGCGCGCCCGTTCGCCGACCTGGGTGTCGATGCCGTCGGGCAGGGCGGCCAGGAACGCCTCGGCCTGGGCGGCGCGGACGGCGGCCTGCACGTCCTCCAGGCTCGCGTCCTCGCGCCCGAACCGGACGTTCTCGAGCGCCGAGCCGGAGAACAGCGGCGATTCCTGCGCCACCAGGGCCATGCGCGCGCGCACCTCCACTGGATCGGCGTCGCGCACGTCGACGCCGTCCACCAGCACCCGGCCGGCCTGCGGGTCGTAGAAGCGCAGCAACAGGCGGAAGACCGTGCTCTTGCCCGCGCCGGAAGGGCCCACCAGGGCCACCCGCTCGCCCGGCTTCACCGAGAGCGTCAGGCCGCGCACCGCCGGCATGTCCGGCCGGCCCGGATAGGCGAAGGTGACGTTCTCCAGCTTGAGCTCACCGCGGGGCGGGCTGGGGAGCGCGATCGGGTGGGCCGGCGGGGCGATGCCCGGGCGTGCGGCCAGGATCTCGGAGACCCGCTCCATGGCGCCGGCCGCCTTCTGCACGTCGCCCCAGGACTCGCCCAGCGCGCCGACAGAGCCGGCCGACAGCACCGCCAGGAGCACGAACTGAATCAGGGTGCCCCAGCTCATCTCGCCGGCCAGGGCCGCGCTGACCCCCAGCCAGAAGATCCAGACGACGCCCCCGAACACCAGGGCGATGGCCGCGCCGGTCATCAGGGCGCGCGCGCTCATGCGGCGAAGCGAGGTGCGGAAGGCGTTCTCCACCGCCTGGCCGAAACGCGCCGCGCCGGCCGCCTCGCGCCCGAAGGCCTGGACGATCTCCAGCGCGTCGAGGGTCTCCCCGGCCGCGCCGACCGCGGCGGCGAACTGGTCCTGGGTGGAGGCGGTCAGGCGGCGCACCTGGCGGCCGAACAGGAACAAGGGCGCGATCACCACCGGGAAGGTGATCAGGACCAGCCCGGTCAGGCGCGGGCTGACGACGACCATGTAGCCCAGGCCGCCCAGCAGCATCAGGACGTTGCGCAGGGAGACCGAGATCGAGGTGGTGAGCAGGTTCTCGACGATCTGGATGTCGGTGGTGAGCCTGGACAGCACCTCGCCGGTGCGGGTCATCAGGAAGAACGCCGGATCCAGCGACAGGATGTGGGCGTAGGTGGCCTTACGCAGGTCCGCCACGATCCGCTCGCCGAGCTTGGTGACGAAGAAGTAGCGAAGCGCCGACGACAACGCCAAGGCCAGCGCCACGCCGCCCAGCACCCAGAACCAGGGGGCGATGGCCCGCGCGGTCGGATGCGCGCCCGGACCGGTCAGGTGGTCGATGACCAGACGCGCCGCGCCGGTCAGTCCCAGGCTCGCCGCCGAGGCGGTGACCAGGAACACCCCGGCCGCGGCGGCGTCGAGGCGGTGGCCGGCGGCATAAGGGATCAGGTGGCCGAGCGCGCTGACATTGCGGCTCTTGGGGCGGCGCTGGGCAGCCTCGGCGAGGGTCTGGGCCAGCGCCTGGCCCGACGTCGGGCGGCCCTCCGCCGCGGCATCCACCCCCAGGTCAGTCGTCGGGGGCTCACTCATACGCTCAGGCGCCTTGCAAAATGGGCGACGTTTCTCTATACGCCGCGCTTCCTCGGAACCGGCCCCTGCGGACGGCTTCCGATCCTATTCGACGCTTCCTTACGTCAGGCGCTGATCCGATGAAACAAGACACCCATCCGGACTATCACTTCATCACCGTGGTGATGACGGACGGCACGACCTACCAGACCCGTTCCACCTACGGGAAGGAAGGCGCGACGCTGAACCTCGATATCGACCCGAAGACCCACCCGGCGTGGACCGGCGGCGGTCACCAGATGCTCGACCGCGGCGGCCGCGTGTCGCGCTTCAACGCCAAGTTCGGCGGCTTCACCCGCAAGTGAACGCGTAGCGACTCATCCCCGCGCAAGCGGGGATCCAGTCCGGTCGAAGATCACGAGATCCCAAAGACGAACGCCGCGGAGGGCGACCTCCGCGGCGTTTCGCATTTCGCGCCTGATCTCCCGCGCGAAGCGGCGGGAGGCAGGCTCAGTTGCCGAAGGCCGTCTTCAGGCGGTCGTGCTGTGACAACACCGGGTGCGGCGCCTCGTCGGCCTCGCCCTCGACGTACATGCGCTTGTCGAGGTGGCGGACGCGCTCGTAGAGCCGCTCGGAGCGGTCCAGCAGGCCGACCAGCTCAGTTGGCAGGCCTTCGGCGGCGCCGTTGGCCAGACAGACGTCGGCGGCGGCCAGGCGATAGCGGTCCTCGCAGGCGGCGGACGGAGGCATGTCGCCCTCGCGCACCGCGCGCTGCACCAAAAGCCAGGAGGCGACCTGCATCAGGCGTGTGGTCAGCCGCATGCTCTCCGCCGCATAGGCGAGCGCAGCGTTGCGCGACAGGAGCTTGGAGGCTTGACGGCCCGCGCCATCCAGATAGCCGGCGGTTTCTTCCACGAGGTCCATGCCCTCCTGGAAGGTCCGTTGGAACAGCTCGGACCGCGCGAAATCCTGAATGACCTCGGCGCGCCACGGCGTTGAAGGGGCGTTCAATTCGCTCATGCGGTGCTCAACCTATACCAAAGCCGCCATGCGGTCGCGAAAACCGTGTGTGCAACGCCCATGCCATCCTGCGGGGCCCAGCTTTGAGACAGAATACCTCCTACCACGCGATCTGGCGCATTTGGCGCCCCAGTCGTCTGGGCCCCCTGCGGCGCACTAGCTCGACCCTGCGCCGAACAGGGCGTCGGCGGCGGCGCGGCCGGCGCGTTTGCGGTCGATCTGGGCGTTGACCCGCGCGATCTCCGACTGCAACACCTCGATACGCTCTTCCAACTCGGCCACGCCGAACAGCTCCAGGTCTTCTCGGACGGCTTCGATCAGGCGTTGGCCACGGCCAACGCGGACTTCCGCAGGCTCTTCCATGACGGGCTTTGCCTTTCCGGTTTCCCGATGGGACGCTATCCAACCGCGCAAGCTGCCAAAGCGCAAGTTTGCGCAAATGGCCGGCGCCCAGCTTTGCCGGAGTTCTCCACATGCCAAAGTCTGCCCACACTGAGATGATGACCGCGATCGCCATCGAGGGCGGTAAGGGGCCGGCGGAGGCGCTGAAGGCCGTGCAAATCCCGCGGCCGGAGCCGAAGGACGGCCAGATCCTGATCAAAGTGCATGCGGCGGGGATCAACCGGCCCGACATCATCCAGCGGATGGGATTCTATCCGCCGCCGCCCGGCTCGCCCGAGACCATGGGCCTGGAGGTCGCAGGCGAGGTGGTGGTCGGCGCGGGGCGCTGGAAGGCCGGCGACAAGGTCTGCGCCCTGCTGGGCGGCGGCGGCTACGCGGAATACGCGGTCTGCGATGCGCGCCACGCCCTGCCGATCCCCAAGGGGCTCGACTACGTCCAGGCCGCGGCCCTGCCGGAGACGGTGTTCACGGTGTTCGCCAATGTGTTCGAGCACGGCCATCTGAAGCCCGGGGAGACGCTGCTGGTGCACGGCGCGACCTCCGGCATCGGCACGACGGCGATCCAGATGGCCAAGGCGCACGGAGCCAAGGTGATCGCCACCGCCCGCGGCGCCGACAAGGCCCAGATCGCCCGCGACCTGGGCGCCGACGTGGCGGTCGACGCCAAGACCCAGGATTTCGCGGAGGTGACGAAAGGCGAGGGCGGCTGCGACGTGGTGCTGGACATGGTCGGCGGCGACTATTTCGCCAAGGACCTGGATGCGCTGAAAATGGATGGCCGCATCGTCTTCATCGCCAGCCTGGGCGGCGGCGATGTCACGCTCTCCATTGGCCGGTTGATGCAGAAGCGCGGCGTCGTCACCGGCTCGACACTGCGCCCGCGCAACCCGGACGAGAAGGCCCGTCTGGCCGCCGCGGTCGAGGCCTTAGCTTGGCCCTGGATCGAAGCCGGCAAGGTCCGCCCTCAGGTCGACGCGATTTTTCCGCTGGCGGACGCCGCCCAGGCGCATGCGCACCTGGAAGCCGGTGCTCACGTCGGCAAGATCGTGCTGATCGCTGACTAATCCTAGGGTTGTATCTCGCGTAACGGTGATATCGCCTAAGCAGACTATATTTTTGAAATCTTTGTAAAAAACGAGGAGCCAACTTCGTTATTGAGCAAACCGTGTTTTCGAAAAGTGGTTGTATTTTTGCCTCAGGGAGGTTGACGCCCTCGTAAGCCTGCGCCAGTGGAACAAAAAAACACGCTGTTTTCATTTCCCGGCCGCGAGGCCCACTGGGGAGGTTCAAATTGAATAACAAGGTTCGCCTTTTGGCGTCCGGTGCTGTGCTGTTCGCCTTTGCGCTCGGTACGTCCGCACACGCTCAGACCACGGCCGCCGCCGCTCCGGCCGCCGCTGCCGGGAGCACCATCGAAGAGCTGGTGGTCACCGCCGAAAAGCGCAGCCAGAGCCTGCAGGACGTGCCGGTGGCCATCTCGGCCTTCACGTCCGAGAAGCGGGACCTCCTGGGGATCAATTCGATCCAGGACATGACCAACTTCACGCCGGGCCTGAACTACACCAGCGCCAACGACCGCGCGTCGCTGCGCGGCATCGGCCGCCTGACCAACGCCCACCCGGTCGCCGTGCCGGTCGCGGTCTATGACGACGGCATCTTCACCACCTCGACGGTGACGGCCGGCAAGTCGCCGATCTTCTCCGACCGGGTGGAAGTGCTGCGCGGGCCGCAGGGCACGCTGTACGGCCGCAACTCCATCGGCGGGGCGATCAACGTGATCTCCAAGCGCCCGACGGAAGACCCCTACGCGGAAGTCCGCGGCACCTTCGCCAACTACGGCCACACCCTGCTCGAGGCCGCGGTCTCCGGCCCGCTGGCCCCCGATCTGCAGTACCGCCTCGCCGGCAACTGGGAAAAGCAGGCTGACGGCTTCTACAAGAACATCGTCCCGGGCATGCCGTCCGAAGGCAATGTGATCGACCAGTACTACGTGGAAGGCCAACTGCAGGCGAAGTTCGGCGAGCACGCCGACGGCTGGGCGAAGGCCTATGTCACCGGCTGGAACAACGGCGGCGGCGGTCCGGGCGCGCGCGCCGGCTACACCAACGGCCAGTTCGGCTTCGGCGAATACGGCGCCCAGAACATCAACGCGGGCTATGCCTGCGCGCCGGGCGCCGGTTCGGTGGCCAATGTGGTCAACACCTCACCGCTGGGCTGCGTGAACCCGGCCCTGAGCGGCAATCACCGCAACTTCGCGTCCAACGTCGCCCAGTCCGTCTCGCTGGATGACGCCTACGGAATCGCGGTCAACTTCACCTATCACTTCGACGGTTTCGACGTGAAGTACATCGCGGGCGGGATCAACTACCACTACACCCTGTTCCAGGATAACTCGAACGACGCCTCGATCTCGTCGTTCCAGATTCCGGTTGCGGCTTTCAATCCGGCCCTGCCGCCCGCGGCGCAAGGCTGCCCCGCCACCAACATCGCCGGCGGCAACTGTCCGCCCTTGACGGTGTTCCCGCGCCAAGCCTCGACCTACTCCGAGGACTACCACAACATCAGCCACGAAATTAACGTCGGCTCGAACGGCCAGGGCGCGCTCCAGTGGCTGGGCGGCGTCTACTACTACAAGGAAGGTTACAAGCAGCCGGTCTTCACGACCCTGTTCGACCAGCCGCAGCTCGCCGGCACGATCACGCCGGCCGCCCCGTCGCTCACCGGCCCAGTGGGCCAGGATTTCCAAAACCGCCTCTACGACGACCGGCCGCAGTTCCAAGAAGAATCCTACGCCGGCTACGGTCAGATCGACTGGAAGTTCGCCGACACCCTGAAGGCCACCCTCGGCCTGCGCTACAGCCACGACAAGCTGACCGGCTCCGAGTCGGTGCGGGTGATCTGCTTCGGCCCGTCCGCCTGCCTGAACGGCTCCTCGCCGCAACTGCTGGGCCAGACCTTCACGCCGCCGGTCGACGTGACGGCCGGGGTTGTCTGGCTGGGCGGCGTCCCGAAGGGCGTCGTCAACAACGGCAAGCCGGGCGGCGTGACCTTCACCCCCGATGGCTTCGCGACCCGCGGCTACGACCACAGCTGGTCAGCCACCACCGGCACGGCTGGCCTGCAATGGGATCCGACGCCGGGCACCATGATGTACGCCCGCTACAGCCGCGGCTATCTGATGGGCGGCTTCAACTCCGGCGTGACCAGCACGCTCGGCCAGTTCCCGTTCACCGACGCAGAGCACGACAACGACTACGAAATCGGCATCAAGAAGGACTTCTTCCACAAGACGCTTCAGATCGACCTGGCGCTGTTCTGGGAAGACCTGGACGGCTTCCAGGCGCCGCTGACGGTGGCGAACAACACGGGCGGTCTGCTCCCGAGCCAGAGCCAGTATGTGAACATCCCCAAGGCGGTCAGCCGCGGGTTCGAGCTGGAAACCACCTGGATCCCGATCGAGCACATGAATGTGCTGTTCAACTACTCGTTCAACGACGCCTACGTGAAGTCGCTGTCGGGGATCATCGATCCGACCGATCCTGAGGCCCTGGCCGCCGGCGCCAAGCCGATGACGCAAGCACTCCAGACCTGCAGCGGCACGAACCCGGCGCTGCCCGGCGGCAACGCGCTCTGCGACGTGAACACGGGCTTGGTGTCGCGCCCGCAGGACCTCTCCGGCAACAGCCTTCCCCAGGCGCCGCGCAACAAGATCGCCGTGGCCGTCACCTATACCTGGGACTTCGAGCCCGGCTCCTTCACGCCGGAGGTCAGCTACATTTGGCGTGACAAGCAGTTCGCCGGCATCTTCGAGCGGTCCTACAATGAAGCGCCGTCCTGGGATCAGTGGGACTTCCGCGCCACCTGGAAGGACAAGGACAACAAGTACTCGATCATCGCCTTCGTGAAGAACGCGTTCGACACGATCGGTTATGACGGCGGCGCCTCCAGCTCGCGGATCACCGGCGTCTATTCGGCGGCCACGATCGCGGCGGCCGGCCTCACCAAGGGATTGCCGGCGACGCTTCCGGGCGGCGGCTTCAACGCCGTCCAGGCCGGCAACGGCTTCAACGGCATCGCCACCACCTACAACCTGACCCCGCCGCGTACCTTCGGCGTGGAATTCCAGTACCGCTTCTAGAACTAAAAAGCCGTCTTCCCGGCTCTTGGGGCGCGTCCGAAAGGGCGCGCCCTTTGCTTTTGGCGCCTTTGTTTTTTTGAGGCGAATCTGTGGCGGCCATGCCGCCCTTTTGAAAAATGCCGTTACGTCAGAACGAAAACCGTTGACGCTCTCGAAGGCCTCCCGCACGTTCGGCGAACAAAAGGATCGGATGACTGCGGTTTAGCGGCTGCGGAACGTCTGACGAAGACCGCCAAAGTGCGGCAGGGAGGACAACATGGGGGCAGGGGGCGGCTTCAGGCCGGGCGCGCGACCGTGAGTTCGCATCGCCAAACCCTGACCCGTGCCCGGCGTTGCCCGGGCCATCCTGACAATTCGATCTATCGAACCGGCGGCGGCGCGGCCTGCGGGCCGCGTGTCGCTGTGCCGGGAAAATATAAGAAACACTAATTTAATCAAAGGCCTCGTTGGCCACTGGGGAGGATAAGTTGCAACACAAGGTTCGCCTTCTGGCGTCAAGCGCACTGCTATTCGCCGCCGCTCTTGGGACGTCGGCCCAGGCCCAAGTCAAATCCGCGGTCACCGCCGCGGCTGCGGCCGGGGCCTCGAACACCATCGAGGAGCTGGTGGTCACCGCCGAAAAGCGGGCTCAAAGCCTGCAGGACGTGCCGGTCGCCATCTCGGCGTTCACGTCGACCACCCGTGACCTGATCGGCATCAATTCGATTCAGGACATGACCAACTTCACGCCGGGCCTGAACTATTCCAGCGCCAATGACCGTAACAGCATCCGCGGCCTCGCCCGCCTGACCAACTCCCACCCCATCGCGAACTCCGTCGCGCTCTACGACGACGGCGTCTACAGCTCGTCCACGGTGCCGGCCGGCAAGACGCCGATCTTCAGCGACCGCGTGGAAGTGCTGCGCGGCCCGCAGGGCACGCTCTACGGCCGCAACTCCATCGGCGGCGCCATCAACGTGATCTCCAGGCGCCCGACCGAAGATCCGTACGCTGAAGTGCGCGCGACCGTCGCCAACTATGGCCGCACGCTCCTGGAGGCCGCGGTCTCCGGGCCGCTCGCGCCGAACCTGCAGTACCGCCTGGCCGGCAACTGGGAAAAGCAGCGCGACGGCTACTTCACCAACGTCGTCCCCGGCATGCCCTCAGAAGGCAACGTCATCGATCAGTACAATCTGGAAGCCCAGCTTCAAGGCAAAGCCGGCGACCACTTTGACTTCTGGGGCAAGATGGACATCGTCGGCTGGAACAACGGCGGCGGCGGTCCCGGCGCCCGGTCCGGCTATTCGCCCGGCCCGTTCAACTATGGCGAGTTCGGCGCCTCCAGCGTCGCAGCCGGCTTCGCCTGCGCCCCCGGCGGGGTCGTGAGCAATGTCGTGAACACCTCGCCGCTCGGTTGCACGAACCCGGCCGCCAGCGACCCGCGCAAGTTCGCGTCCAACTACGCTCAATCGGTCGCGCTGGACGACACTTACAACGGGTCGGTGAACTTCACGTACCACTTCCCAATCTTCGACCTGAAGTACATCGCCGGCGGCAGCAACTATCACTACACGTTGCAGACGGATAACGGCGGCGGTTCGATCACGTCGTTCACGATCAATCCGGCGGCGACGATCAATCCGCTTCTGCCGGTGAATACGTCGACCCAGCCCTGCCCGATCGTGAACACCCTCGTGGCGCCCGGCGGCTGCGCCGGCCTCAAAGTCTTCCCGACGAACATCCAGACCTACGAGGAAAACTTCCACAACTTCAGCCACGAGATCAACATCGCCTCGACCGGCGACGGCGCGCTCCAGTGGCTGGGCGGCCTCTACTATTACATGGAAGGCATCGTCCAGCCGGTCTTCCAGACCCTGCCGCAGCAGACCCAGCTTGCCACGATGACGCCGGTCAATTCTGTCGGCGCGTCGAACAGCCTGGCCCTCCAAAATCGCATCTTCGACGACCGGCCGAACGTCCAGGACCGGTCCTATGCGGTCTTCGGTCAGCTCGACTGGAAGTTCGCCCAGGACTGGAAGGCCACGCTCGGCCTGCGCTGGAGCCATGACCACGAGTACGGCACGGAAACTCTGCGCAGCGTCTGTTTCGCGACCACGGCCTGCGCCAGCACGCCTCAGCTGTTCGGGTCCTTCTCGTTCCCGCTGGACGTGACCCACTCGATCACCTTCCAGGGCCCGGGCACGCCGGTCGACGTCGTGCCGAACGCGACCAACACTGCGGGCGGCTTCACCTTCTCGCCGGACGGTTCGGCGACCCGCAGCTATGACGTCTCCTCGGAAGCGACGACCGGGACCTTGAACCTCCAGTGGACGCCCGACAAAGACACCACGGCCTATGCGTCCTACAGCCGCGGCTATAAGCAGGCCGGCATCTTCGTCGGCGCCGGGTCCACCGGCGGCAACTTCCCGGGCACGGGCGCCGAGCACCTCAACGACTACGAGATCGGCCTGAAGAAGGACTTCGGCCACACCCTGCAGACCAACATCGCGGCCTTCTACTACGACTACCTGGATTTCCAGGCCCCGCTGACGGTGACCAGCACCTCCGGCGCCCTTTCGGTGAACCAGAGCCTCTTCCTGAACGTGCCCAAGTCCTACAGCTACGGCGTCGAGTTTGAATCGACCTGGGCGCCGATCGATAACCTCAAGATCCTGTTCAACTATTCGTGGAACCCCACGGGTATCCGGTCGCTGACCAACATCGTCGACCCGCAGGATCCGGAAGCTCTGCAAAAGGGCGCCACGCCGATCAATCCGGTCCTCCAGACCTGCACCGGGTCCGGGACGCCGACGGCGGCGAACCCCGGCCTGAACCCCCTCTGCGACGTGAACACCGGCCTGGTGCAGCGGCCGCAGAACATGAAGGGCAACACCCTGCCGTCGCAGCCGGAGAACAAGGTCGCGATCAACGTCCTCTACACCTTCGACTTCGCGCCGGGATCCCTGTCGCCGTCGGTCAGCTATGTCTGGCGCGACAAGGAGTATGCCTCGATCTTCAAGCGCGAATATGACTCCTCGCCGTCCTGGAGCCAGGTCGACGCCCGGGTCACCTGGAAGGACAAGGACAACAAGTACTCGATCATCGCCTACGTGAAGAACCTGTTCGACGATCTCGGTTACGACGCCGCGTCGTCGGCTACGCTCAACCGCGGCGTCTATCCGTTGGCGACGGTGGCGGCTTCGGGTGGGGCGATCACCCCTGGCCTGGCCAGCGTTCCGGGTCTTACGGTCAACGGCGTGGCCACCGGCTTCGGCCCGGGCGGCCTGACCCGCAACTACCTCCTGACCCCGCCGCGCACCTTCGGCGTGGAGTTCCAGTACCGCTTCTAAGACCCCGGAAATTCCGGATCGGAGGGCGCGCCTGCAAGGGCGCGCCCTTTGTTTTTGCGGGGCGATTCGCCGCGTGCGATGCCGGTCTTCGAACCCGCCGGCGATGTCAGATCAAACCCGTTGACGGCTCCCAGAGCCTACCGCACGGTCGATGCAGACAGAGCGGGCGCGGCGATCCAGGAGCCGGAAGTCCGGCGAACGCCGCCAGCGCGGCAGGAGGACTCCCGGCGTGCCCGCGAACCCTGCAATCCATCCGGCTGCCCGGCGCCTCAGCCTGCCGACGAAGCTGTTCTACGGCTTCGGATCCGTGGCCTTCGGGGTCAAGGACAACGGCTTTTCGACCTTCCTGCTGATCTTCTACAACCAGGTGGTCGGCCTGCCGTCGGCGACGGTCGGCTTCGCGATCATGATCGCCTTGGTGTTCGACGCCTTCCTTGATCCGATCACCGGCCAGATCTCCGACAACTGGCGATCGAAGTGGGGCCGTCGTCACCCGTTCATGTACGCGGCCGCCGCGCCGGTCGCGATCACCTATCTCCTGATCTGGAATCCGCCGCACGGCTGGAGCCAACCAGTTCTGTTTGTCTACCTGATCGCCACTGCGGTCCTGATCCGCACCTTCATCACGTTCTACGAGATTCCGTCCACGGCGCTCTCGGCCGAACTGACGTCAGAGTATGACGAGCGCACCAAGCTCCTGAACTACCGCTTCCTCTTCCAGTGGGTCGGCGGTCTGTTCATGTATTTCATGGCGCTGAAGGTCTTCCTGCGGCCTGACGCGACGCACGCGGTCGGTCAGCTCAACCGGGCGGGCTATGCCCACTACGGGCTGGCGGCGGCCGGTGTGATGCTGTTCGCGATTCTCACCTCGGCGCTGGGCACCCATAAGCAGATCCCCTACCTGCGCCAGCCGCCCCGGCGGGAGGTCACGCTGGGCGTCCTGGTGCGCGAAATGTTCGGCACCCTGGCCCACCCCTCGTTCCTGGCGATGCTGGGGGGCACCCTGTTCTTCGCCATGGCCGTCGGCCTCGGTTTCTCCATCGGTCTCTATTTCCAGACCTATTTCTGGGGGCTGTCCTCAGGCCAGATCGCGCTCTTCACCTTCTCAAGCCTGAGCGGCGCGGCGCTGTCCTTCGTGGTCACGCCGCTACTGTCCAAGGGGCTCGGCAAGAAGGCCGGAGCGCTGACCCTCATCCCGGTCGCGGGTGTGTGCGCCATAGCGCCAATCTGCCTGCGGCTCGCGGGCCTGCTGCCGCCCAACGGTTCGCCGGTGATCTTTCCGATGCTGCTGGCGCTCGGCGTCGCCACGGTCTGCCTGGGAACCACCGGCGCCATCCTGATGGCCTCGATGATCGCCGACATCGTCGAAGATTCCGAGCTGCGGACCGGCCGCCGCTCCGAGGGTCTGTTCTTCGCCGCCGCGGCGTTCATCAACAAGGCGGTCAGCGGCATCGGCATCTTCGCCTCGGGCATTCTGTTGGCGGCCATCCACTTCCCGCAGCAGGCCAAGCCCGGCCACGTGGACCCGCAGATCATCCGGAACCTGGGTTTGGTCTACGCACCGGTCACCGTTGCGCTCTACGGCCTCGCCCTGCTCTGCCTCACACGATACGGGATCACCCGCAGGGGCCACGAGCAAACGTTGCGCCAGCTCGCCGCGAACGCCGAGCTGGCGATCGAGGGCGAGCCGCCGGCGATGACCGGCGAGGTCTAGCGGGAGAAGACGCCCATCAGGAACGGCCGGGCGAAGACCGCCGGCGCGGCCTTCTGGCTGACGCCGGGCACCCAGGCGCTCAGCTCCCCGCAGGCGTTGATCGTCGAGTTGAGCATCTGGGCGGCCACGAAGGGATCGACCGGGCGGACCGAGCCCTCGGCGATGCCGTCCGAAATCATCGAGGCGAAGCGGTCGGAGACCTTGTCGGACTGCTGCACCATCTCGCGGCGGATCGGCTCGGGCAGGGCGGCCAGCGCCGAGGTGCGCAGCAATGGTCCGTGCTCGGACAGCTGGTATTCCGCCAGCGATGCGGCGGCGCTCGAAATCTTCATCCACTGATCGCCGGCCAGCGTCAGGGCCAGCCGCTGCACCCGGGTCATGACGTCGAAGGTCCGCTCGAAACAGGCCACCACCAGGTCATCCTTGGCGTCGTTGTGGTGGTAGAAGCTGCCCTTGGTGACGTTCAGCTCGGCGGAGATCTTGTCCACCGAGGCGCCGCGGTAGCCGCGGGCGTTGATCAGCTTGGTGGCGGCGTTCAGGAAGGTCTCGCGTGCGATCTCGTGACGCCCCCGCGGCGCGACCTCGGCGACCGGAACCGGCTGCGGCGCCCAGACCGAGTTGTCGGCGGCCAAGCCCGCGGCCAGCACGTCGTACATCCGCTCGCACACCCGGCCATAGTCTTCCGGATCGTATTTCGGCAGCCAGGCCGTGGCCCAGAACAGCTGATTCAGCAGCATGTGGGTGCGCGCCGTGCGCCGCCCACGCGACAGCCAGGCGAGTTCCGGCGCATCGAAGATCTGCCGTAGGCGGCGGAACATCTTCAGATAGGCCGCGGAGACCTCGCCGCGCTGTGGCATGGAGAGCGCGCGCAGGTCGGAGAACAGCGGCAATTGCGGCGCCTCGCCCACCGCCGCGCGGCGCAGCCGCTGCAGATAGAGCTGCAACAGCATTCGCAGGCGTTCGCACGGCGTCGATTGGGCGAGGGCTATGTTGACGATCTCGGTCAGGCTCTGGACGCCGCGCAGCATGACGGCGGCGGCCAGGTCGTCCTTGCGTTTGAAGTAATAGGTGACGCTGGTGGTGGACAGGTCCACCGCCGCAGCGGCGACGCCAAGCGTCAGGCCCTTCACGCCACGTGAATTGAGCAACGCCGTCGAGGCGTCAAGAATCGCCTCGCGCTTACGCTCGAACCGGTCCGTGGACTGGACCGCCACCTGAGCCATGTTTCGCTTCCCAGCACTCTTATTCGGGAACGTGTTTCATTCCCGATATTTTCGACGATTTGTGCATGGAAATTGGCGTCGCGCCAGTCACTTAGCGCGTACGGGGCAATGCGATCCCGTAACATGTTCGTTGAACTAGGCCGGCGGCGTCAGCTGTCGGAAAAGCCGAACGGCAGGCTGGTGCGGCGGATGTCGTCGGGCAGGATCTGGCGGCCGATCGGCGGTTCGGACCGGGCAGTGCACTCCGTACGCTGACAAAGCCGGCAGGCGACCCCGATCGGTGTCGCCGCCTCCGGTCCCGGGCCGGCCTCACCGGCGGTGTAGATCAGCTTGCCGGCGTGCTCGGCCGCGCAACCCAACGCGATGGCGCGTTCGACCCGCGGCGCCCCGAACGCGCCGCCGCCGGCGGTCACCGTACGGGCGATGGAGAAGAACCGCTGGCCATCCGGCAGCTCCAGCCACTGGGTGACGACCTCACGCGGGGTGCGGAAGGCGTGGTGCACGTTCCACAGTGGACAGCCGCCGCCATGACGGGCGAAGGGGAAGCCCGCGCCGTCCAGCCGCTTCGACACATTCCCCGCCGGATCGATGCGGATGAAGAAGAATGGCACGCGCTCCTGACCAGGCTTCTGCAGGGTGGTCAGCCGGTGGGCGGTCTGCTCGAAGCTGCAGCCGAACTGGCGGGCCAGCGCCTCGACGTCATAGCGCCGCGCCTCCACCGCGCGGGCGAAGGCGGAGTAGGGCATCAGCACCGCGGCGGCCGCATAGCTGGCCAGCGCCCGGCGGGTCAGCCGCTCGCCGCTCTCGCTGGCGAAACTGCCGCCGGCCAGGACCGCGCCGATCTCGTCGCCCAGTTCCAGGTAGCAGAGCTGCAGGGCGAGCTGGAACGCCTGGCTGGCGGCGTCCAGGCTGTCGTCCAGCAGGATCTCCTGGCGGTGGCGATCGAGCCGTCGCGTCGAGCCCACCATGAAGCTCGACGGCACGCGGCGGACCCGAAGATCATGCCGCTCCCGCAGGTAGCCGGTGAAGTTCTCCCGCGAACCCACCGCCTGGGCCAGCCGCTCGGCGGCGTCGTCCAGGGTGGGGAAGCTGTTGCGCCGCGCCGCCAGGAACCGCCGCGAGTCGGCCACCGGGTCGGAGGCGTCGTCGGCCTCGTCGCCCCGCGTGCCGGCCTCGCGGTCGGCGAAGGCCAGCTGGCCCTCCTGATAGGTCGTGTAGAGGCGCAAGAGCGCCTCGGAGATCCCCGGATAGTTGGTGGCCATGTCGGTGAGGTCGTTCGGCGCCCATTCCAGCCCCGCGAAGATCGGGTCCTTCAGCACCGCCTGCAGCCGCGCGGTGTCCTCTGCCGCCCCGCTGCCGAGCGCGGCCATGTCGATGTCGTAGGTCTGGGCGAGCTTCAGCAGCAGGCCCGCGGTCAGCGGCCGGTTGTTGCGTTCCAGCAGCGCGATGTAGGAGGCCGAAACCTCCAGGGCGACGGCCATGTCCGCCTGGGTGAGGCCGAGGTCGCGCCGCATCCGCCGCAGGCGAGGGCCGACATAAAGGCCGCGTTCCATCGCCATGTTAAGTCTGTCCGCTGAGAACCTTACAGACTTACAACACAGATCTGTAAAGTTTTACAGTTCAACCTTGCGAGCTCTCCCGGCCAAGCCCTCCGCGCGTTAGGGCGATGGCAAATCCCGGGGGCGTATAGGCGTCTCCGCTCCAAAACGCGGAAGAGACAGATGGCTTACCAAGACCACAGCATCGAGATGGGCCAGCTCATCAAGAGCAAGGGCGGGACCTGGGATGGCATCAACGCCGAATCCGTGGCTCGCATGCGCGTCCAGAACCGCTTCAAGACCGGCCTGGAGATCGCCAAGTACACCGCGGGCATCATGCGCGAGGACATGGCGGCCTATGACGCCGATCCGGCCAACTACACCCAGTCGCTGGGCTGCTGGCACGGCTTCGTCGCGCAGCAGAAGATGATCTCCATCAAGAAGCACTTCGGCTCCATGAAGGGGAAGTACATCTACCTCTCCGGCTGGATGGTCGCCGCCCTGCGCTCCGACTTCGGTCCGCTGCCGGACCAGTCGATGCACGAGAAGACCTCGGTGCCGGCGCTGATCGAGGAGATCTATACCTTCCTGAAGCAGGCCGACGCCCGTGAGCTGGGCGGCCTGTTCCGCGACCTCGACGCCGCGCGCGACGCCGGCGACGCCGCCAAGGAAGAGAAGATCCAGGACGCCATCGACAACTTCCAGACCCATGTCGTGCCGATCATCGCCGACATCGACGCCGGCTTCGGCAACGCCGAGGCCACCTATCTGCTGGCCAAGAAGATGATCGAGGCCGGCGCCTGCGCCATGCAGATCGAGAACCAGGTCTCCGACGAGAAGCAGTGCGGCCACCAGGACGGCAAGGTCACCGTCCCGCACGACGACTTCCTGGCGAAGGTGCGGGCCTGCCGCTACGCCTTCCTGGAGCTCGGCGTCGACAACGGTGTCGTGGTCACCCGCACCGACAGCCTGGGCGCCGGCCTGACCAAGCAGATCGCCGTCAGCCACCAGCCCGGCGACCTCGGCGACCAGTACAACAGCTTCCTCGACTGCGAGG
>NZ_DATAPY010000077.1:0-23078 GCF_036264965.1 Phenylobacterium sp.
TACGTCGCCTTTGGCAAGGCGGTGGCCGCCTTCGCCCATGAGCTGAAGTTCCAGGGGGTGGAAAAGGGCGATCGGGTGGCCCTGGCTATGCGCAACCTGCCCGAATGGCCGGTGGCCTTCTTCGCCGCCACCAACCTGGGCGCCATCGTCACGCCGCTGAACGCCTGGTGGACGGGGCCGGAGCTCGAATACGGCCTGGTCGATTCCGGAACCAAGGTCGCCATTCTCGACGCCGAGCGCTTCGAGCGGCTGACCGAACACCTGCACAACTGCCCGGACCTGAAGCGGGTCTATGTCTCCAGGGCGGCCGAGGAGATCGCCCACCCCCTGATCGCACGGCTTGAGAGCGTGATCGGGACCACGAGCGACTGGGCCGCCCTGCCCGCCAGTGAACTGCCGCCCGTCGAGCTGGAGCCCGACGACGACGCCACCATTTTCTATACCTCCGGCACCACCGGAAAGCCCAAGGGCGCCCTGGCCACGCAGCGGGGCGTGAACTCCAACATCTTCACCGCCGGCGCGGCGGGCGCGCGCGCCTTCCTGCGCCGCGGCGAGGCGCCGCCCGCGCCCGACCCGACCGGGCCGCAGCGCTCGTCGCTGATCTCGGTGCCGTTCTTCCATGTCACTGGCTGCATGGCGGTCTTGAACCCCAGCCTCTTCGGCGGCGCCAAGCTGGTGATGATGCACAAGTGGGACGTGATCCGCGCCTTCGAGCTGATCGAGCGCGAGAAGATCCAGTCGGCCGGCGGGGTGCCGACGATCGCCTGGCAGTTGATCGAGCATCCGGCCCGCGCCGATTATGACCTGTCGTCCCTGGAGTCGGTGGCCTACGGCGGCGCGCCCTCGGCGCCCGAGCTGGTGCGGCGCCTGCGCGAGACCTTCCCCAAGTCGCAGCCTGGCCAGGGCTGGGGCATGACCGAGACCTGCGCCACGGTCACCTCCAACGCCGCCGAGGACTACACCAACCGCCCCGACAGCTGCGGTCCGGCCGCGGCGGTCTGTGAGCTGGAGATCCGCGATCCGGCGGACGGGGTCACCGTCCTGCCGCCGGGTCAGGTCGGCGAACTGTGGGCCAAGGGGCCGATGGTCGTGAAGGGCTACTGGAACAAGCCCGAGGCCACCGCCCAGACCTTCGTCGACGGCTGGGTGCGCACCGGCGACCTGGCCAAGCTCGACGAGGAGGGCTTCTGCTTCATCATCGACCGGGCCAAGGACATGCTGATCCGCGGCGGCGAGAACATCTACTGCGTGGAGGTGGAGAACGCCCTCTACGACCACCCCGCGGTGATGGACGCCGCCGTCGTCGGCATCCCACATCGCACCTTGGGGGAGGAGCCCGGCGCGGTGGTCACCCTGAAGCCCGGGATGCACGCGACGGAGGACGAACTGCGCGCCCACGTCGCCGAGCGCATCGCCGCCTTCAAGGTGCCGGTCGTGATCAAGTTCTGGCATGAAGTCCTGCCGCGCAACGCCAACGGCAAGATCATGAAGAACGAGCTGAAGAAGCTGTTCGAAGACGAGAAGGCTTCGGTCTAGAGACGGCATGAAGACCCGCGCCGACCTCCTGCTGGTCGCGCGCGGCCTGTTCGAAAGCCGCGCCAAGGCCCGCGCCGCCATCGAGGCCGGTGGGGTCATGGCCGACGGCAAGCCGGTGTTGAAGCCCGCGGAAATGCTGGACGAGGACGCGATGATCGAGGCCACGGCCGCGCATCCGTGGGTCGGGCGCGGGGCCTTGAAGCTTGAACACGCCCTGGGCCTCTGGCCGGTCGCGGTCGAGGGCCGCGTCGTGCTGGATGTCGGCGCCTCGACCGGCGGCTTCACCGAGGTCTGCCTGGCGGCGGGCGCGCGGCGCGTCTACGCGGTCGACGTGGGGCGCGGCCAGCTGCACGCCAGCCTGACGGACGATCCGCGGGTGGTCGGGCTGGAGGGCGTCGACGCGCGGGCGCTGACCGCCGCCGAGATCCCGGAGCCGCCGCAAATCGTCGTCTGCGATGTGAGCTTTATCGGTCTGGCGAAGGCCCTGCCGACGGCCTTGGCGCTCGCGGCGCCGGGCGCCGACCTGATCGCCCTGGTCAAACCGCAGTTCGAAGTCGGGCCGGAGCGGGTGGGCAAGGGCGGTCTGGTCAAGGACGAAGGCGCGCGAGCCGAGGCCCTGGCGGACGTGAAGCGCTTCCTGGAAGGCTTCGGCTGGACCGTTCAAGCGACCGACGAGAGCCCGGTGGAAGGCGGCGACGGGAACCGCGAATACCTGCTCTGGGCGCGCAAGGCCTGAGGGCCAAAGAAAAGGGCCGCCCGCGGCAATGCAGGCGGCCCAGGCGTAGCCAGCAACCGCCGGCGACAGATGAGCTTAGTCGACGACGCGGTAGCGGCCTCGATAGTCCGGGCAGACGTGGACGATGCGGCGGTCGACGCGGCCGTCGGGGAAGTAGATCGGGCTTTCCGCGACCGTGCAGCCGTCCGGACCGACACGCTCTTCGACGACCCGGTAGCGGACGCCATGGCGACCGTAGACGAACACCGCTTCACGCGGGGCGTAGTAGCCCGGCGGCGGGGGCGGCGGCGCATAGTAGGCGCCATAGGCCGGCGGAGGCGGCGGCGGGCCGGGCTGATAGCCTTGCTCATAGCCTTGGGGCGGAGGCGGCGGGCCGGCGTCGGCGTCCGGGCCGGGCTCGTAGCCTCGGGGCGGCGGCGGGGCGTCGGTGCAGGCCGCGGTCTTGTGGCCGATGACCGCGCCGGCGATGGCGCCGAGCGCGCCGCCGAGCAGCGAGCCATCCGTGCGGTGTCCGCCGGCCGCCAGCTGCGAGCCGATCACCGCGCCGCCGGCCCCGCCGATCAGGGCGCCGGCCACGCCGCGGCCATTGGCGTCGCGCTGGCAGGGGTCATAGTTGTTATAGGCCGGTCCGGGCTGGGCGGAGGCCGCGGCCGCCGCGCCCAGAGCCAGGAGGCCGACCGTTGCGGCGACGCAGCCCTTGGCGAAGGTCGAAGACTTGGTCATGGGTATCCCTCTCTCGAATCTTTGCAGCGGCCCTTGGGCAGCTTCGAGGACCCTTTTCGCCCAGCCAAGCTGAACAGATTTTGAGCGGGCCGTTCATTTTCGTTCATCTTGCATACCGCCGTCGCGCGAGGACGCCCGTCCGACCATGAGACCGCCGCCGCGACACCGCCGCGCCCAGACCAGGCCAGCCCGTCCCGCAGGGCCGGCGGTTGAGCTCACCATCGACACGCTGGGCGGGGAGGGCGACGGCATGGCGCCTGGGCCGGCGTTCGTGCCCTTCACCCTGCCGGGCGAGCGGGTGCTGGCGATGGGCGCCGGCGAACGGCGGGAGCTGATCGAGGTGCTGCAGGCCAGCGCCGAGCGGGTCGTTCCGCCGTGCCCGCACTTCGGGACCTGCGGCGGCTGCGCCCTGCAGCATTGGGACCGTGCGCCGTATCTGGCGTGGAAGGTCGAGCGGCTGGCCGGAACCCTGGCGCGCCAGCAGATCGACACCGAGATCCTGCCGCCGTTCGCCGCCCAGCCGGGCACGCGCCGCCGCGTCGCCCTGCACGCGCGGCGCGGGAGCCGGGACGCCGCCAAGCTCGGCTACAAGGCGCGCAAGTCCTGGGATCTGGTGGACATCACGGCCTGCCCAATCAGCGACCCGGCGATCGTGGCGGCGATCCCGGCGCTGAAACGCCTCGCCGCGCCGCTGTTCGAGCATCCGAAGTCCGCGCCGACGCTGCATGTGACGCTGACCGCCAGCGGTCTCGAAATCGACATCTCCGGCGTGGAGCGGAAGTCCGGCGGCCTCTCCGCCGACGCGCGCGTTCTGCTGGCCGAGCGGGCGGCGGAAGCCGACTTCGCCCGGGTGACGATCGACGGCGAGGTCGCCTACCAGGCGCGCCAGCCGCAGGTCCACCTTGGGCCCGCTACCGTCGCCCTGCCGCCGGGCGCCTTCCTCCAGGCGACGCCCCAGGCCGAGGCCGCGATGGCGGAGTTCGTGGCGGTGGAGGCGGCCGGCGCGGCGCGCATCGCCGACCTCTACTGCGGCGTCGGCACCTTCACCTTCCGCCTGGCCGGGATCGCGCCGGTCTACGCCTGCGATTTCGCGCCCGAGGCCATCCGCGCGCTCGGCTCCGCCATGGCCAGCGCGCCGGGCCTGCATGGCGTCACCGCCGAGGCCCGCGATCTGGTCCGCCGCCCGGTCCTGGCCGAGGAGCTGAAGAAGACCGACCTGGCCGTCTTCGATCCGCCGCGCGCCGGCGCCGCCGAGCAGACCGCCGAACTGGCGCGCTCCAAGGTCGCGCGCGTCATCGCCGTCTCTTGCAATCCCGCCACCTTCGCCCGCGACGCCCGCACCCTTATCGACGCGGGTTTCGCCCTCGACCGCGTCCTGCCGGTGGATCAGTTCCTCTGGTCGCCGCACATAGAACTTGTGGGTGTGTTCTCCCGCTGAAGGCTCCCCATATGAGCGCGATGGTTCCTCTTTCTGTCCTCGACCTCTCGCCGATCCTCGAAGGCGGCCACGTCGGCCAGTCGCTGCACAACAGCCTCGATCTGGCGCGCAATGCCGAGCGGCTCGGCTACCGGCGCTTCTGGCTCGCCGAACATCACAACATGCCCGGCGTGGCGAGCGCCGCGACTTCGGTGGTCATCGGCCATGTGGCGGCGGGCACCACGACCATCCGGGTCGGCGCCGGCGGCGTCATGCTGCCCAATCACGCGCCCCTGGTGATCGCCGAGCAGTTCGGCACGTTGGAAGCGTTGTTTCCGGGGCGGATCGACCTGGGCCTCGGCCGCGCGCCGGGCTCCGACCAGCTGACGGCGCGGGCGCTGCGCCGCACGCTCGCCGGAGATGTCGACCGCTTCCCGCAGGATGTCGTCGAGCTGATGCACTACTTCCAGCCGGCTCAACCCGGCCAGACGATCCAGGCGGTGCCGGGCGCCGGCCAGGACGTGCCCATCTGGATCCTGGGCTCCAGCCTGTTCGGCGCGCAGCTTGCCGGCGCCCTGGGCCTTCCCTTCGCCTTCGCCTCGCACTTCGCCCCGGCGCAGATGGACGAGGCGCTGGAGCTCTACCGCCACCGCTTCGAGCCCTCGGCGCAGCTGGACAAGCCCTATGCGATGCTGGGGCTTAACGTCGTCGCCGCCGAGACCGACGCCCAGGCCAAGCATCTCTTCACCTCGCTGCAGCAGGCCTTCCTGAACCTGCGCACCGGCCGGCCCAGCCGGTTGCCCCCGCCGGTGGACGACGTCGAGGAGCGCTTCGCCGCAGCCGGCATGACGCCGGACATGCAAGGCGCGCTCGCCACCGCCGTGGTCGGCGATCCCCAGACTGTCCGCCGCGGCCTCGAGGCCTTCGTCGCCAAACACCGGCCCGACGAGATCATGGTCACCGCCCAGATCTTCGACCACGCCGCCCGCGTGCGTTCCTTCGAGATCGCGGCGGCGGCGCGCGACGAACTTTCGAAGGCGGCCTAGTTCGCACTTCCTTTCCCGCGCAGCGGGAGAGGGGGACCGTTCCCCGAAGAGGGAATGGTGGAGAGGAAAAGCGGCCGCGCCGCGCTCGAGGCTTGCCCTTCCCACCATCGGCTCTCCGCTTCGCTCCGCCGACGGTCCCCTCTTCCCGCGTTGCGGGAAGGGAAGTTCATCCAAACAGGTCGATCTGATCCCCCGCTTTCGGCGCGACGCGGAACAGGCCGAGGTCGAGGGGCGGGAGCTTGCCGGCGATGCCCAGGCGCTGCTTGGCGACGGCGAACCGGCGGGACATGAGGGCGGCGAGGGGGCCTTCGCCCTTCATCCGCTTGCCCCATTGGCTGTCGTAGGTCTTGCCGCCGCGCATCTGGCGCACCAGCGACATCACCCGATTGGCGCGGTCGGGGTGGTCGGTGGCCAGCCACTCCTGGAAGAGGTCGGCGATCTCCATGGGCAGGCGCAGCGCCACGTAGCCCGCGCCGCGGGCGCCGGCCGCTGCGGCGCGCTCCAACACCGCCTCCATCTCGTGGTCGTTGAGGCCGGGGATGGCGGGCGCGAACATCACCACGGTGGGCACGCCGGCGTCGCTGAGACGGCGGACGGCGTCGAGGCGCTTTTCCGGAGTGGCGGCGCGGGGCTCCATGGAGCGCGCCAGCTTGCGGTCCAGCGTAGTGACCGAGATCGCCACGCGCACCAGGTTCCGCTCCGCCATCGGCGCCAGCAGGTCGAGGTCGCGCAGGATCAGACCGGACTTGGAGATGATCGAGAACGGGTGGTTGAAGCGGCTCAGCACCTCGATGATCTGCCGCGTGATCCGCAGGCGGCGTTCCTGCGGCTGATAGGGATCGGTGTTGCCGCCGATGTGGATCACCTCGGGGACGTAAGATCCCTTCGACAGTTCCCGTTCCAGCAGGCGCGCGGCTTCGGGCTTGAAGAACAGCTTGGACTCGAAATCGAGACCGGGCGAGAGGCCCATGTAGGCGTGCGCCGGCCGTGCGTAGCAGTAGATGCAGCCATGCTCGCAGCCGCGGTAGGGGTTGATCGAGGCGGAGAAGCCAACGTCGGGGCTGTCGTTGCGGCTGATGATCACCTTCGCCTTCTCGGGCGTCACGGTGGTGGTCAGTTGCGCCGGCTCAGTGTCATCGGGCGTCCAGCCGTCGTCGAAGGCCTCGCGGGCCTCCGCCTCATAGCGGCCGCTGGTGTTGGTCCGCGCGCCACGGCCACGGACGGCGGTGATCTGCTGAGTGAAGGTGGTCACCCATCAACGCTAGGCGGCAAAATAGAACATAACAAGAACATTTTGCTTGCCCATATCTGATCGAAGCGGTAGCAGAATGTGCGGCCCCGTATTCGGCGGTCGGGCGGGGAGCGGGCCCCTTGGGCTTGTAGTTCAATGCGCGCTCTGGACGCCGAACACTATTGGATACCCGGATGCGTGGATCTATCAGACCACCGCGAAAGGCCTCGAGCGTGTCGACTATGAAGACACGGACCACTTTCAGGTGACGCGCAACTTTCTCAATCGACGGCAGATGTTCCTCGACATCCTGCTGTCCGAGGACTGATCCCGGCGAGCCGTGATTGCAGAGCTTGGGATCTACGCCGAATAGGCCGGTTTCAGGCCCGGGTAGGGCCAGCGCACCTTGACGATCCGGCTGAGGCCCGAGGAGGTCACCCAGGTATCGCGCATGTCCGCGCCGCCGAACGCCAGGTTGGTGGTCATCGGGTCGTCGAACTGGATGAACTCCGTCCCGCCAGTGGCGTCGAAGATGCTGATCCCGCCGGCGATCAGGGTGCAGACGCAGACGCGACCGTCGGCCAGCACCTTCAGGCTGTCGGCCACCGAACGCTCGCGCAGGTTGGCGTGGGCGGCGTTCGGGTAGGAGGTCGAAGGGCCGAGCTCGCCCGGGGCCTTGATGTCGAAGGTCCAGAGCTGGCGGCCCTCGCTGACGTGCAGCTGCTTGCCGTCCGGCGACAGGCCGATGCCGTTGGGGGCGTTCATGCCGCCCTTCGCCTGGCGGATGCCCTTGCCGTCGGCGCGGGCGTAGTAGATTCCGGCGTCGCCCTTCACCTTGCCGTAGTCGCTGATCCACATGCCGCCGTGGTGATCGAAGACCAGGTCGTCGGGCGCCACCAGCCGCTTGCCGTCGCAGCTGTCGTAGAGCGTGATGGCCTTGCCGGTCCTGAGGTCGATCTGCTGGATCGAGCCGCCGATGTGGTCGGGTGGGACCGCGCCTGGATAGTTGAAGGCGCCGCGCTTGTTGAAGCTGAACCGGCCGCCGTCATTGGCGACGTAGAGCGCCTTGTCGGGGCCGACCGCCAGGCCGTTGGGGCCGCCGTCGAGCTGGGCGACCAGGGTGACGGTCCCATCGGGCTTCAGGCGGCTGACCTGTTTGGCCTCGATCTGCACAAACAGCACCGAACCGTCGTTCATCACTACGGGCGCCTCGGGGAAATGCAGGCCGCTCGCCATTGTCGTCATCGCCAGGGTTGGTGGCGGAAAGGTGGGCGGCGGTGGGGCAGGGCGCGGCGCGGGTGGAGTGGGCGCGGCGGGCTCTTGGGCGAACGCGAAGCCGGGCAGCGCCAGCAGCGGCGCAGCAGACAGAAGGGTGCGACGGTGCATTGATTTCCCCCGGGTCTCTTATTTTGCCCTAGCGTCGGACATCCGACGCCATCTGTCGACGGTTGACGTTCAGCGCCAACGCAGGGCTTCTGGCGCGATGCTGAGTGTGATTGTCGAGACCGCCGACGCCGGCGACCGGTTGCCGGCGCTGTTGGCCGCCCTGACCTCGGCGGCGGTCGAGGGGCTGGTCCGCGAGGTGCTGATCGCCGGTGGCGGCCCGCCGGAGCTGCTGGCGGTGCTGCGCGAGGAGACCGGGGCGGAGCTGGCCGACGATCTGGCGGCAGGTCTGCAGGCGTCGCGGTCGGATCGGCTGCTGGTCGTGCCGGCGAAGATCCGGCTGAAGCCCGGCTGGCTGGAGCTGCTGGCCAAGCACCTGCACAGCGGTGGCGGCGACGCCCTGCTGATCGGCGAGGGCGGTTTTTTCGGCGAGAAGCCGTTTGGCGTGCTGATCGGGCGCGGGCCGGCGGTCGCCCTAGCGCATCCCGACCTGAAGCGTCTGCGAGGCCAGCTGGGTCGCGGGGCGGTTCGGCTGGCCTAGATAGTCGAGACGTTCGTCAGCGGGGTGTCCGCCGCCGGCCAAGGCGTCGAGGCTGGGCGAGGCCTGGCCCCACATCTTTCGATAGGTCCAGTATCCGGTCATCACCCGCTGGACGTAGGCGCGGGTTTCCTGTGCGGGGAGGCATTCCATCAGGAGCAGGCCGTCGGCTTCCGGACCCAGCAATTGGGCTGTCTTGAGCACCGGGCCCGGTCCGGCATTGTAGGCGGCGACGGCCCGGATCAGGTCGTGGCCGACGCCCTTTTCCAGCAGCCAGGTGAAATAGTCCTGGCCGACCCGCAGGTTGAAGGCGGGATCGAGCAGCGGCGTCGCGTCGTGCTTGAGCCTGTCGTCGCCGGCGGCCAGGGCGGCGGAGGCCGGCATCACCTGCATCAGGCCCGTGGCGCCCACCGGCGAGACCGCCTGCGGGTTGAAGCGGCTTTCCTGGCGGACCACGGCGTAGACCAGGGCCTTATCGAGGGTGAAACCGTAGGCCGGGGTCAGCTCCGGCGTCGGATAGTCGAGGTCGGCGCTGCGCGGCGGGCTGGCCCGGTCGGCGAGCGAGGTCCCCATGGCCAGCGTCAGGGCCTTCCAGCGGGCCTGGTCGGCGCCGGTGCGGGCGAGGGCCATGCCGGCGCGCAGTTCCTGGATGGCGTCGGAGCCGCGGCCGATCTGCGCCAGGGCGGCGGCGCGGTGGGCGCGCGCGTCGGTGGCGACGAAGCTGGCGAGATCGACGCTGGCCTGGCCGCCAGCCGGCACGGTGTAGGCGGCCAGCAGCAGGCGCGCCAAGGGATCATCGGCGGCGGCGACGCTGGCCAGGTCGGCGAGCTTCAGCTGCCGGGCGGCAAGCATGCCGTAGAAGGTCTCGCCGTTGCGGGCCGCCACCTGAAGATACTGCGCGGAGCCGGAGATGTCGTTCTGCGCCTGGGCCGAGCGGGCGGCCCAGAAGGCGGCGGCGGCCTGCAGCCAGGCGTCGCATTCGCCGTCTCGGGCGAGGTCGGCGAAGCTGGCGCGGGCGTGGTCGTAGTCCTTCAGGCGATAGGCCGCGAGGCCGGCGATCCAGCGGTCACCCGAGGCGGTCGCCAGCGTCAGCGCGCGCTTGGCGTCGCCGGAGAAAAAGGCCTCGCGGCCGCGGCGGGCCTTTTCGGAAAGCTGCGGATTGGCGATCTGCGGCCCGTCGCCCATGGCCATCGGCCGTGGGCCGGCGTCGGCGGTCGGGTCGGTCTTGCGCTTGGAGGCCAGGGCGAAGATGCGGTCGGCCACCGGCAGGTCGCGGAACTTGCCCAGCCAGGCGGAGAGCTCGTCGAAGGCGGCCACGTGGGCCGTCGGGTGCATCAGCTCGTGGAAGCTCAGATAGCCGTCGAGCGAGTGATCCTTGACCGCCGCGCTCTGCATCTGGGCGTCGATGAAATCGCCGCGCTCGGTAGCGTCGAAGGCCGCCGAATAGGCGCGGGCGTCGTCGCTCGACAGCGCCGTCGGCGCTTCCGCCGCGGCGGCCCCGGCGATGGAGGCGGAGCAGGCAAAGGCTATGGCCCCGGCCCGCAGGCGCTTCTTCAGCGTCATGCCGTCTCTTTCCGCGCGTACCCTTATGGCGTGGGCGGTGCGCAGTCCTCTTCTCGAAGTCCCCGACGCTAAGGGTTATGCGGGACCGTCCGGCCGATCAACCCCAAACGGGCCTCAAGAGTGGATTGGCCGCAGGGCGGCCTCAGGTCAGCATCAGCCCGCCGTCCACCACCAGGACCTGCCCGGTCGTGAAGCCGCCCTTCATCAGATAGACGTACGCCTGCGCCACCTCGGCGGGATCGCCGCCCTTTGGCACAGGAAACCGCTGGGTCATCTTGGCCAGGCGCTCAGGCGGTGTGCCGCTCCAGACTTCGGTGAGGATAAGGCCCGGGCAGACAGCGTTGACGCGGATCGGCGCGAGGTCGACCGCCAGACCCTTGGCCAGGTGTTCGATCGCGGCGCCGAAGGCCGACGACAGGGGGCGACCCTTTATCGGCCGGTGGGTCATGGTCCCGTCGGTCAGGGTGATCGAGCCCTTCGGCGATAGGCGCGGCAGGGCGTGCTTGATGGTCCTGAGCGCGCCCCAGAAGCGCACCTCCATGCTCGCTGCCGCAGCGGTGAAATCGAGTTCGGCGATCGCGCCGGTCGGGGTCCGATCCCAGTCGCCGGCGGTGTAGGCGAGGTGATCGAAGGCGCCCACATCGGCCAAGAACGCCTGAACGCTGGTCTCATCGCGGACATTGATCGCTGCGCCCGATGCGGCCTGTCCGAGCCTGGCCACGGCCGCCTCAACCTTGTCGGCGCTGCTGGAGCCGATCACCACCCTCGCGCCCTCGGCCAAGGCGGCTTCCGCGACGGCGAAACCGATGCCGGAGCTGCCGCCGATGATGACGATGCGTTGGTCGCGAAGGGTCGGAACGGGCATGGCGGGCGTCCTTAGGGTGCGGGGCGTTCGGGTCGGTCCAGCCGTTCGGTGAGCGTCAGAAGGTCGGCCCAGGCGCGTTTCTTGGCCGCTGGTTGGCGCAGCAAGAAGGCCGGATGCAGGGTCGGCAAGGCCGGTAACTCGATGGCGCCGTTGGCCGAGCGCCACTCGTGCCAGCGCCCACGCATGGACAGGATCCCCTCGTCCTTCTTGAGCATCGCCTTGGCCGAGGCGCCGCCGACCAGCAGCAGCATCTTCGGGTTCGCCAGCGCGATGGCGCGCTCGACGAAGGGCGCGCAGACGGCCTGTTCGGCCGGCGTCGGGGTACGGTTGCCGGGTGGGCGCCAGAAGACGGTGTTAGTGATCATCACCCGGCCGGTCAGGCCGGCGGCGGCGAGCATCTTGTCCAGCAGCTGGCCGGCGCGGCCGACGAAGGGCTGGCCCTGGCGATCTTCGTCCTGGCCGGGGCCTTCGCCGATCACCATCAGCGGGGCGGCGGCCTCGCCGCGCCAGACCACGGCCTGCGAGGCCGCGCCCTCGAACTTCAGTGGGCAGCCGTCGAAGCCGGCGATGGCGGCGGAGAGCGCCTCCAGACTGTCGGCGGCGGCCGCCAACGCTTGGGCCTGGGCGACCGCGGCGGAAACGTCGGGCTGGGCCGGACGGGCCGACGAGGCCGCCGGCGCAGCGGCGGGCGCTTTGCGCGCCGCGGGTTGTGGCGGGGCGATGCGCCCGGCGGCGATCCGGTCGATGGGGTCGTCCAGCGACATGGCGTCGACGCCGGCATCGGCCCAGAAGGCCAATAGGGACTCTGCGATGGGATCGGCGACGGGGCTCACGCGCAAGTCTTGGCCGCCCGGCGCGGAATTGTCCAAGGGCTAGACGATCCGCAGCCAGAAGCTGGCGCCGTAGAGGTCGAGCTCGGCCATCGGGCCCTTGCGGAACAGGCTGTCGCCGTGCGCGGCGAGGTCGGGGTCGCGGCCGACATACCAGCAGGGGAACAGGATCTCGAACCGCGCCGCGCCGAACAGCAGGGCCGTGGCCAGGAGGTACTGTTCGTTCCAGAGGCGGTGCAGGTGCCCGGAGATATAGTCGTAAGGCAGGTAGATGTCGTGGATGTGGACGATCACCCCGGGCTTCAGCCGGGGCAGAATCTCCAGGAAGAAGACGGTGACGTCCGAGCCCTGGAAACTGCGGTGCGAGGAGTCGAGGAAGAAGATGTCGCCGGGTTCGAGCACATCGAACATCTCCGGCGGACATTGTTCCAGCGGCTTTCGGATAACCTGGTCGCAGAGTTGGTCGATCTGATTGCGCGGTTGCGGATCGATCGAGATCAGGCGCGTGCGCAGGTCGTAGGCCTTGACCGCGCGGCGGGCGAACTTGGTGGAGACGCCCGAGCCGATCTCCACGAAGCGGGCCGGGTTCAGGGATTTCAGGAATCCGGTCAGGGCGATGGCGTCGAGGGCGGTGAACCAGGAGTTCAGCCAGAAGGGCGTCGGCGTGTCGTAGCGTCCGCCCAGCGGCACGTCGGCGAAATCGGGCTGCAGAGGGCCCCAGCCGGTGAGCAGGTCGTGGTAGCGCTGCCGGCCCTCGCCGATGATGCCGGCGAGCTCGGGGTGGGCAGGGCGGCCGGCGCCGTAGCGGATCTCCGCGCGATAGGGATAATCGACGAGCTTGAAGTCGTGCGAGCCCAGCTCGGTGCAGAACACCTGGGCGCCGAGCGGCGGGGCCGAAAAATTGGGCGGCTGCGCGGCCAGCGCGCGGGCATAGGCCTCTTCGGCGGCCTCGGCCCGGCCCGCATCGCGCAGAGCCACGGCGAGGTCGGCCCAGGCCCTGGCGTTGCCGCCGTCCTGCTCGGCCGCGGTGGCGATGGCCGCGATCCCCTCGTCGCGCCGGCCCAGCTTGAACAGCGCGATGCCGTGCAGCCGCCGGGCCGTGAGGTTGCCGGGCTGAGCCGCCAGGACCTCGCGCAGCGTGATCTCGGCGTGATTGACCAAGTGCGAGCGAAGCCAATCAATGGCTTGATTCAGCTTGGCTTCCATCGGACTGGGAACGGCGGACGCGGACATGAGGTGAGCGGCGGGAGATCGTCCGCTAGAGGCCCTTGTTGGGGTTGATCAGGTACTTCTCGCCAGTGGTCTTCCTGTTGTAGGCGGCGGCGACCTTCGGATCGAGCGCCTCGGCCAGGCCGATCTCCGCGGTGTAGTGACTGGCGAAAGTGGTCTTCAGCTCGTCGGCGACGCGCTGGCGCAGCTTCTGGGCCTCGGCGGCGCCGATCTTCATCAGGAACGGCGTCAGGAGCCAGCCGCCCAGGCCCCAGGCCATGCCGTAGCTGCGGGCGAGTTCCGTCGGGGCGGTGTTCAGGCCGCCGTAGATGTAGACCTGCTTGTGCACGGAGGAGCCGTAACGGCTGTAGACCGTGGCCCGCTGGTTGATGGCGACCTCCATGCAGCCGAGGATCTGGCCGGCCAGCTTGCCGCCGCCGATGGCGTCGAAGGCCAATGTCGCGCCGGTGTCGGCCAGCGCCTTGGTCAGGTCGTCGAGGAAGGTTGGCGAGGTCGAATCCACCACATGGGTCGCGCCGATGTCGGTGAGGATGTGCGCCTGCTCGCGGCTGCGCACGATGTTGACCAGGGCCACGCCGTCCTTGAGGCAGATCTTGTTGAGCATCTGGCCGAGGTTGGACGCCGCGGCGGTATGGACCAGCGCGGTGTGGCCCTCGGTGCGCATGGTGGCGACCATGCCCAGCGCCGTCAGCGGATTGACGAAGCAGGAAGCGCCGTCGGCGGCGGTCGCGCCGGCTGGTAGCGGCAGGACATCAGCGGCCTTCAGCGTGCGGTACTGGGCGTACATGGCCCCGCCGATGCCGGCGACGGTCTTGCCCAGGAGCGCTTGAGCGGCGGGATCGGAGCCGGCGGCCACCACCGTTCCGGCGCCCTCGTTGCCGACCGGCAGGGACTGGTCGACGCGGCCCGCCATGGCCCGCATCAGCTGCGGCGGGACGGTGGCGGTCAGGGTGGGGCCTGAGCCGGCCTTGGCGGTGGACAGGTCGGCAGCGCCCAAGAGAAGGCCCAGGTCCGACGGGTTGATCGGCGAGGCCTCAATGCGGACCAGCACCTCGTCCGGCGCCGGATCGGGGATGTCGACCTTCGCCAGGGAGACTTCCAGCTCACCGCTCGCCTTGATCAGGGAACGCAGCTGCAGGCCGGAGCCCGGATTGCCGTTGGCCATGGTTGTCATCCTCATCCCGTCGTTGAAGCGGGCGCACAGAACCGCTTTGTCGGCCCGCGAGCAACACAGAAGCCGTGGCGGCGCGATCAGCAGCGCTGGGCGGCGTTCCGGTCTAGGGTCGTGGCATGCATGACAACGTCCCCGACGGCGCCCGGACCTCGCCCTCAACCGCGCGCAACCGCGAGCCGATCCTGGAGGCGCTAGGGCCGCGATTGCCGCGGCGCGCGCGGGTGCTGGAAGTGGCGAGCGGGGCAGGCGAGCATGCGGTCTTCATCGCCACGGCCTTGCCGGATGTGCGCTGGCAGCCGACGGACCGCGATGACGAGGCCCTGGTCAGTGCACGGGCCTGGCAGGCCGCGTCGGGCCTCCGGAACCTCACCGCGCCGATCCGGCTCGACGCGGCGGACCTGACGTCATGGCCTGCGGGGCCGTTCGAGGCGATGGTCTGCATCAACATGGTCCACATCTCGCCCTGGGCGGCGACGGAAGGCCTGATGACCGGCGCGGCGCGAGTGCTGACGCCGGGCGGACGGCTGTTCCTGTATGGGCCCTACATCGAGGCTGAGGTGGAGACCGCGCCCAGCAACCTGGCCTTCGACGCCAGCCTGAAGGGCCGCGATCCGGCCTGGGGTCTGCGCGACCTGGCGGAGGTCAAGGCGCTGGCGGCGGCGAACGGCCTGAGGTTCGCCGAGCGCATCGCCATGCCGGCGAACAACCTGATCGTGGTGTTCGAGAAAGCTTAGGGTTTCAGGTCGGGGCGCGAGGCCAGGAAGGCGGCCTTTTCGGCGGCGGTCAGCACCTTGGCCTTCTTCTGGCGCGAGACCTTGGGCGTCGGCGGCGCATAGACCCCAGTCGGCGGAGACCCGCCCTTAAGGTCGGAGAGGCGCTTGGGCGGGGGCTTCATGCGGTTCGGCGTCCTAGCGTTTGCGGAAGCGTTTGGCTTCGGCCGCCAGGGACGCGCTCCAGGGATCGGGGCGGTCGTCGTCCGGCAGGAAGGGCAGCGAGCCGGCGACGCCGCGGATGGCGAGCCAGAGCTGCTGGTTGAAATGGCCCAGCACGCGCAGCGGCCGGCGCTTGTCGTCGGTGACGTCCCAGCCCTCGGCCTCGAAGGCGGCGACCTGTGCCGGGATCGGCAGGCGCTCGGGCTTGTTCCAGCCGGCGGGCCGGGTGACGTCCTCGGCCTCCTCGGCGGTGAGGCCGAAGTTCCTGGCCGAGCATTCGTCGAGCTCGGGATATTCGGCGCGGGCCTCGGGCTCGGCGAAGTCGCGCTTCAGGATCGCGCGGTACTCGAGGTCGTTGACCCCGGGCAGGTCGATCAGGCGGCGTAGGCGCTCCATCAGGCTGGCCTATCGCGCTTCGCGGGCTTTAGGTTGGAAAAAAGCGCCCGACCCTGTCGGATCGGGGCGCGGTCGATCGTTCTTCGGGTGGAGACGACAAGGAGCACCCCATGCCGAAGATCCACCCCTTCCTGTGGTTCCGCGACCAGGCGGTCGAGGCCGCGAAGTTCTACGTCTCGGTCTTCCCCAATTCGAAGATCCTAGGCGATCAGGCCAAGACCGACGGCGCGCCGGGGGTGCTGGCCATCGACTTCGAGCTGGACGGCCAGCGGGTCACGGCCCTGAATGGCGGCGACTACTTCACGCTCAGCGAGGCCTTTTCCTTCTTCATCGATTGCCAGGATCAGGCGGAGGTCGACCACTATTGGGAAAAGCTGCTGGACGGCGGCGCGCCCATGCAATGCGGCTGGCTGAAGGACCGCTTCGGTCTCACATGGCAGGTCGTGCCGAAACAGCTCTTCGAAACTATCTACGGCCCCGACCCCGCCGGCCGCGAACGGGCGACCGCGGCCATGATGGAGATGGTCAAGCTCGACGTCGCGAAGCTGGAAGCCGCCTACGCGGGTCGCGACGCCGCCTAGACCCTGTCCTGGCTGACTTGGACCAAGTCAGCCAGGAAAGAACAGAGTCGTCGCCTATATCTGGAGCCCTTCTTGTCCGCTCAGGTTGATCCAACCTGAGTGGGAAGGGCTCTAGCGGAACAGCTTGAGATCGACGGTGTCGCCCATCACCCGGTAGCCGGCGTCGTTGGGGTGCAGCCAGTCGCCGGATTGCCACTCGGCGCGCATGCGCTCCGGTTTGGCGGGGTCGCGCAGGGCGGCGTCGAAGTCGATGACGCCGTCGAACTCGCGGCCGGTGCGGATCCAGGCGTTGATCTTCTGGCGGACGGTCTCGCCGGGCGCGCTGAAATAGTTCGCGCCGCCATAGGGGACGATCGTCGCGCCGATCACCTTCAGCCGGTGCGCATGAGCGCGGGCGATGATCTGGCGATAGCCGGCGATCATGGCTTCGGCGCTGGGCGCGGGCTTGGTCATGCCCAGATCGTTGACGCCTTCCAGCACCACCACATGCGTCGCGCCTGGGACTGACAGGACGTCGCGGTCGAACCGGGCCAGGGCGCTCTGGCCGAAAACGGCGATCAGGCCGTCGCTCAGAACGCGATTGCCGCCGATGCCGGCGTTGACCACGCCGAAGGCTCTGGCCGGCTCGTGCGGCATCAGACGCCGCGCCAGAACGTCGGGCCAACGGCGGTCGCCGCCGACCGTGGACTGGAAGCCGTCGGTGATCGAGTCGCCGAACGCCACGATGACCGGCGCGGGCGCAACCTGCGTCTCGACATCCACCTCGGTCAGGAAGGCCCGGTACTGCGCCTGTCCGGATGGCGCGGGCAGATCGGCGCGGGTGGTGTCGCCCGGCGCGACCTGGACAATCTCCAGGCCGCTCATGTGGCAGGTGCAGCCCGCGGTGTCGTGCGGCAGGAAAAGGCTGACCCGCAGGCGGCCCAGGGCCTTCGTGGGCAGGGCGACAGGATCGCTGAGCAGCGGCGCCCCGGCGGGAATGATGGCGGTTTGGGCGCCGGAAAAGGTCACCGCCCGGTCGCTGCCGGGGATGGCGGTCCCGTCCGGCCGGGCCAGGGCGACGCGCGCGCCGCCGATGTCCAGGTCATGGGCGCCATATTCGTTGCTGAGCCGCAGCCGCAAGCGGGAGCCGCCGGCGCTCAGGCGCACGATCTGGATGACGGTCTGATTGTTGAAGCTGGGGGTGGTCGGGAAGCGCGCGCCCACGGCGGAGGCAGCGGCCATCGGCGGGGCCGGCGAGGCCCCCCAGCTTCCGACCCACCGCCCGCCGGCGGCTTGCGCCTGTGACGCGACGAGGGCGATTGCGCACGCGAGGGTGGCCAGACGCATGATTTTCTTCCCCAACCCGGCGTCACCCGCCGCTTTCGGCGCATGGTTCTTGCTTGACCGCCGCCGTGTGACATTCCGATAAGTCGGGCCAGGGATCAACGGAGCGCCGGGGCATGAGCGAACAGGTCGAACGCGAGGCGATGGAATATGACGTCGTCATCGTCGGCGCGGGGCCGTCGGGCCTGTCGGCCGCGATCCGCCTGAAGCAGCTGGCCGCGGCGGCCGGCGCCGAGATCACCGTGGCCGTCCTGGAGAAGGGCTCCGAGGTCGGGGCGCACATCCTGTCCGGGGCTGTGATCGATCCCAAGGGCATCTCCGAGCTGTTTCCCGATTGGAAGGCGATGGGCGCGCCGCTGGAGACGCCGGTCACCGAGGACAAGTTCGTGCTGCTGGGCCCGCAGGGGTCGGCCTCGCTGCCGATGTTCGCCATGCCTGGCCTGATGCACAACCACGGCAACTACATCGCCTCGCTGGCCAACATTTGCCGCTGGCTGGGTCAGCAGGCCGAGGCCCTCGGCGTTGAGGTCTATCCGGGCATGGCGGCCTCCGAAGCCGTGTTCGACGAGGCCGGCGCGCTGAAGGGCGTCGTCGCCGGCGTGTTCGGCATCGACAAGACCGGCGCCAAGGGGCCCGACTACCAGCCGGGCATCGAGCTCCACGGCAAGTACGTCTTCATCGGCGAGGGCGTGCGCGGGTCGCTGTCCAAGCAGCTGCGCGCGAAATACAGCCTGGCCGAGGGCGCCGATCCCGAGAAGTACGGCATCGGCCTGAAGGAGATCTGGCAGGTGCCGGACGCCGTCTTCCGGCCGGGCCTGGTGCAACACACGGTGGGGTGGCCCCTGGAGGATTCCACCGGCGGCGGCAGCTTCCTCTATCACTTCGGCGACAACTACGTGTCCGTCGGCTTCGTGGTGCACCTGAACTACAAGAACCCGTGGCTTTCGCCGTTCGACGAGTTCCAGCGGTTCAAGACCCACCCGGAGATCGCCAAATATCTGGCAGGCGGCAAGCGCATCGCCTACGGCGCCCGCGCCATCAGCGAAGGCGGGCTCCAATCCGTCCCCAGGCTCTATTTCCCGGGCGGCGTGCTGCTCGGCGACAGCGCCGGTTTCGTGAATGTCCCGCGGATCAAGGGCAGCCACAACGCCATGAAGAGCGGCATGATGGCCGCTGAGGCCGCCTATGCGGCCATCCAGGCCGGTCGCGCGCGGGACGACCTGGTGGAATACGAAGCGGCCTATCAGGCGTCCTGGATGTGCAAGGAATTGCACACCGCACGCAACTTCAAGCCGATCCTGACCAAGTTCGGGACGCTTCTGGGCGGGGCGCTCGGCATGTTCGACCTGTGGTGCACGAGCCTGCTCGGCGGCTTCTCGTTCTTCGGGACGATGCACCACGGCAAGTCCGACGCCGACTCCACCGGGCTCGCGAAGGACTATAAGCCGATCGTCTATCCCAAGCCGGACGGGGTGCTGTCGTTCGACAAGCTCACCAGCGTCTTCTTGTCGAACACCAACCACGACGAGAACCAGCCGGCGCACCTGAAGCTCAGCGATCCGGCGGTTCCGATCTCGATCAACCTGCCGAAGTTCGGGGAGCCGGCGCGGCTCTACTGCCCGGCCGGGGTCTACGAGGTGCTTTACGACGACAAAGGCGAGAACCCGAAGTTCCAGATCAATTTCCAGAACTGCGTCCACTGCAAGACCTGCGACATCAAGGACCCGTCGCAGAACATCAACTGGACGACGCCTCAAGGCGGCGACGGGCCCAACTATCCGAACATGTGACCGTGCGTAGGGTTTGCGACAGTAGGGCGCCTTGCCGTGGCCATCCTTAGAGCCGAAGGTCCGCCCATGCGCCTAGCCCAATTGCTCACCGCCGCCGCTCCTCTGGTCCTGTTGGCCGCCTGCGCCACGGGGCCTGGCGGCATGACCTCGGCGACGACCGCCGGCTCGTCCACGGCCGCTGAACAGATGGCCAGCGCGTCGTCCTACGGCAAGTTCCTGGCCGGCGAACAGGCGCTGAACAACGGCCGCTCCGCGGAGGCGGCGAAGTTCTTCGACCAGGCGCGGCTGGCGACTGGCGATCCGATGATCGCCGAGCGCGCCTTCACCGCCGCGCTGCTGGCCGGCGACATCCAGAAAGCCGCTGTGCTGGCGCCCACTGGCGAGGGGGCCAGCGAAGGCGCCAAGCGGCTAGGCAAGCTGGTGGTGGCTGTCGAAGCGATGGCCGACGGCAAGGGCAAGGAAGCGCTGACCCTGCTCAACGATCCGGGTATCGGCCTGCAGCAGAAACCCGCGGCGGCGCTGCTGGCGCCCTGGGCGGCGGCGCAGGCCGGCGATACGGAAGCCTCGATCGCCCGGCCTTCGGTGCGCGGCGACCGGCTGGTGGACTATTTCGGGCAGCTCGCCCAGGGCGCGCTGTTCGAGCGCGCCAAGCGCTATGACGAGGCGGAGACCGACTTCAAGGCGGTGGTCTCGGTGGAACAGCCGACCGAGATGGCGGTGCGCTCCTACGGCGCCTTCCTGGAGCGGCGCGGCCGCCGCGTCGACGCGCTGGCGCTCTATGGCGACTATCTGGCCCACGAGCCAGACTCGATCGCCGTGAAGGCCGATCAGGCCCGGGCCTCCGCGGGCAAGACCACCCCGCCGCTGCCGACCCTCCGCGAGGGTGCGGCCCAGGCGATGCTGGCCCCAGCGGCGACCATGATCGGCGCCAAGCAGACCCAATTGGCGCTGATCTATCTACGGCTGGTGCTGCGCCTCGATCCGGGCCGTGACGAGGCCTGGGTGATGGTCGGCGACCTGATGGCCGGCTCCGGCGACACCGAGTCTGCGCGCGTGGCTTACGGCCACCCGAAGCCCGGCTCGATGGAATATTCAACCGCCCAGGCCAAGCTCGCCTGGACCTACCAGGGCGCTGACGACAAGGAGACCGCGCTGAAACTGGCCCGCGCGGCGGCGGCCGGCGGCGACACCGATGCGCGGGTCACGCTCGCCGACCTGCTGCGTTCCGACGAGCAGTACGCCGAGGCGGCCAAGGTGCTGGACGGGCTGATCGCGGAGTCGAAGACGCCGGACTGGCGGCTGCTCTATTCGCGCGGCGTCACCAACGAGCGGCTGAACAAATGGCCCGCCGCCCAAGTTGACCTGCAGGCGGCGCTGGCGGCGCATCCTGACGAGCCGGAGCTATTGAACTACCTCGGCTATTCCTGGATCGACCGCGGAGAACACCTGACCGAGGCCATGGCCATGGTCCAGAAGGCCGTAGCCGCCGATCCGCGCTCCGGGGCCATGGTCGACAGCCTGGGTTGGGCTTACTACCGCACCGGCGACTTCAAGCAGGCGGTGGAGAAGCTGGAGCAAGCCGTCGAGCTTGAGGCCGGCGATCCGGAGATCAACAACCACTTGGGCGACGCCTACTGGAAGGTGGGCCGCCGCGACGAGGCGCAGTTCCAGTGGCGGCGTGTGCTGACGCTGAAGCCGGACGACAAGATCAAGGCCAATGCGGAGGCCAAGCTGGCCTCGGGCCTGGGCCCCGATGGGCCGACGCCCAAGCTCGCCGACAAATAGTCATGGGCCGCGTGGCGTTCGCGCCGGCCAAGCTGAACCTCTATCTGCATGTCGGCGCGCCTGACGGCGGCTATCACCCGATCTGCAGCCTGATGGCCTTCGCCGATGTCGGGGACGAGGTCTCCACCTTCAACGCAGAGGCCCTGACCTTGGCGATCGCGGGACCGTTCGGGGCGGGCCTGAGCGGAGGCGACGACAACCTGGTGCTTCGCGCCGCCCGTGCGCTGATCGCGGAGGCCAGGCGCCCGCTAGCGCCGATAGGGATCAGACTGGACAAGCGCCTGCCGGTGGCCTCCGGCCTGGGCGGCGGCTCCAGCGACGCCGGCGCGGCGCTGCGGCTGCTGCGGGGGGCCTTCAGCCTTTCGCTCGGCGATGACCGGCTAGAGGCGCTGGCGGCCTCGCTGGGCTCCGACGGCGCGGCCTGCCTGTGGGGCGCGCCGGCGATCGCGCAGGGCCGGGGAGAGCTGCTCAGCGCCGCGCCCGGCCTGCCGCCGCTGGACGCGGTGCTGGTCAATCCGCGGGTCCCCGTCTCCACGGCCGAGGTCTACCGGCGCTACGACGCGGTCGGGCGGTTCTCCGATGTGACGCCGCCGGCCGCGCCGGACGCTTTCGAAGACGCCGCCGAACTGGCCGGCTGGCTGGCGGGCCTGCGCAACGACCTGGAGGCGCCGGCTATCGCCGTGGCGCCCGCCGTCGGCGCTGTGCTGGAGACCCTGGCGGACGAGCCGGAGACCCTATTGGCCCGCGTATCGGGGTCCGGCGGCACCTGCTTCGCCCTCTGCGCCAGCGACATCGAGGCCGAGAGCCTGGCCGAGCGCCTCGAAGCCATGGCGCCCGACTGGTGGGTGCAGCGCTGCCGCCTGGGCGGCCCCTGGCCGGATCCGGCCTGAACGAAAACGGGGGCCCCGAAGGACCCCCGTTCCGTATTCCCGTTCTCTTCGGGCCTAAGCGTTAGCCGTGCACGATCTCGCCGTGGAGGTTGATGTCGAGACCCTCGACTTCGACCTCTTCGGAGACCCGCAGGCCGATCGTGTACTTGATCACCAGAAGGATCACGAAGGTCACGATCCCGCAGTAGAGGAAGGTCGCGCCGACGTCGTAGAACTGCAGCACCATCTGGTGGGCGTTGCCCTCCAGCAAGCCGCCCTTCGGCGCGCCCGCCGGGTTGATCAGCTTGCTGGCGAACACGCCGGTCAGCAGGGCGCCCAGGGCGCCGCCAACCCCGTGCACGCCCCAGGCGTCGAGGGCGTCGTCGTAGCCGAAGATCTTCTTCACATGGACCGCCGAGATGTAGCAGACCACGCCGGCGGAGAGGCCGATGATCAGCGCCCCCATCGGATTGACGAAGCCGGACGCCGGGGTGATCGCCACCAGGCCCGCGACGGCGCCGGACACCATGCCCAGCACCGACGGCTTCTTGGAGACAACCCACTCGGAGACCATCCAGGCCAGCACCGCAGCGGCGGTGGCGATCTGGGTCGCCGCGGCCGCCATGCCGGCGTTGACGTTGGAGGTCACCGCCGAACCGGCGTTGAAGCCGAACCAGCCAACCCACAGCAGGGACGCCCCGATCACGCTGTAGGCCAGGTTGTGCGGCGCCATGTTCTCGACGCCCAGGCCCTTGCGCTTGCCGAGCATCAAGGCCGCCACAAGGCCCGCGGTGCCGGCGTTCAGGTGAACGACGGTGCCGCCGGCGTAGTCCAGCGCGCCCATGGTGCCGAGCCAGCCGCCGCCCCAGACCCAGTGGGCGATCGGGCAGTAGACGAGCAGCAGCCAGGCGCCCATGAAGGCCAGGAAGGCCGAGAACTTCATGCGGTCGGCCAGCGCGCCGGCGATCAGGGCCGGGGTGATGATCGCGAAGGTCATCTGGAAGAACATGTAGACGCTCTCAGGGATGGTCGCGGCCAGCGAGCTGGTCGAGTTCAATCCCATCGGTCCGAGCAGCAGGTACTTCACCCCGCCGATCCACTTGTTGTTCGCCCCCCCGTCGGTGAAGGCG
>NZ_DATAPY010000078.1:0-9649 GCF_036264965.1 Phenylobacterium sp.
CTCGCCAAGGCGATCGCCGCCGTGGCGCCGACCGACCTGACCTTCGACTTCGTCGAGATCGGGGCCTTGCAGCACTTCAACCAGGACCTTGAGGCGACGCCGCCCGCGGAATGGACCGCTTTCCGCGAGGCCGTGAAGGCCGCCGACGCGGTGCTGTTCGTGACGCCGGAGTACAACCGCGGCATCCCGGGGGTGCTGAAGAACGCCATCGACGTGGGCTCGCGCCCCTATGGCGCCAGCGTCTGGAACGGCAAGCCGGCCGCGGTGGTCAGCAATTCGCCCGGCGCCATCGGCGGCTTCGGCGCCTATCACCAGCTGCGCCAGTCCCTGGTCTTCCTGAACATGCCGACCGTGAACCAGCCGGAGACCTATGTCGGCGGCGTCGCGGCCATGTTCGATGAGAACGGCGAGCTGACCAACGAGGCCACCCGCGAGTTCCTGATCGGCTTTGGCCAGGTGTTCGCTGACGGCATCGAGAAGCACGCGAGCTAGGGCCATGACGCTGCCGACCCTGTTCGTCCCCCACGGCGCGGGTCCGTGCTTCTTCATGGACTGGACCCGCGGCCCCGCCGACACCTGGGACAGGACCGCCGTCTGGCTGAAAGGCCTCGTGGCGGATCTCCCCGAACGGCCCAAGGCGATCCTGATGGTCAGCGGCCACTGGGAGGAGCCGGTGTTCACGGTGGGCTCGGCGCCCAGGCCGCCGATGCTGTTCGACTACTACGGCTTCCCGGAAGAGACCTACCGCCTGCGCTTCGATGCGCCTGGGTCGCCGGCCCTCGCCGCGCGGGTGCGGGAATTGCTCGGCGCGGCAGGCTTTCCGACCGCGGAAGACGCCCAGCGCGGCTACGACCACGGGGTCTTCGTGCCCCTACTGCTGGCGACGCCTGCGGCGGACATCCCGGTGGTGCAGCTCTCGCTGCGCGCTGACCTGGACCCGGAGGCGCATCTGGCCGCGGGCCGCGCGCTGGCGCCCCTTCGCGACGAAGGCGTCTTGATCGTGGGTTCGGGGATGAGCTGGCACAACATGCGCGGCTTCAGCCCGGCTTTCACCGACAAGTCCAAGGCCTTCGACGCCTGGCTGGAGACGGCGCTCGCCGACCCCGCCCATCGCGACGACGCCATCCGCCACTGGGATCAAGGCCCCTATGCCCGCGAGGCGCATCCACGCGAAGAGCACCTCGCGCCGCTGTTCGTGGCCGCCGGCGCGGCGGAGGGCGAGCCCGGACGCCTCGCGTTCCGCGACGTGGCGATGGACGTGGCGATCAGCGGCTACGAATTCGGCCGGGCGGCCTAAGCCGCGGCGGCTTCCGCGACCGCCTTCCGACGGGTTTCCAGCGCGACTGCAATAGCCTCGAACAGGCGCGCCGCCTCGATGGGTTTGGCCACGAAGTCGTCCATGCCGGCCTCTGCGTATTCCGCCACCTGATGCGCCATGGCGTTGGCGGTCAGCGCGACGATCGGAGTGCGCGCGAGGCCCGCAGCCCGCTCGCGGGCGCGGATCATGCCGGTCGCGGTGGGCCCGTCCACGTCGGGCATCTGGACATCCATCAGGATCATGTCCCAGGGCTCGCTGGCCCAGGCCTCGACGGCCTCGCGGCCGTTGCCGACGATCGTGGGCTCGATGCCGATCTGCGCCAGCAGGGTGCGTAGGACCAGCTGGTTCATGCTGTTGTCCTCGGCTGCCAGCACTCGGATCGCGACCGCCTCTTCCATGACAACCGGCCGCGTCCCGGCGACCCGCGACGTCCGCTCCGGTGAATCGGCCGTCCGCTCCAGCGGCAGCTCGACCGTGAAGGTCGCGCCCTCACCGAGTCTGCTCTCGGCGTGAATCTCGCCGCCCATCAGCGCCGCCAGGTCGCGACAGATCGAAAGGCCCAGCCCGGTGCCGCCATAGCGCCGGGTCGTCGAGGCGTCAGCCTGCTCGAATTTCTGGAAGAGGCCGGCCAGCTTCTCCGGCGCGACGCCAATACCGGTGTCTGCGACCTGCAGCCGCAAGCGCCGGCCTCGCCGCGACAGGGTCACCTTGACCTCGCCCTTTCCGGTGAACTTGAGCCCGTTGGAAATCAGATTGTAGAGGATCTGGCGGACACGGACGCTGTCGCCGACGTAAACACCCCGCGCCGCCGGCTGGATATTCAGCGTCAGCGCCAGCCCCTTGGCCTGAGCGGTGGCGGCGAAGGCGCTCAGCGCGCCCTGCACGGTCTCCTCCAGGTCGAACTCGGCGCGTTCCAGCTCCAGCTTGCCGGCTTCGATCTTGGACAAGTCCAGCACGTCGTTCAGGATCGCCAGCAGGCTCTCGCCGGACTGGCGGATCACATCCAGGCGTTGGCGCTGCTCAGCATCGAGCGTGCCCATGGCCATGGCCTGGGCCATGCCCAGCACGCCGTTCAGCGGCGTGCGGATCTCGTGGCTCATGGTGGCCAGGAAGGCGCTCTTGGCGCGGGTGGCCGACTCCGCCTCCTCCTTGGCCTGGACCAGGGCGAGTTCGGCGGCTTTGCGGTCGGTGATATTCTGCAGCGCGCCGATCATCCGCAGCGGTTTGCCCTGGTCGTCGGTGAGATAGCGCACGGCGCCCTGCACCCAGACCTCCCGGTGGTCCGAACGGCGCACGCGGTACTCTGGGCGGTAGGCCGCGCCCTCCTCCTGGTGCCGGCGCCACTCCTCCTGCACCCGCGGCAGGTCGCGCTCGTCGATCGTCGACCAGATGTCACGAGCTAGCTGCGGGTAGGTCGGCTCCTCGTTGTAGAAGCTTGCGGCCGCGCCGATGTTGATCAGCTCACGGCGGCGGTAGTCCAGCTCCCAGACGTGGATGTCGGCCGTCTCCATCGCCACGCGCAGGCGCTCTTCCGAGCGTTCCGTCCGCTCCAGCGCCTCGACCATATTTGTCACATCGTGCGAGCTGATGATCAGGCCGCCGATCTCGCCGTTGCTTTCCCGCCAGGGCGTCAGCTCCACCTGCAGCCAGATGATCGATCCGTTGGGGCGGTGGAATTCCACGCGGTCGGCCTGGACCGACTCGCCGGCGAGGCAACGGTCATAGACCGGCCGCCACTTCTCGTAGGTGCTGGGGAACAGCTCATAGAGCGAGTGGCCGATCACCGCGTTGTCGCCGAGCTGGCGGCTCTCGATCCAGCGCGGGCTGGCGGAGATGATGCGCATCTCCAGGTCGGTCATCAGGAGGGACAGCGGCGCGGTGTCGAGGATCTGAGCGACCATGCGCCGGGCGACGTCGCTTTCCCGGCGCGCAGTCTCGCGGCCGTTACGGGCCTGAACGCGGCTCCACTCATCGGCCACCACGTCAGCCAGGTCCTGCAGGCGCGCGGCGAGGGCCTCGTCGTAGGGCTTCGGCTCAGTGCCGGCGACGGCGAAAACGCCGGGGATCGAGCCATCCTCCAGCCGGATCGGGGCGGCGGCGTAGAAGCGCACATGGGCCGGGCCGGTAACGTTGGGACGGTGGCGGAAACATTCGTCCAGGCTGGCGTCGGCGATCCAAAGCAATTCACCGGAATCGATCACCAGCCGCGCGACCGGCGCGTCCTTCGGCGCCTGGCCGCCGGGATCGTGGCTGCGCCAAGCCTCGCCGTCGCCCATCAGCACAACCGCGGCGTCGACATCCTTGAACAGGGTGCAGGCCAGCCGGCGGGCGCGGTCAAACACCGGCCCCGACTGTTCCAGGCCTTCCGGCGCTTGCGGGCGCGTTTCGCCGGACATTCGCTTCCCCAAGCGGCGGAGTTCCGCCAGTCGATCCAACCCTGGCCTATCGCCGGTTAAGAAAGGGCTTTAGTCGCAGTCTTCGGCGCGTCGCCCCGCAACAATCTGATGCAGAACAATGCCGCTGGTGGTTGCAACGTTCAGGGAGTCGAAACCGCCAGCCATGGCGATCCGCACGCCGCGCGCCCGGGCCATCACCGACGCCGGCAATCCAGGGCCTTCCGCGCCGAACAGCGCCGCCGTCCGCGGTCCTGGCCGCAGGTCCGCCAGTTCGGTCTCGCCGCTCGGCGACAGCGCCAGGACATCGAAGCCCTCCACCGCCAGCCGCGCCGCCAGCTCGGCCGCCGTCCCGGCCCGGGCGAAGGGCGTGGTCAGCGCCGCGCCCACCGAGACCCGGATCGCCTTTCGGTAGAGCGGATCGCAGCAATCCTCGTCCAGCAGCACGGCGTCCGCCCCGAAGGCCGCGGCGTTGCGGAACAGGCCGCCCATGTTGTCGTGATTGGCGATGCCGGCCAGGCCGACCACCAGGGCGCGCGCCGGCAGGCCGGCCAGCAGGCTCTCCAGGTCCGGCTCGGCGCGGACTCCGGCCGCCAGAACGCCGCGATGGATGTGAAAGCCCGCCACGGCGTCCATCACCGCCTGCCCCGCCGCATAGACCGGGATGTCCTGCGCAAGCTCCGCCAGCAAGGGCGCGAGCGCCTCCGTGCGCTTCTCCGCCACCAGGACCGAGCGCAGGGGATGTCGCCCACTGTGGATCAGCTTCTCCAGCACCACCACGCCCTCGGCGATGAAGCCGCCCTGACGGCCCACGAGATCGCGCTCGCGGACCTGCCGGTAGTCGGCAAGCCGGGGATCGTCGGGGTCGGTGACGGGGATCAGGGGCGGCACACGAGCGGTTCTGTCATGGTCCGGCGAGCGCCTCCAGACCACCTTAAAGTTGACGCTGGCGTCATCTTGCGATCTATACGATGCTTAAATACCCCCGGGAGGACGAACCATGGCCGACGGCAATCTGGCGAATCTAGCTGAGGCGCGCGAAGCCGCCTACGCGACGCCGCTGGCGGATCTGAACCCCGCGCAGCCGGAGCTCTTCCAGGCCGACGCCATGTGGCCGATGTTCGAGCGCCTGCGCGCCGAAGCCCCCGTGCACTACACCCGCGAGCACGAGTTCGGACCCTACTGGTCGATCACCAAGTACAACGACATCATGGCGATCGAAACCAATCACCAGGTGTTCTCGTCCGAAGGCGGCATCACCATCGCCGAACCGCCCGGTGGCGACGGGCCGCTGCCGATGTTCATCGCCATGGACCCGCCGCGTCACGACGTTCAGCGCAAGACGGTCAGCCCGGCCGTGTCGCCCACCAGCCTGCAGGTGATGGAGCCGCTGATCCGCGAGCGGGCGGCGATGATCCTGGACAACCTGCCGATCGGCGAGGAATTCGACTGGGTCGACAAGGTCTCCAAGGAACTGACCGGCATGACGCTGGCCACCCTGTTCGGCATGCCGCAGGAGGATCGCCGCCAGCTCATCTACTGGTCAGACGTGGTCACCGCCGCGCCCGGCCAGGGTCTGATCGACAGCTTCGAACAGAAGATGGCGATCTTCGTCGAGTATCACGCCTACTTCACCAAGCTCTGGAACGAGCGGGTGAACACCGATCCCACCGGCGACCTGGTCTCGATGCTGGCGCATGGCGAGGCCACCCGGAACATGGAGCCCCGCGAGTTCTTCGGGAACATCGTGCTGCTGACCGTCGGCGGCAATGACACCACGCGCAACACCATCTCCGGCTCGATCCTGGCGCTGAACCAGAACCCCGATCAGTACGCAAAGCTGCGCGAGAACCCCGGCCTGATCCCCTCAATGGTCTCCGAGACCATCCGCTGGCAGACGCCGCTGGCCCACATGCGCCGCCGCGCGCTGGCCGACTTCGAGTTCGGCGGCAAGACCATCAAGAAGGGCGACAAGGTCATCATGTGGTACGTTTCGGGCAACCGCGACGACGAGGTGATCGACCGGCCGAACGACTACATCATCGACCGCGAACGGCCGCGCACCCACATCTCGTTCGGCTTCGGCATCCACCGCTGCGTCGGAAACCGCCTGGCCGAGCTGCAGCTGAAGATCATCTGGGAAGAGATCCTCAAGCGCTTCCCGACCATCGAGGTCGTGGGCGAGCCCAAGCGGGTCTATTCGACCTTCGTGAAGGGCTACGAGACCCTGCCGGTGATCATCCCCACACGGAATTGAGCGGGCGCTAAGCGACCTTGGCGAACTCGACCGGATCCCAATCTGTCGCCGTCGTAGGCTCGGCCATGGCCGTCCCGATGGCTTTGAACAGGGCCGCGCCCACGATGGGTTTGGCGAGCCACGCACCGATGCCGGCCTGGGTGTAGCCGTCGACGTCGCGCGATGACGGATCGGCCGCCAGCGCCACGATGGGCGTGCCCTTCCAGCCGGACTTCGCCTCCACCGAACGGATCGTCCGCGCTGCAGCGAGGCCCTCGATTTCAGGCGTCTCAGTGTCCAGAAGGATCAGGTCCCAGTCTTCACGTCGCCAGGCCTCGATCAGTTCGTCGCCATGAGCGACGAACTCGGTCTCCATGCCGATCTGCGCCAGTACGGTGCGCAGCATCAGCTGATGGACCCCGTTGGTCTCGGCGATCAGGACGCGCCTGGGCCGTCCATCGCCGGATTTCGCGGCCGCGAACGACGGCAGATTGGTGACCACCGTCGGTTTCGCCTCGGCGGCGGTCGCGGCAACCGGCCGCTCCGCAGGCTTCGCCGACGGCGAGCCGACGACGCCCTTGAGGATCGTCTCGATATTCTCGCCGGCGGCGCGCAGCGTGGTCAGGCGGTTGCGCACCCCGACCGCCATGCGGCGGTCGGACGCCATGGCGGCGGTGGCGGAGAGCATCTTGCCCAGCGCCGGAATGACGTCCTGCTCGAGGGTCGCCAGGACCGCGCGGGTGACGCGGCCGGCGCTCTCGAGGGAACTCGACGCCGCGGAAATCGCAACCTCGGCCCGCCGGACGCGGGCGGCGGAACGGATCGCCCGGGCCATGCCCAGGCCCGTCGCCGCCAGCACCGCGAGGATCGCGGCCGCCGCCAGCACCCGCTCTATCCCATGGGTGTGCGGCCCGGCGACGAAGGCCAGATAGCCGATCGCGAACGACGGCAAGGCCAGCTCGATCATTGACGACAGCGCCTGCTCGGAGCGAGCCGCGCCCAGCCCCGCGGCGAACCGCGGCGTATCCATCGCTTCTTCCACCATCACCAACCCCTCTTTTTCTTTAGGGTGAGCGCGGTTTGAAAAATTCCGGTTAACGACGCAATTACCGTATCTTAACGATCGCCGATGGCATCCCGCACCCGGACGATCAGCGACTGACTGGCCGTCGCCATCAGCTCGCCGTCCTGGGCGAACAGGTAGATCGCGCCGTGGCCGAAACCGCCGTGGACCCCCAGGATACGGATGTCGCAGAGCACCCATTCGGTGGGGACGATCCGGCGGATGCGCAGGGTGTTGTCCAGGCTGTTGCCGCCGGCGTTCTGGCCCAGGGCGTTGCCGATGCCCGAGGGCACGTGATCGGCGATGATCGCCAGCATCGAGGCGTCGACGGCGAATCGCTCGCGGGGACGAACCCAGATCAGGAGGCGTCCGTCCTCCTCCGCAGCGCCCTGACGGTCGAAGCCGTAGTGGCCCTTGGCGACGCGCACCTCCATGCGGCTGTGCAGCCCATAGTGCGCCGCGCGCCAGTGCTCGCCGGGCTCACAGTCCTCGGGCCGCGGAACGTCCGGCATGGTCAGCCATTGCCGCGAGAGCTCGCTGGGCCGCGCGCCCAAGGCGGCGTTGACGGTGAATATCTCCTTGTCGCCCACATGGCCGATGACCCGGGCCTGGCTGTTGTATTTGCCGGCGGCGGGGACCCAGACGTCCAGGTCCACCACACTCGGCGGCTTGGCATAGGACAGGTACTGCGCGGTCGCCCAGATCAGCGGCCGGCCCGTGGTGCGCTCCATCGCCCCGATCGCCGAGGCGAGGCCCACGCCGCCGAACATGAACATCTCGTCCGGCCGCCCGACACAGACGTCCGGCGTCAGCGGCATGAACCAGCGGTGCGGGTTGTGCGTGGCGCGCAGGTCGAAGAAGGAGGGATCCATCCCGCTTCATGAGCCCGCCGACGCCGGTTTCGCAAGCCCGCCTAAGCCGTTGTGGTCAGGCCGCCCAGGAACGCGTGGATCTGCGCCACCACCGCCGCGCCCTCGCCCACGGCCGCCGCAACCCGCTTGGTCGAGCCTGCGCGCACGTCGCCGATGGCGAAGACACCCGGCCTCGCCGTTTCCAGCGGCCGCCCGGCGTTGGCGCCCGTGACGACGAAGCCCTTGGCGTCGGTCTCCACGCAGCCCTGCAGCCAACCGGCGTTGGGATCGGCGCCGATGAACAGGAAGAGGTGGCGCATCGGCCGATACTTGGTTTCACCCGTCTGGCGGTTGCGGCAGGTCGCACCGGTCAGGCCCTGAGCGCGGTCGCCTTCGACGCCGACGATCTCGGTGTGGGCGTGCAGCTCGACGTTCGGCAAGGCGGCGATCCGGTCGACCAGGTATCGCGACATGGTCGCTTCCAGCCCCGGTCCGCGGACGATCAGATGCAGGCGGTTCACCTTCGGCGCGAGGAAGACCGTGGCCTGGCCCGCCGAATTGCCGCCGCCCACCAACGCCACCTCCTCGCCTTCACAGAGCTTGGCCTCCACGGCGGACGCCCAGTAGGACACGCCGGCGCCTTCTAAGGTCTCGATGTTCGGGATGGCGGGACGGCGGTATCGCGCGCCGGACGCGATCACGACCGTCCGGGTGCGCACCCGCGAGCCGTCGCTGAGCTCCAGCTGAAGGGGGTCCCCGTCGGATCGCGGGATGTCGCAGTCGAGCCGGGTGACCTCCAGGGGCACGGCGATCTCGGCGCCGAACTTCTGGGCCTGGTTCAAGGCACGGCCCGCCAGCGCCTGGCCTGAAATGCCGGTCGGAAATCCCAGGTAGTTCTCGATCCGCGCCGAGGCGCCCGCCTGGCCGCCCATCGCCCGCTGATCGAGCACCAGCACCGAAAGCCCTTCCGACGCAGCATAGACCGCCGTCGCCAGGCCGGCGGGGCCTGCGCCAACGACGGTCACGTCATAGGTCTTGTCCGGATCGGGCGGGACGAGCAGCCCCAGGCAGGCGGCCGCCTCGCCGTTCGACGGGTGGCGCAGGATCGTCCCGTTCGGGCAGATCATCAGCGGAAGCTCCGCGGGCGCAACGCCCATCCGCTCGACCAGCGCGTGGCCCTCCCCGTCGCCGATCGCCGCCAGGACCGCGTGCGGATAACCGTTTCGCGACAGGAACACTTGCAAGCGCACAAGGTCCGGGTGGTCCGCCGCCCCGACCAGGATCGCCCCGGCGGCGCCCGCCTCCAGCAGGCCCATCCGACGCAGGATCAGGGCGCGCATGATGATCTCGCCCAACTCGGCGGCGCCGATCAGCAGGGCCCGGAGATGCGGGGCGTCAAACGGCAAAGCCACAGCGCCGTCCGGGCCCGCGCGGGCGGCGGACAAAGTCCCCCGACCGGCGAGTTGACTGACCTCGCCGGTGAACTGGCCCGCATGCTCAACCGCGATCTGTTCGTGGTGTCCAAGGCCGTCGTGATGATTGATCTCGATGGCGCCTTCCAGCAACAGCCAGGACGGCACGTTGCGCTCGCCGACGTCGTAGAGCAGTTCACCAGGCGGGAATGTGCGGGCAGGTCCACTGGCGAAGCGCCGCGCGGTCGCCACCTGGGCGGCGTCCAGCACCGGGAACATCTGCGCCTGGCGGGTCTCGATCATACTCATGGCCGCGCCTCCTAGACCCTTTCCCGGCTGACTTGAATCAAGTCAGCCGGGAAAGAACAGGGTGGTC
>NZ_DATAPY010000079.1:0-11771 GCF_036264965.1 Phenylobacterium sp.
CCGCCGTTGACGGAAGATCGCGCCGCCGGGTGACTCCGCCCGGATCGCCGCCATCACCACCAGCAGCAGCGGCAGGAACAGCAACAGCGCAAAACCCGCGATCGAAACGTCCAGCAGGCGCTTGAAGGGGTGCGTCGCGACCGCATGCTGTACGGTCTGGGTAATGGACGATGAGCCGCGCAGCGCACCCGCCGCGTGCTGCTGCTCCATCTCGCCCTGATCCGCAAGCATGCTCAAAACTGTGGCTCCCCAGCCTTCACTTCAACTACGGCAGCGCTTCGGGAAAAGACGCTTAACCGGGTATTCTCCATTTATCGGCACGAATTCTTAAGCGCGTCGGACGTCTTATGAGACAGCCGCCCAGAGAAACGGGTCTGGAGCAATTTAGATGCCAGCCGACGTATCTTTTCAGGATGTCAGCGCGCAAAGCGCCTCCGTTGAGGTCACTTCGCCCCGGCGTTTGCCGCTGGGCATCGGTTTGACGGTCGCCGCCGCCGCTTCGGTCGGTCTTTGGTTCGCGGCGGCGGCCGGCCTCAGGGCTCTGTTCTTCTAAACCCCCACCGGGGCCGATCGGGTCCGCCAAAAAGGCCGATTATTCGGCGGCGTCATCCGCGCTGAGCGGCCTTTCGGCCAGCTGCCGCAGGTATTGTCCGTATTCACTCTTGGCCAGGCCGTCGGCCAGCTTGCGCAGCGCCTGAGCGTCGATCCAGCCGCGCCGGAAAGCGATCTCCTCCAGGCAGCCGATCCGCAAGCCCTGGCGCTGTTCCACAGCGCGGATGAATTCACCGGCCTGGATCAGGCTGTCATGCGTTCCCGTGTCGAGCCAGGCGAAGCCGCGGCCCAGCAGCTCCACGTTCAGCTCACCCGCCTCGAGATAGACCTGGTTCAACGCCGTGATCTCGAGCTCGCCGCGGTGCGATGGCTTCAGCGTCTTCGCGAACTCGCTGGCGCGGCCGTCATAGAAATAGAGGCCGGTCACCGCGTAGTTGGACTTAGGGACCGCGGGCTTCTCTTCGATGCCCAGCGCCCGGCCATCGGGACCGAAGTTGACCACGCCGTAGCGTTCCGGGTCCTGCACGAGATAGCCGAAGACCGTGGCCCCGGTCTGGCGGGCGTCCGCCGCCTGCAGCGAGCGGGTGAAGTTCTGGCCGAAGAAGATGTTGTCGCCGAGCACCATGACGCTGGGCTCACCGGCGATGAATTCCTCGCCGAGGATATAGGCCTGGGCCAGGCCGTCCGGGCTGGGCTGCACGACATATTCGAACTTCACGCCGTAGCGCGAACCGTCGCCCAGCAGGCGCTTGAACGCAGCCTGATCCTCCGGCGTGGTGATGATCAGGATCTCGCGCACGCCGGCCAGCAGCAGGACCGACAGCGGATAGTAGATCATCGGCTTGTCGTAGACGGGCAGCAGCTGCTTGGAGACCGCAAGGGTCAGCGGATGCAGCCGTGTGCCGGAGCCGCCGGCCAGGATAACGCCGCGTCTCATGCCGCTGACCTCTGTTCCGATTGAAGTTCACTGACGATCTCGGCCAGGGCCTCGCGCCAGGGACGCAAGGTCACGCCAAAGGTGTGTTCCAGCTTGCCGGTGTCGAGCGTGCCGCGGAGCGGACGTTGCGCGGGCGCCGGCCAGTCGGCCGTGGCGGCCGCGCCGACGCTCGGTGCGCCCTCGCCCAGGGCCAGGTCGAAGATCCCTTCGGCGAAGCCTTTCCAGCTCACCTCCCCGGCATTGGCGAAGTGGTGGACGCCGAACACCGGGTCGCCGGCCTTGGCCTTCGCCAGGCGGGCGGCCTGACTGAGGATGAAGCGCGCCAGGTCCCGCGCCGAGGTGGGGCGGCCGAACTGGTCGGCGACCACCTTCAGCGGCTTCCCCTCGCCGGCCAGCCGCAGCATCGTCTTGACGAAGTTCTTGCCATGGCTCGACACCACCCAGGAGGTGCGCAGGATCAGGCTGCGCGGATGGGCCGCTAGGATTGCGCGCTCGCCCTCGAGCTTCGAAGCGCCATAGACGTTCAGCGGCGCCGGGACGTCGGTTTCGACATAGGGCGCACCCTTGGCGCCATCGAAGACATAGTCGGTGGAAACCTGCACCAGTGGCGGCCCGTCGGCGCCCAGGGCCCCGGCGATCGCGGCCGGCGTCTCGGCATTGACCCGGAAGGCCAGGTCGCGCTCGCTCTCGGCCAGATCGACCGCCGTATAGGCCGCGGCCAGCACCACCAGATCGACCTTGGCGTCCTTCACCCGTTGGACCGCGGCCTGTGGGCTCGCGAAGTCGGCGTCGGCGCGCGACAGGGCGGTGATCTCGACGTCGAAGTCCTTGGCCTGCGCCAGCAGTTCCCGGGCCAGTTGCCCGGTCACGCCGAATTGCAGGATCCGCACCGTCATGCCTTGACCAGGCCCAGCCGCTCCGACTGGAAGCCGCGTTGGCGGATGCCCTCCACCCAGTCGCGATTGTCGACGTACCAGCGCACGGTGTCTTCCAAGCCCGCCAGCAACGGCATCCGCGGCTTCCAGCCCAGCTCGGTCTCCAGCTTGGAGGCGTCGATGGCGTAGCGGAAATCGTGACCCGGGCGGTCGGTGACGAAGGCGATCTTCTCGGCATGCGGCGTGTTGGCCGGCGCCATGCGGTCCAGGTGCTCGCACAGCATGCGGATCACCTCGATGTTGCGCTTGGTGGCGTCGCCGCCGATGCAATAGGTCTCGCCCAGCCGGCCCTTCTGCAGCACCAGCAACAGGGCTTCGGCGTGGTCGTCCACGTGCAGCCAGTCGCGCACCTGGCGGCCGTCGCCATAGACCGGGATCGACTTCCCCTCCAGCGCACGCGCGATCACCGTCGGGATCAGCTTCTCGGGGAATTGGAACGGCCCGTAGTTGTTCGAGCAGTTGGTCAGCACCACCGGCATGCCGTAGGTGCGGCCCCAGGCGCGCGCCAGGTGGTCCGCGCCCGCCTTGCTCGACGAATAGGGCGAATTGGGATCGTAGGGCGTGGCCTCGGTGAACTCGCCATCTTCGCCCAGCGCGCCGAAGACCTCGTCGGTCGAGACGTGGTGGAAGCGGAACCCGGCCTTCTGGTCGTCCGCAAGCGCGCTCCAATGCGCGCGGGCGGCCTCCAGCAGGACGGCGGTGCCCATGACATTGGTGCGCACGAAGTCGAGCGGGCCTTCGATGGCGCGATCGTTGTGGCTCTCGGCCGCCAGATGCATCACCGCATCGGGCCTGTGCCGCGCAAAGATCGCACGGACCGCGGCCTCGTCGCAGATATCGGCCTGCTCGAACGCATAGCCGGGGTCCTCGGCGACGCTGGCGACGTTCTCGAGATTGGCCGAATAGGTCAGCTTGTCGAGGTTCACCACCTGGTGGCCGTCGGCGATCGCGCGCCGCACCACGGCCGATCCAATGAACCCCGCCCCGCCGGTAATCAGGATCTTCATGCGGTCTTTCTGCGACGAACCGGCGCCGTTGGCGGCCCAGCTTCAGGTACACCCGAAATATGAGCGCCGTCTTACAGCGATACCGCGCGCGCTCAACCCCTTGTCGGAGCGATGGAAGCGCAGGGACCGGCCTGGGTCAGATGGCCGCCGCCAAGCGTTTGTCGCGGGCGATGGAGCTGGCCGCGGCGAGGTGGGCGAGGATGGCGATGACGATCACCGGCGCCAGCGCTGCATAGCCGACCAGCAGCGAGTGGTCGCCGTAGTGCGGCTTGGCCATGTCGCTGACACGGCCCAGGAAGATCGGGCCGCCGCCCAGGCCGATCAGGTTCAGCACGAACAGCAGGATCGCTCCGGCCATGGTGCGCTGCCCCGGCGGCACGGCGTTCTGGACGATGGCCAGGGCCGGCGCGAGGTACATGGTGTTGAGCAGAGCCGGGACTGCGATGAACATCAGCGCGATCTGCCAGGTCGGCGCCCAGATCAGGCCCGCCAGCGCCGGCAGGGTCAGGGTGAAGGCGATCACCGGGATCCAGGCGTACCAACGGCGGTCCTTGTGGCCGAGCTTGTCAGCCAGCCAACCGGCGCCAAAAGTGCCGATCACGCCGGTGCCGCCGATCACCCAGCCGTAGTAGTTGGAGACATCCTTCAGGGTTGCGCCCTTCACCCGCATCAGCATCGGCGGGTTCCAGTTGAGCATGGCGTAGCCGACGAAGGCCGAGAGACCGCAGGCGATCGCCACCAGCAGGAGCGTGCGGTTGGTGAAGAAGCCGGAGATCACCTGCATCGCCGGCGGCGGCGGCTCATGGGCTTCGGCGCCCAGGGCGAACTCGTCCAGTGCGCCGCGCTTGGGCTCGCGGATCACCAGCAGCATGATCAGCGCCAGGATCACACCCGGCAGACCGACCGCGAAGAAGGCCATGCGCCAGCCGTAGGCCGCCGCGACGCGCCCGCCGTAGAGGACGCCCATCATCGAGCCCAGGGGCACGCCCAGCGAATAGAGCGCCAGGCCGGTACCGCGCTCGCGAGGGGGGAAATAGTCGGAGATCAGCGAATAGGACGGCGGCGAGCCGCCCGCTTCACCAGCGCCCACCATGATCCGCGAAAGGGCCAGCTGGGTGAAGTTGGTCGCTAGGCCGCAGCCGGCGGTGAACAGGCTCCAGACGCCGCAAGCCGCCGCCATGATCCACACGCGCTTGAAGCGGTCCGACAGCCACGCCACGGGGATGCCGAAGGTTGTGTAGAAGAGGGCGAACGTCAGGCCGCCCAGCGCGCCCAGCGCGGTGTCGCTGAGGCCCAGTTCCTTGCGGATCGGCTCAGCCAGGGTCGACATGATCTGCCGATCCATGAAGTTGAAGGTGTAGACGACGGCCAGCACGCCCACGACCAGATAGCGATAGCCGGTCCCCGCCTTGGGCGCGGTTGTCGTCGTGGCCGTCATTCGGAGCCCCCCAGAGCCTGGCGCGTCCGGCGTCGGCGCCTGGCTGGTCCAGGCTGCCGCTCAAATGTCCGGTACGTTTCCTCAAGGTCCATGTTGCATGGGCCCTGAAGGATCGCCAAGCGCGGAGCTGTGACCGGGCGGAAACATGGCCGGGCCTCCGCCAATTCCGCCGACGCGGGTCAGGCGTCCGGCAGCGCCAACCTCAGAATGGCGTCATGACGGCCTCGCCACGAATTCCCCCGGATGAACGCCTGTCGTTCGTCCTCCGTCATGGGACCGATCGCCAGCGCCTTCTCCACCCCGTCGGCGAACGCACCCCCCTCGGGCACGAGGACGATATGGCCATGGATGTCCCGGACCGGCGCGATGTCGGTGGTGGCGACCGGGCGGCCTGCGGCGCAGTACTCATAGAGTTTGAGGGGGCTCATCGACTCGGTGAGCGGATTGCGCAGGTGCGGCATGATGCAGACGTCGACACTGCGCGTGAGGCCCGCGATCAGGTGGCGCGGCAGGGGATCGCGGACCTGGACGCCGCGGATCTGGCTCAGCCGGTGGGCGACCTCGGGATGTGCGATGGGCCCCACGAACAAGAGCGTGCCTGACGAGAAGCGCTCAGCCACCTGCCGGACCGCGGCCAAGTCGAGGCGACTATGGATGGCGCCCGTGTAGAGGATCGTCGGCCCAGGAAGGCCGTGGAACCAGTCCGGCACGCTCCATGGCTCCTGCCATTCCTCCGGGACGACACCGTTGGGAACGACCAGACCAGGCCCGGTTGGGTCCAGGATGTTGAGCAGATGCTGTGACACGGCGCAGACGCGGTGGCCGCGCCGACGTATCTCGCAGTAGGCGTGATTGTAGTCCGGCCAGTGCCGATTGTGCCCATCGTACGCGGCCCAATCGTCGAACCCGTAGTAGGTGACCGGCCCCGCCCAATCCAGGGATCCATAGGCGGCATAAAAGGGATTGGTCGTGATGATCGCCGGGTCTTGAAGGCCCAGATCGCCCGCGGCCTGGCGCACTCGCGCGTCATAGGCTTCGTAGGACCGGCGCAACAGCTTTTCGCCAATGCCGTCCTGGCGGCGAAGCCTGAACGGTGAAACCACGCCGGTCGGGTAAGGCCGCGCCGGAAGCGGTTCGGGGCGGCGGCCCTGCAGTCTCCGCACGACCTGCGTCGGCCCCATTCGATAAGGGTCCGCTATCAGCAGGCCGCGGACATCCTCGTGCGTCAGCAAGGTGGCGACCAGCCGGTCGGGCGTCATGAACTGGCGCCGCCTCGAGTCGGTCCAGGTCTCGTGCCAGTAGGTGAAGATCAGGTCCCGCGAATGCGGCGTCGCCGCGACGTCGCCTGCCTGCTTTGCGGCTGGGAAGGCCGGAGATCGGGCGGCGCGTGCGTCAGCTTTCGCCAGGGCCTCCCGCGCCAGCCCGTAACAGGTTTCAAGCCGCTCGGCCGCCGCCGCCCAGGTGAGCTTGTCCCGCCCCGCCAGAACCGCCTTCCGAAGTCGCTGGAGGGCCAGAGGCTGTTCGCTGAGCATCGTGAAATGCCGGGTCAGGGCGTCGATATCGCCGATCCGGTGGACAAGACCCGTCACCTGGTCCGTGCACATTGCGCCTGCCGCATCGGAGACCAGGGGCGCCACGCCTGAGCCCTGCGCCTCGTAGGTCACCAGCGCACTGCCCTCCTCGAAAGATGGGAGGACGAGGACGTCGCTGGCGCGCAGGACGCCCGGCGTATCGGCCGTGAAGTCATGGATCGTCACGCTTGGCTCGTTCAGGAACGGCGCGATGATCGGCTCATAACCCTCTTCGATCCGACCATAGACCGAGAACCGACCCGTCTGGCTGGCGGACGAACGCCGCCAGGCCTCAAGCCCGATGTGCAGGCCTTTGCGCGGACCTATCCCACCGAGGAAGATCGCCCGCAAAGGGCCCGGCTGCGGGTCAGCCGCCGGTTGGAAGATCTTCGGGTCGTAGCCGTACTGGTGGCGGAGCAGCTTCTCGGCCGCGATCCCGCGTTCCAGGAATGTGCTGGCGACGTGCTCCGAGGGCACCAGCAGGCGAAACGCGGCTTGGTATTCGGCCTCTTCGTTCGCGAGCCGGGTGACATTGAGACGGTGCGAATTGTTGCGCTTGAGCTCAATTCCGAGTTCGTCGCAAAGCCTTCCAACCACGGCATAGGCGTTGGCGGTGTGGGTGTTGGGCACCTCGCGCAGGCACGGCACACCGACCGCCTTGGCCACCTTGGCCGTGTGGAGGGTCCCGCCCGGCCAGCAGTGCACGACATCGAACCGGCCGGGGTTGCTGCGCAGGTGCGCCGCCACCCGAAGATCGTGGTAGGCCATCGAATTGTCGAGACCCAGGACCCGGTGCGGCACCCGCACGCCGCCGAGCATCATGGTCGTGATGAGCTTCGGTAGAGCGTAGGCTTTGTTCCTGGCGCTGGTGGCCATGACCGTGACGTCGTGCCCCCGTTCCACCAGGCCGAGGACCTGATTGACGGCGGTTGTCCCGATGCCCGGCGAGCCGATGTCGTGCGGAAAACTATAGAGAACGCGCATCTCAGAAGAGTCGCAACGGCGGGAACATCGGGTCGAACCTCTTTCGTTCATCGCTCATGACGTATCGAGGATTGGCTCCAGGCATGAATATCCGGTTCAATCTGCCATCCGGCCCAGCCGTCCGGCGGAAGGTCATTCCTTAGCGTGCGGGCGCGGCGGCGAACAAGGATCACGGTGCTGTGAGGCGGAACAACTAGGCCTCCGCACAGTGAACCGGCACAGTCCGCTCGGTCAGAGAAACGCCGGGCGTCGAAAATGGAACCGCATTCTGGAAGGCATAACGCCTCGCGGCGCGCCGTGCTGGGCGCCGCAGCAGGCCTGAGTTGCCTGCCAACGCTCGCCCGCGCCGCGGCCAGCGGGCGGCAGGTCAAGGGGTTCGAGCCTTCACTGGTCCCCTTGCCGGAGACGCTCGGTCACTGGTTGCAACAACTGCACGGTTTCGGGCCGATCCGCTTCACCGGCACGCCCCAGGCCCGCCGGTTCGAGGAGTTCCTGGCGCGGCGGTTCACGGCGCTCGAGTTCCAGGTCCAGATCGACAAGTACCGGCTGATGGCCTGGGAATGCGACCTGGCCCGCGACTGCGCGATCACCGTCACCGAGGACGGCAAGCCGCCGAAGACCCTCGACGTGGTGGCCTACTACCCCTTCGCGGCGACGACCCGCGGCAAAGGCCCCGTGACAGGCCGGGTGCTCTACGCCGGCGTCGGCGACGAGGCCGTCAAGGCCTTGATGGCCAAGACCCCCGCCGCGGAGCTCGCCAAGTCGATCGTGGTGGTCGACATGCCGCTGGCCAATGGCGGCGCGCGAGGCTTTCCCAAGCTCTTCCCCGGCACGTTCCCCGATCCCCTCCCCGCCGCCTACAACGGCCCCAATCCGGCCAGCCAGGGCGGGCGGCCGTCGATGGAAGCCGTCGAGGACAAGTGCCAAGCCCTGGTGCTCTGCTACACTGACGTCTCAAACGAGGCGGCGCGCTACAACTGGCTGCCGTTCAGCGACAAGCACCGGCGCGCGCCGGCCCTATGGGTCGGCGCCGAGGACAGCCGGTATCTGGCGCGGGTCTCCGGCAAGGCCAGCCTCACCCTGCGCTGCGATGCGACCCTGACGCCGGACGCGCGAGCCGACACCGTCGTCGCCACGCTGCCCGGCGCCTCCGATGAAGTGGTGTTCCTGACAACCCAGACGGACGGCCCCAACGAGTGCAACGAGAACGGCGGTCTGGGCGTGCTGGCTCTGGCGACCTACGCGGCGAGATTGCCCCGGTCGCGGCGCAGGCGGACCCTGGTCTGCTCGCTGCCCACCGGCCACTACGCCGCCGGCGCGGTCGCCGACAAGGAGACGGGCTCGGGCCGGCCGGCCGGCACCCGCGGCGTCATGAACCAGCACCCCGAGATGGTGAAGAAGATCGTCGGCCACCTCTCCCTGGAGCAGATGGCCGCCATGGAGTGGAGCGCCGCCGACATGAAGTGGGCCCCGACCGGCCTGCCGGCGCCGGAGATGTGGCTGCCGACCTCGACCGACGCGCCGGCCATGAACCGCATCTTCCACGCCGCGACCGTCGGCGAGAACCCGAAATACTCGCGCTCGGCCCTGGTGGAGAGCGGGTTCGCGCCGGGCGAAGGCGGCGCGCCGCGGGCCGCGGGAATTCCCGGGCTCGGCCTGATGGGCGCGCCGCAGTACTTCTTTCGCGCCGATCCCATGGGCGTAATCCGCAAGCTCAGCCCGCGGGTGATGGCCAACCAGGTCGATATCGCGACCAAGATGATGGTGCTGATGGACCAGCTCAGCGTGGACCAACTCTATGGCCGCGCACCGATCACCGACGCGGACCTGTTTGGCTGAGCCGCGCACATCCCCTGGGCGCGCCCTAAGAATAACTGGGCGCCGCTTGCCTTGCCCGGGGCGGCAGCCGCCTCTAAGTCACGCGTCCGGATGGGCGGCTTTCGTCATCTTTGCTGTAAGGTCCGCTGATGGACGCCCGCGCCGCGCCCCGTCTCACTCCAACGGAAGGCCGCCTCTCCGCTCCCATGCTCACCCATCTGCAGCGCCTGGAGGCCGAGAGCATCCACATCTTCCGCGAGGTGGTCGCCGAGTGCGAACGCCCGGTGATGCTCTATTCGATCGGCAAGGACTCGGCGGTCATGCTGCGCCTCGCTCAGAAGGCCTTCTACCCCGCCAAGCCGCCCTTCCCACTGCTGCACGTCGACACGACCTGGAAGTTCCGGGCCATGTACGAGATGCGCGAGCGCATGGCCCGCGAGAGCGGCATGGACCTGATCGTCCACCAGAACCCTGAAGCCCTGGCCCGCGGCATCAATCCCTTCGACCACGGCTCGCTGCACACCGACCTCTGGAAGACCGAGGGCCTGAAACAGGCGATCGACAAGTATGGCTTCGACGCGGCCTTCGGCGGCGGCCGGCGCGATGAGGAGAAGTCCCGCGCGAAGGAGCGGATCCTTTCGTTCCGTTCGGCCCAGCACCGCTGGGACCCCAAGATCCAGCGGCCCGAACTCTGGCGGCTCTACAACACGCGCAAAGGCCCGGGCGAGAACTTCCGGGCCTTCCCAATCTCCAATTGGACCGAGCTCGACATCTGGCAATACATCTACCTGGAGGACATCCCCATCGTGCCCCTCTATTTCGCGGGCGAACGGCCGGTGGTGGAGCGCGACGGCAATCTGATCATGGTCGATGACGACCGCATGCGGCTGCTGCCCGGCGAGGTCCCGCAGATGCGCTCGATCCGCTTCCGCACCCAGGGCGACTATCCGCTGACCGGCGCCATCGAAAGCACAGCCGCCACCCTGCCGGACATCATCCAGGAAATGCTGTTGGCCACCACCTCGGAGCGCCAGGGCCGGGTCATCGACCACGATCAGGCCGCCTCGATGGAGAAGAAGAAGCAGGAGGGCTATTTCTGATGGCCCACCAATCGACCCTCATCGCCGAGGACATCGAGGCCTACCTCGACGCCCATCAGCACAAGAGCCTGCTCAGGTTCCTGACTTGCGGCTCGGTGGACGACGGCAAGTCGACCCTGATCGGCCGTCTACTCTACGACTCCAAGATGATCTTCGAGGACCAGCTGGCGGCCCTGGAAGCGGACTCGAAGAAGGTCGGCACCCAGGGCGGTGAGATCGACTTCGCCCTGCTGGTCGACGGCCTGGCCGCTGAGCGCGAGCAGGGCATCACCATCGACGTCGCCTACCGCTTCTTCTCTACCGACAAGCGCAAGTTCATCGTCGCCGACACGCCCGGGCACGAGCAGTACACCCGCAACATGGTCACCGGCGCCTCGACCGCCGACGCCGCCGTCATCCTGATCGACGCGCGCAAGGGCGTGCTGACCCAGACGCGCCGGCACTCCTACTTGGTCAGCCTGCTGGGCATCCGCCATGTGGTGCTGGCGATCAACAAGATGGACCTGGTGGACTGGAGCCAGGGCCGGTTCGACGAGATCGTCGCCGACTACCGCACCTTCGCCGATCAGATCGGCGTCACTGCCTTCACAGCCATCCCGATGTCGGCGCTGAAGGGCGACAACATCACCGAGGCCAGCGCCCATTCGCCTTGGTACTCAGGCCCGCCCTTGCTGCGTTGGCTGGAAGACGCCCCGGTCGAGGACGACCTGCGCGGCAAGCCCTTCCGGATGCCGGTCCAATGGGTGAACCGTCCGAACCTCGACTTCCGCGGCTTCTCCGGCCTGATCGCTTCCGGCGTCGTACGGCCCGGCGACAAGATCAAGGCCCTCCCCTCCGGCCGCGAGAGCAAGGTGGCGCGCATTGTCACCTTCACCGGCGACCTGCCCGGGGCGGTGGCTGGACAGTCGGTCACCCTGACGCTCGCCGATGAGATCGACGTCTCGCGCGGCGACGTCCTGGCGACCGCCGCCAGTCCGCTGGAAGTCGCCGATCAGTTCGAGGCCACCATCGTCTGGTTCGACGAGGAGGCCATGCTGCCGGGACGGCCCTACCTTCTGAAACTCGGGACCCGCACGGTGGCGGCCCAGGTCGCCGAGCCCAAGTACAAGGTCAACGTCAACACCCTGGAGCAGCTCGCCGCCCGGCGGCTGGAGCTGAACGAGATCGGGGTCTGCAACCTGGCGCTCGATGCGCCGATCGCCTTCGACCCCTACGCCGAGAACCACGACCTGGGGGGTTTCATCCTCATCGACCGGATCTCCAACCGCACGGTGGGCGCCGGCCTGCTGCACTTCGCCCTGCGCCGCAGCCAGAACATTCACTGGCAGGCGCTGGACGTCGACAAGGCCGCCCGCTCGGCCGCCAAGGGCCAGAAGGCGCAGGTCGTCTGGCTGACGGGCCTCTCCGGCGCCGGCAAGTCGACCATCGC
>NZ_DATAPY010000080.1:0-3945 GCF_036264965.1 Phenylobacterium sp.
CAATCGTTTCAAGACAACCTGCCCAGCACGGACTCTCAGTGTACGGACTTGTTGGTCTCCGATAAGCCACTGAAAGCACTCATTCTATTTAGATGTGTGAATCCGGTAGCCCCATGAAGGGGAGGGAAGACGCTACTCCGCCGCGTGGCGGGTGAGCCCGATCTTGGGCGCCAACTCGCCGGCGGCGTAGCGTTTGGCCATGACGGTCATCGGTATCGGCGTGATCTTGCTGGCCCAGCCGGCCGTCCCGAATTCCTCGAAGCGCTGGCGGACCACGGCGCTCATCGCGTCCATGGCAGGCTTCAGATATTTGCGCGGGTCGAACTCGCCGGGATTCTCGGCGAAGACCTTCCGGATGGCGCCGGTCATGGCCATGCGGTTGTCGGTGTCGATGTTGATCTTGCGCACGCCGTGCTTGATGCCGCGCTGGATCTCCTCCACCGGCACGCCCCAGGTCTGGGGCATCTCGCCGCCGTACTGGTTGATGATGTCCTGCAGATCCTGCGGCACCGACGAGGAGCCGTGCATCACCAGGTGGGTGTTCGGCAGGCGGCGGTGGATCTCTTCGATGACGTTCATGGCCAGGACGTCGCCGTCCGGCTTGCGGGTGAACTTGTAGGCGCCGTGGCTGGTGCCCATGGCGATGGCCAGCGCATCGACCTGGGTGGTCTTCACGAAATCAACGGCCTGGTCCGGGTCGGTCAGCAGCTGGTCGTGGCCGAGCTTGCCCTCGAAGCCGTGGCCGTCTTCCTTCTCGCCCATGCCGGTCTCGAGGCTGCCCAGCACGCCAAGCTCGCCCTCGACGCTAGCGCCGACCCAGTGGGCCATGTCGACGACCGCCTTCGTGACGTGGACGTTGTAGTCATAGTCGGCGGGCGTCTTGCCGTCGGCCTTCAGCGAGCCGTCCATCATCACGCTGGTGAAGCCGAACTGGATCGCCGTGGCGCAGGTCGCCTCGTTGTTCCCGTGGTCTTGGTGCATGCAGATCGGGATGTGCGGATACATTTCCGCCAGCGCGTCGATCAGGTGCTTCAGCACGATGTCGTTGGCGTAGGCGCGCGCGCCGCGGCTGGCCTGGATGATCACCGGGGCGTCGACCGCGTCGGCCGCCTCCATGATCGCCAGACCCTGTTCCATATTGTTGATGTTGAAGGCCGGCACGCCATAGCTGTGCTCGGCGGCATGATCGAGAAGCTGTCTCAGGGTGATCCGGGCCATATTCTCTACCGTTCTCTATCGGGACAAGGCTGCCACGCCGGGCAGGGTTTTGCCCTCCATCCATTCAAGAAACGCGCCGCCCGCCGTCGAGACGAAGGTGAAGTCGTCCACCACGCCGGCCGCGTTCAGGGCCGCCACCGTATCACCGCCGCCCGCCACCGCCACCAGCTTGCCCTCGCGAACCAGCTTGGCCGCATGCCGTGCCGCCTCCACCGTGCCCTTGTCGAAGGGCGGTATCTCGAAAACGCCCAGAGGGCCGTTCCAGATCAACGTCTTCGAATTTCCCATGGCGCGGCACAGCCGCTCGACGGTCTCGGGGCCGGCGTCGAGGATGCGTTCGTCCTCGTCGATGGAGCCCACGTCGCGCACCCGAGCCGGGGCGCCGGGGGCCAGCTTCTCGGCCACCACGATGTCCAGCGGAAGGAAGAGCTTGCAGTTGTTCTGGCCGGCCAGGCGGATTACGTCGCGCGCGGTCTCGGCCAGGTCCTTCTCGCAGTAGGAGGCGCCGACGTCGTGTCCCTGGGCGTAGAGGAAGGTGTTGGCCATCCCGCCGCCGATGGCCAACTTGTCCAGCTTGGTCACCAGGTGGCGCAGGAGGTCGAGCTTGGTGGAGACCTTCGAGCCGCCGACGATGCCCAGCACCGGCCGCTCGGGGTGGCCGAGCGCGCAGTCCAGCGCGTCCAGTTCCAGGCGCATCTGCTCGCCGGCATAGGCCGGCAGGCGGTGGGCCAGGGCCTCGGTGGAGGCATGCGCCCGATGCGCCGCGGAGAAGGCATCGTTGACGTAGAGGTCGCCGTTGGCCGCCAGGGCGTCGGCGAACTTGCGGTCGTTGGCCTCCTCGCCCGGATGGAAGCGGACGTTTTCCAGCAGCAGGACATCGCCCGGCTGTATTGCGTTCACCGCCTCACGCGCCTTCGGCCCGATGCAATCGGGGGCGAAAGCCACGGGAACGCCCAGCACCTTGGCGAGCGGCTCCACGACGGGTTTGAGGCTCATCGACGGCACGACCTTGCCCTTCGGCCGGTCGAAATGGGCCAGCAGGATCACCTTGGCGCCGCCGGCGCGCAGCTTGTCGACCGTGGGCTTGGCGGCCCTCAGACGGGTGTCGTCGGTAACCTTGCCGTCCTCCATGGGGACGTTGAAATCCACGCGGACCAGGGCGCGCTTGCCCTGCAGGTCGGCCTGATCGAGCGTCTGGAACCCCATGCTGTGGCGATCAGATCAGCTTCGCCAGGGCGACGGCGACGTCGGCCATCCGCGACGAGAAGCCCCACTCGTTGTCGTACCAGGAGAGCACCCGGCCCAGGCCGCCATCGACCATCTGGGTCTGCGGCAGGGCCACCGTGGACGAGGCGTCGACGTGGTTGAAGTCGTGGGAGACCAGCGGCTCCTTGGTCACCGCCAGGATGCCCTTCAGCGGGCCGGAGGCGGCGGCCTTTTCCATGGCGGCGTTGATCTCGTCCACCGTCACCTTGCGGCTCGGCACGAAGTTCAGATCGACCACCGAGACATTGGGGGTGGGCACGCGGATCGAGGAGCCGTCCAGCTTGCCGGCCAGCGCCGGGATCACCAGGCCCAGCGCCTTGGCCGCGCCGGTGGAGGTCGGGATCATCGACATGGCCGCGGCGCGGGCGCGGTAGAGGTCCTTGTGCAGCGTATCCAGGGTCGGCTGGTCGCCGGTGTAGGAGTGGATCGTGGTCATATAGCCGCGCTCGATGCCGCACAGCTCCTGCAGCACGTGGGCCACCGGGGCCAGGCAGTTGGTGGTGCAGGACGCGTTGGAGATCACCACGTCGTCGGCGGTCAGGGCGCCGTCGTTCACGCCGAAGACGATGGTCTTGTCGACGCCGTCGGCCGGAGCCGAGACGATCACCCGCTTGGCGCCGGCCTGCAGGTGCGCGCTGGCCTTTTCCTTCGAGGTGAAGAGGCCGGTGCATTCCAGGGCGATGTCGACGTTCAGCGCGGCGTGCGGCAGGTCTTTGGGATCGCGGATCGCGGTCACCTTGATCTTGCCGCGGCCGGCGTCGATCCAGTCCTCGCCGGTGGTCACCACGCCCGGGAAGCGGCCGTGCACGCTGTCGTAGCGCAGCAGGTGGGCGTTGGTCTCCACCGGACCCAGATCGTTGATCGCCACCACCTCGATGTCGGTGCGCCCATGTTCGACGATCGAACGCAGGACCAGCCTGCCGATGCGGCCGAAACCATTGATGGCGACGCGGACGGTCATGAGGTGGGTCTCCTGAGGCGGTTCGGTGGCGCGGTTTCTTCTAGCCGGGGGCCTCGAAGTCAACCCCTTGGAGGGTACGGGTCAGTCCACACTGAAGTATGCACTTGACTATCGCTGCGGGGCGGTGACAAAGTGAAGTCTGGACTTCACTTATGAGGAGGCGCGGATGTCCGCCCCATTGCACAACACCTTCACCATCGAACGCACCTATTCGGCAGCGCCGGCGCGGGTCTTCGCCGCCTTCGCCGACCCAGCCAAGAAGCGCCGCTGGTACGGCGAGGCCGACAATCACGCCGTCGAGGCCTTCGAGATGGATTTCCGGGTCGGCGGCGCGGAGCGGGCGACCTATCGCCTGGGACCGAAGACGCCGTTTCCGGGGACCGAGATGGTCAACGACGGCGCCTATTACGACATCGTGCCCAACGAGCGGATCATCGTCGGTGCCGCCATGATGTTCGGCGGCCGGCGGATAACCGTCTCGCTGATCACCTTCGAGTTCC
>NZ_DATAPY010000081.1:0-1777 GCF_036264965.1 Phenylobacterium sp.
GGGCGGCGAAGGCGCGGCCGTCGAGCACGCCCTTGAATACCGGCTGGCCCGGCCGCCAGTCGATGTCCGTGAGCGTTAGCGCGCGGCCTTCATCCAGGAATTCGACACTCAAGGCCGCGCCGTTGGTCACGCGGACCAGCCGGCGCTCGCCGTTCTCGATGACCACCCAGTCCTGGCGCAGCAGCTGCGGCGCCGCACGCGCGGTGATCACCCGGTGCATGGCGCAGGCCACCGCCGCCATCAGATCGCGCTGGAACTCGGTAGGGACGGTCCCGTGGAAGCCGTCGGGGAACTCGTCCTTGATGTAGTTGGTGGAGAGCTTGCCGGAGCGGAACCGCTCCTGGTCCATCACCGCGGCCAGGAAAGGGATGTTCTGGCCCAGGCCCTCGACGTGGAAGTCCTCCAATGCGCGGCCCATGGCGTCCACCGCGCCCAGCCGCGTCTTGGCCCACGTCGACAGCTTGGAGATCATCGGGTCGTAGAACATCGAGATCTCGTCGCCTTCGCGGACCCCGGCGTCGTTGCGGACGTGGGCGCCGGTGGCCAGCTCGCCCTCGGCCGGCGGGTCGTAGCGCACCAAGCGGCCGATGGACGGCAGGAAGCCGCGGTAGGGGTCTTCGGCGTAGATGCGGCTCTCCACGGCCCAGCCGTTGATCTTCAGGTCCTTCTGGCTGAACGCGAGCTTCTCGCCATAGGCCGAGCGGATCATCTGCTCGACCAGATCGAGGCCGGTGATCAGTTCGGTGACCGGGTGCTCCACCTGCAGGCGGGTGTTCATCTCCAGGAAGAAGAAGCTCTTGTCCTGGCCGGCGACGAACTCGACGGTGCCGGCCGAGTCGTAGTTCACCGCCTTGGCGAGGGCGACAGCCTGCTCGCCCATGGCCGCGCGGGTCTTGGCGTCGAGCAGCGGGGACGGCGCCTCTTCGATGACCTTCTGGTTGCGCCGCTGGATCGAGCACTCGCGCTCGAACAGGTGGACGACGTTGCCGTGCTTGTCGCCCAGCACCTGGATCTCGATGTGGCGCGGGCTTTCGATGAACTTCTCGATGAAGATGCGGTCGTCGCCGAAGCTGGCCTTGGCCTCGGCCTTCACCGCCGGGAAGCCCTCTTCCACGTCCTGGGTGTTCCAGGCGACGCGGATGCCCTTGCCGCCACCGCCGGCCGAGGCCTTGATCATCACCGGATAGCCGATCTCCTCGGAGATCCTGATGGCGTGGGCGGTGTCGTCGATCTCGCCGACGTGGCCGGGCACCACGGAAATCTTGGCCCTGGCCGCGAACTTCTTGGACTCGATCTTGTCGCCCATCGCCTCGATGGCGTGCGGGTTGGGGCCGATGAAGACGATCTTCTCCTCGGCGCAGCGCTTGGCGAAGCCGGCGTTCTCCGACAGGAAACCGAAGCCGGGATGGATCGCCTCGGCGCCAGTTTCACGGCAGGCGGCGATGATCTTGTCGGCGACCAGATAGGACTGCGCCGCCGGCGGTGGGCCGATGAACACGCTCTCGTCGGCCATCTCGACGGCCATCGAGTCGGCGTCGGCCTCGGAATAGACGACCACCGTGGCGATCCCCATCCGGCGGCAGGTCTTGATGATACGGACGGCGATTTCGCCCCGGTTGGCGATCAGGATCTTGGAAAACATCTAGCCGAGCACGCGCCTCACTTCCGAACCGAAGGCGGGGACCTTAGATTGACGCACATGAGCACGCCACAACTCTCCCCATCCGGGTTCGACCTCACCCCGCCTACCGCCGAGGAACGCAAGGTCCTGGAGGCC
>NZ_DATAPY010000082.1:0-23319 GCF_036264965.1 Phenylobacterium sp.
CAGCTGTCACTTCTCCAGTCGGGCTACGCCCTCCCTACGAAGTGACAGCTGCGGCGAGTCTCATCCTGATTGACGCTGAGTCTCACCTTGATTGTCGCGCGGCACCTATGTGGTGTTGACGATGGTCGCGTTCCTTTTGACCATTGCATTTTGGATCGGGAGGCTGATCAGCCGGACCTACGTCAGCCAAGCGCACCTCGCTATCGACGCTGCGGAGAGGGCGACGATGGTCCAGACCTACCTGGCATTGACCAACGAAAACAAGATCACCGACGCTGAGCGGATTCTCGTTCTCGCAGCTCTGTTCCGGTCATCAGAAGATGGGCTGGTACGCGACGACGCCGCCCCTGAATTTAGCCTTGCTGGGCTGGCGGCAAAATTGGGGTCTGAAGCTAAATAGTAGTGCGCTAGTCGCCAGCCAGTTTGGCGCGCCGGCCGGTGGGGCATGGAACGGCTGCGGGCGCCCCGAGGGAGGGCAAGGCAGGTCTAGTGTTTGAAGACGAGCGAGAGTAGGGCGAGTACCGCGCTCGCGGCCGCAGCAATCCATGCGTATCTCGTGTTGTCGTTCGCTGCACGAGCCAGGTGGTTCGCACCAGTCGCCAGGGAGTTGGAGGCAAGGGCGGTGGTATTCGCGTCGCGCGCGATGCCGTTGGCTTCTTCCGCCAAGTTGTTGGAAGCCTTGGAAGCTTCCGCGGCCTCGCGGGCAGATGCTGCGGCGAGCTCCGCAGCCTTCGCAGAGCGCTCCGCCGCATCAGCCGCGCGCGTTTGCACCTGCAACTCTACAGCTTGGAGCTCGGCAGCTCGTTCAGCGTCCTTTTGGCGAACCCACTCCTCAGCGGCACGCTGTTTCCACCCGTTTGGGTCCCCGAAACGCTTGTGGGCAATGTGCCAGCGAACCTGAACCTCGCCGAGCGCCTCGAACTGCTGAGCCAGTGTCTCGTCTTCTGTCACGCGGCCACTCCTCGACACAGAAGCTTAGCGCGGAGGAGTTGAGCGCGGCGAGTCCTCTGTCGCGATCGTTGGCCGTGAACAGGCCAGTAGGCCGATCAGGGATGCGGCGCCTCGTTCTTCGCCGATACCCGCATCTCGTAGGCTCACGGAAAGTGCGCTGCCGAGGCCCATCTCTTTGAGCCTTCCGTCTTGGCGGAAGAGGAAGGCCCAGCGCCTTGCCCCAGCCCGATCCACGACCAGGTAGAGGCCGGCGCCGTCGCTGTGTCGTCCGGGCTTCTGGACCGAGGCCACGAAGCGCGCCGTGAGCTTGTTTTGGGTTCGCGCCATCAGGCCCTCCACCCCAAAACCCACCCCAACTCAGGAGTGAGGACGGATGAGCCTTGGTGAGCCGAGTTGAACCGCTCACGCAGCGCCTGCCATGTAGGCCAATTCGGAAATGAGCATGGCTGAGCCTGTTTGAGGCTGGGGTGTCGCTGACACCCCGTCCGCCACTACTTCAACACCTCATTGATCTGCGCCTTGGCCCGTGACGCCGGCACCACTGGGATGTCCGCGTCGGCGAGGGGCGCCATCCAGCGTTTGCGGGCCATGGCGGCGGCGATGTAGGGCGCGAGTTCGGCGGCCTTCCTGGCCTCGCGCTCGGCGACCTCGGCCTTGAACTCGGGCATCACCTCGGCGGCGAACAGCTCCAGCGACTGGCAGATATGCTCGTGCTTGTTGCGACCGGCCTGCTGCAGGAAGATCACTTGGTCGACGCCGGCGTCGCGGAAGGCGCGGACGTGGTCGCGGATGTCGGCGGGGGTTCCGATGCCGTTGGCGTTGCGGGCAGCGGCCTTCGAGGCGGCGATGATCTCCTCGTCGCTGCGGGCGCGGGACTTCTGGAAATCCGCGAACAGGGTCGAGCGGCCGGGGATGGCGTCGTGGGCCACCAGCGCGTTGACCGCATAGCTGAAGAACTCGAAGCCTTCCTGGCCCCGGCGGATCGCCTCGGCGCGGTCGGGGTGGACCGAGAAGTTGGAGACCATGGCCAGGTTGGCGTTCACGGCGTGGCCGATGGGGACGCAGTCGTCGGACCTGATGATGCCGTAGTAGATTTCCGCCCAGGCCTGAGCCTCCTCCGGATCGACGAAGGAGAAGGCCAGGGCGCCCACGCCGATCGAGGCGGCGACCTTGATGGTGTCGCGGTTGGTGCAGGCCATCCACATCGGCGGATGCGGTTTCTGGATCGGTTTGGGCACCACGTTGCGGCAGGGGAAGGAGAAGCCCTGGCCCTGGAAGCCGGGGTAGGGGTCCATCACCAGCATGTTGGCGATCTGTTCGGCGGCTTCGAGCGCCAGGGCGCGCTTTTCCTTGGCGGGAATGGCGAAGCCGCCCAGTTCGAGCCGCGTGGCGCCTTCGCCGATGCCGAAGTCGAGGCGGCCATTAGAGACGATGTCGAGGGTCGCCAAGCCCTCGGCAGTGCGGGCCGGATGGTTGTAGTTGGGGATCACCTGGCGGATGCCGTGGCCGACGCGGATGGTCTTGGTCAGGGCCGCGCAGGCCGCCAGGAACACCTCCGGCGCGGAGGAGTGCGAATATTCCTCCAGGAAATGGTGCTCGACCTCCCAGGCGTAGTCGTAGCCCAGGCGGTCGGCGAGCACGACCTGCTCCAGCGCCTGGTGGAAGAGGCGCGCCTCGTCGCCGTCATTCCACGGCTTGGGGAGCTGGTGCTCGTAGAAGATGCCGAAACGCATGGGCCAAGTCTCCTCCGCCGGTCCGTCTGGCGCGGACCTGGGAGCACTTCCTGCGACTTCGCCGCACTTGGCAAGGGCCGTAGATCAGAGGGCCGGGAAGATCACCTTCAGCACGTCGTCGGTCGTATAGACGCAGCGGTCGTTGTGGCCGCACTCCGGCACGATCAGGGTTTTCTGTTTCCCACCAAGGTGTTCAGAGAGATACTTCACGAAAGCTTCGCCGCGGGCGCGCCGCGTGGCGCCCTGGGCCATGGCGTTGGCCGAGCCGTCGAAACCGCCCAGCGGCAGGGTGTCGACCTGGCTCAGCAGATAGGTGGTGGGGCGGCCGGCGAGTTGGGCGCGCAACTGGTCCGGCGTTTCCTTGGCGGCATAGCCGCTCAGCTGTTCCAGGCCGAAGGGCCAGCGGTCGTAGCTGGGCGCCTTGGATGCGTCGAAGGCGCCGTACTTGAAGTCGGTATGGACCGTCTCGCTCTCCCAGCCCTTCACCGCGGCGGCGGGCGCGGCGTCGCCCTCCGGCAGCGGCCGGGTGGCGTCGGGCCAGGCGTAGCTGGAGGGGTTGGCCACCACATAGGTCACGGGCGCGCCCAGGGTCTCGTGCACCCGGTTGGCCATCTGGTAGCGAGCGACGAACTGGCCGCCGGCGGAGTGGCCAGCGACGACGATGCCCTTCAGGTTGGGGAACACCTTCTTGTCCGCCAGCCGGCGCAGGATCTCGTCGACGAAATCGAAGGAGGCGAGGGTCTTGTCACTGGCGGCCACGCCGCCGGAGCGCCAGCTGTCGCCGCCGCAGCTCCAACTGATCTCGTGGGGCGCCAGCGCGTCCTTGCAGCCGCCCTCGGCGGAGTGGAAGGCGGGCGAGATGACGATGGTGTCGTCCAACGCCTTGGCCAGGAACGCCGCGCCGGTCGCCGTGGTGAAATAGTGGTCGGCGTTGCGCAGAGTGCCGTGGACCATGATGAGCGCGCGGCGCACGTGCGGGTTCGGCTTGGTCAGCGGCAGGCTGCGATAGATCAGCGAGCGGCCGCCGTCCTTGCCCAGGGTGACCCACTCGGTGCAGGCCATGGTGGCCTCGACGCAAGGGCCTGCCTGTTTGCCCGCAGGCTTGGCGGCCAGGGCAGGGGTGGCGAGCATCGCTGCGGCCAGCACGCCAATCGCCGCGAGCCCTGTCATTCCACGCATACGCCATCCCCATTCTGCTTCGTCATGGGTAGCGGCGCCCGGGGTCCGCGGCAACCGTGGCAAGGTCCAGTTAACCCTGACGAAAGCTTCGGGCCGCACCCTGGTCTCTCGCGGGGCAAGCAGCGGGGATTTCGCCATGGATCGCGGGCAGGTGGTTCGGTTCGGCCGTTGGGCCTTGATGTTGGTGGCCGGAGCCTCGCTGGCAGCCTGTTCGACGATCACGCCGAAATATGCGGTGCGCGAGGGCGCGCAGGGCTCGGCCGTGCGGCCGCCCGCCAATCCGGGCGCTCACGGCACCAACGCGCCCTATCAGGTGGCCGGCATCTGGTACGTGCCGCACGAACAGCCGCACTATGACGAGACCGGGATCGCCTCCTGGTACGGCGACGCGTTCCAGCTGAAGGCGACGGCCAACGGCGAGATCTTCGACATGAACCAGTTCTCGGCGGCGCACACGACCCTGCCGCTGCCGTCGATGGTGGAGGTGACCAACCTCGACAACGGCCGAAAGCTGGTGGTGCGGGTGAATGACCGCGGGCCGTTCTTCGGCGGGCGCGTCATCGATCTGAGCCACGCCGCAGCCCGCGAGCTCGGCTACGACCGCGCCGGCACGGCCCATGTGCGGGTGCGCTACGTGGGCCCGGCGCCACTGGGCGGACCGGACGCCGGCGTGCGCTATGCCAAGGCGACGCTGCCGCCCGTCATCCCCGTCGCCGCCAGTTCGCGACGCCCTGCCGATGAAGACATCTTCGCCGACGCCACACAGGATGCGCCGGCGCCGAAGCCTCTGGTGAAGCCGCCGGAAGCCGTATCGGTGGCGACGCTGGCGCCGCTGCCATCGGCGAGGCCCGCCGCATCGGCGCCCGAACCGGCGGTCGCCGACTTCCACGGCGACGGCTTCCACGAGGCCGGCGCGGCAGGCGCGTTCCGCATCCAGGCCGGGGCCTTCGGCGATCAGGACCACGCCCGAAAAGCCGTGGCCCAGCTGGCCGCCGCCGGAACCGCCACGATCGAGCCCTTCGAACGCGGCGGCCAGACGCTCTATCGCGTGACCTTGCCCGGGCCGGCGGATGAGGCGGAGGCCTACGCCCTGCGCGACAAGGTGGCCGGGATCGGCTTTGCGGACGCCCGCGTCCTGCGGCCCTAGACTTTAGATGCGAACCGGCCATTTTGGGCCGGTGTCCAAGGGCAGGTTCATCACCTTCGAGGGCGGCGAGGGGGCCGGGAAATCCACCCAGCTCAAGCGTCTGGTCGCACGTCTGCAGGCTGGCGGCCGCGAAGTCGTGGCCACGCGCGAGCCGGGCGGTTCTCCGGGCGCCGAAGCGATCCGCGAGCTGGTTCTGAAAGGCGCCGCCGACCGCTGGAGCCCGGTCACAGAGACGCTCCTGATGTACGCCGCGCGGCGCGACCACGTGGAGCGGGTGATCCGCCCGGGCCTCGCGCGTGGCGCCTGGGTGGTCTGCGACCGCTTCGCCGATTCCACGCGCGCCTATCAGGGCGCGGCGGGCGGCACGGCGCCGGAGCTGATCGCGGCGCTGGAGACCTGGATCCTGGAAGACACGCGGCCGGACCTGACGCTGATCTTCGACCTGCCGGTCGAGGTGGGGCTGGAACGGGCACATATCCGCGCCGGGACCGAGATGCGCTTTGAGTCCAAGGGGCAGGCCTTCCACGAGCGGCTGCGCGAGGGCTTCCTGGCCATCGCCAAGGCGGAGCCGGGCCGTTGCGCGATCATCGACGCCACGGGCTCCCTGGACGAGGTCGAGGCGCGGGTCTGGGCGGCGGTGAACGACCGGCTCGCGGTCCATGGCTGAGATCCGTCCGCCGCGCGAGGTCTTCGATCTCCAGGGCCATGAAGCCGCCGAGGAGGCGTTCGAGGCCACCCGCGCCTGCGGGCGGCTGCACCACGCCTGGCTGCTGACCGGACCGGAGGGCGTCGGCAAGGCGACCTTCGCCTTCCGCGCCGCGCGCCGGCTGCTGGGCGCGCCGCCGGACCCCGCGCATGGCATTCTGGGCGCGAGCCCGGATCATCCGGTCAGCCGCCAGATCATCGCCCGCTCGCATCCAGACCTCTTCGTGCTGGAGCGCGCCGACGAGACCGGCAAGGTCCGCAAGGTGATCCCGGTGGACGAAGCCCGCGGCCTGTCGGAATTCTTCTCCAAGTCGCCGGCCAGCGCGCCGCACCGCGTGGCGATCATCGACGCGGCCGACGACCTGAACGTCAACGCCGCCAACGCCATCCTGAAGACCTTGGAGGAGCCGCCGCCGCACGGTGTGCTGCTGATGGTCAGCCACGCGCCGGGCCGCCTGCTGCCGACCATCCGTTCGCGCTGCCGTCGGCTCGCGTTCCAGCCGTTGGCGTTGGAAGACGCCGCTGCGTTCGTACGTGAACGCGAGGATGTCAGCGCCGAGGACGCCCTACGTCTGGCGCGGATGGCCGGCGGCGCGCCCGGCCGGGCCTGGGCGCTGGCGGGGCAGGGCGCGATCGCCATGGACGACGCCGCGCGCGCCCTGTTCGACGGCCTGCCGCGGCTGGACGAAGCGCTGGCGCTATCGCTGGCCGACCGGTTCCGCGGCGGCGAAGGCCAGGCGCAGTTCGACCTGCTGTTCGACCGCCTGGGCGAGCGGGTGCACGGCTTCGCCGCAACACGAGCAAAAATGGGGCGCGCCGGGCAGGGGAACGGCGGCCTCGACGGCTGGGCCCGCGCCTGGGAGACCCTGCAGCGGCTGGGCCGCGACGTCGAAGCGCTCAACCTCGACCGCGCCGACGCCCTGTTCACGGTGCTGGGGGAGTTGCGTCAGGCGGCGCGCGCGGCCTAGACGGGGCCATGCTGATCGACAGCCACGTCAACCTGCACGCCCCCCAGTTCGATGAAGACCGCGAGGCGGTGATCGAGCGCGCCCGCGCCGCCGGCGTGCGGCTGATGGTCAATATCTGCGACAAGGTCTCGAACTACGACAAGGTCCGCGCGCTCGCCGAGCAGCCGGACATCTGGGCCACGGTGGGCACGCACCCGCACGAAGCCAAGGAAGATCCGGGCTTGGCCGCGGAGACCCTGATCGCCATCGCCGCCGATCCGCGGGTCGTGGGCATCGGCGAGTGCGGCCTCGACTTCCACTACGACCTCAGCCCGCGCGATATCCAGGCCCAGGTGTTCCGCGCCCATGCGACGGCGGCGCGCGCGACCGGCCTGCCGCTGGTGGTGCACACCCGCGAGGCCGACGAGGTGATGGGCGACATCCTGGAAGAGGAATATGCCAAGGGCCCGTTCCGCATCCTGATGCACTGCTACACTTCCGGGCCGGCGCTGGCGCAGCGGGCGGCGGCGCTGGGGGCTTGGTTCTCGGTCTCGGGGATCGCCACCTTCAAGGCCGCCGAGGACGTGCGCGCGGTGATCCGCGACATGCCGGCCGACCGGATCATCGTCGAGACCGATTGCCCCTACCTGGCGCCCGCGCCCTATCGAGGGCGGCGCAATGAGCCGGCCTTCCTGCCGCATGTCCTGGCCAAGCTGGCGGAGGTCCGCGGCTGGTCGCTGGAAGAGGCGGAAGCCCGGACCGAGGACGCCTTCTTCGCGCTGTTCGACCGGATCCCTCGCCAAGTGGTGTTGGGGCCATGACCGCGACTCTGGAATTCACCCTTCTGGGCTGCGGCTCTTCCGGCGGCGTGCCGCGCGCCGACGGCGACTGGGGCGCCTGCGACCCGGCCAACCCGAAGAACCAACGCTCGCGCTGTTCCCTCCTCGTCCGGCGTTTGGGGCAGGGGGCCGAGACCGAGACCACGGCCATTGTCGACACCTCGCCGGACCTGCGGCTGCAGACGGCGCAGGCGGGCGCGAGGCGCCTGGACGGCATCCTCCTGACCCACGACCACGCCGACCAGGTGCACGGCGTCGACGACGTGCGGGCCTTCTTCATCCGCCAGCGGGCCAAGATCGGCTGCCACATGGATCGCGAGACGGACGCCTCCATGATGCGGCGCTTCGGCTACATCTTCGAGCCGGAGGGCGGCTATCCGGCCATCTGTGAGCGCCGCGCCATTCCGGCGCATGGCGTGGCTTGGGCCGTGGACGGACCTTCCGGCGCTATTCCGGTGACCACCTTCGATCAGGACCACGGCGGGGTGCGCTCTGTAGGCTACCGGTTCGGCGGCGTGGCCTATTCCAGCGATGTGGTGAACCTGGACGAGGCGGCGTTCGCGGCGCTGGCGGGGCTGGACGTCTGGATCGTCGACGCCCTGCGCTACCTGCCGCACCCGACCCACGCGCATCTGGAGCGGACGCTGGAGTGGATCGACCGCCTGAAGCCGCGTCGGGCGATCCTGACCAACCTGCATATCGATCTGGACTATGAGACGCTGGAGGGCGAACTGCCGGCGGGTGTCGAGCCGGGGTATGACGGACTTCGCTTTCAACATGAAATAGATGGCAATTTAGTGTGATTAATTCGCCGCTTAAGATCGGTTTCCTCGCGTCCGGAAATGGCTCCAGCGCCCGCGCCATCGTGGCCGCGATCCAGGCCGGAGATCTGCCCGCCGAGCCGCGGCTGCTGGTCAGCAACAACAGGAGCGCGCCGGCGCTGGCGTTCGCGGGCGAGGCGGGGATCCCGGCGCTCACCATCGCCACTCAGGCCGACCCGGACGCGGCCGACGACCGGCTGGCGCAGGCCATGGCCGATCATGGCGTCGAACTGATCGTGCTGTCCGGCTATCTGCGGCAGCTGGGGCCGAAGACCCTGAGCCGTTACGCCGGGCGCATCCTGAACATCCACCCGGGCCCGCTGCCTGCGTTCGGGGGCCACGGCATGTACGGCCGGCGCGTCCACGAGGCGGTGATCGCCGCGGGCGTCGCGGAAAGCGGCATCTGCATCCACCTGGTCGACGAGGAATACGACCGCGGGCCGGCGATCGCGCGGATGCGCGCGCCGGTGGAACCCGGCGACACCGCCGAGAGCCTGGAAGCCCGGATCACGGGCCTGGAGCCCGCATTCTTCGTCGAAACCTTGAGTCGGATCGCCAGTGGCGAGATCGTCCTCGGCTAAGAGCCCTGGACCGGGATTGTGCGGGACGCCCAACCGGTTCAGCTTGGCGCCAACAGGATTTGGGAGGGTCAAATGACTTACATGCGCGCGACGGCGATCGCCTTTGGTCTCGCTCTGATGATGGGCGCCCCGGCGATCGCCCAGGCCCCAGCCGCCGGTCCGCCGCCGGACGCGGTGAGCGATCCGTCGCTCAAGGGGCCTGAGGTCATCAAGTTCATGGGCGTGAAGCCCGGCGACAAGGTGGCCGACATCGTGCCCGGGAAGTTCACCCGCGCGCTCAGCATGGCTGTGGGCCCCAAAGGCAAGGTCTACGCCGTCGAGGTCGCCGAGGTGGTGAAGGCGCACCCGACGGCCTTGACTGGCATGCAGGCCCTGGCGGCCGCAACGGCGGATCACAACATCGAGGTCACGTCGCCGCCGACCAACGCCATGGACCTGCCAAAGGGCCTGGACGTGGTGTTCATCCGCCAGAACTACCACGACCTCTACGACAAGTTCATGGGACCGGCCGACGTGCCGGCGTTCAACAAGCAGGTTTATGCGGCGCTGAAGCCCGGCGGCGTGTTCGTGATCCTGGACCATGCGGCGGTGGCCGGCGCAGAGATGAATGTCACCGAGACGCTGCACCGGATCGATCCGGCGCGGGTGAAGGCCGACATGGCGGCGGCGGGCTTCAAGTTCGACGGCGAGAGCAAGGTGCTGGCCAATCCGGACGACGCCCACGACAAGATGGTGTTCAATCCGGCGATCCGGGGGAAGACCGATCAGTTCCTCTACAAGTTCCGCAAACCCAAGTGAGCGGCCGTCTCGCCTAGAAATATTTCCGATAATCTTCCTTAGGCGAGAAATGGATGTAGCCGGGCGGCGCGATCTTCTCGCCGCCGCCCCTCCACCGTCGAAATAACACCGCAACACGGCGCAGCCTGGATGAGCGCAGATCGTGGCGCTGGATTCATGACCTTCCCGAAGACCCTTCTGTTCGGCCTCGCCATCCTGAGCTTACCGGCGGGCTCGGGCGCCGCGGAGCCGCCCGTCGCCGCCAAGCCGGAAACCGCGACCGCCGCCGTCGTCAGCGCCGCCACCGGCGCGACCGTGTCCGAGCTAGTGGTCGTGGCGGCGAAACCGCCCACGGTCTCGGAGCTGGTGGTAATCGCACCGCGCAAGCCGACGATGGTTTCCGAGGTCGATGTGGTCGGCAAGATCAAGTGCGTTGCGCCGGAGATCGACCGCCGCGCCCACCCGCCGCGGGTTGTCAGCACCTATCCCGCCGCCGACGCCGTCGTGGCGCCAGGGCTGCTGATCATCCGGGTGACGTTCGATCAGCCGATGAGCTGCGCCGGCTATTTCGCGGCCGCGGACCCCGCGCACAATCCCTGCGATGAGAGCGGCGCGCAGCAGCGCTTTCTGATGAGCTTCGACCGACGCACGGTGCGTACACCCTGCCTGGTGCTTCCCAACACCCGATACCGCCTGTGGATGAACGAGCCGCGCGCCGATCTCTCGGCCGGCCCGTCTGCGCCGCAGTTTGTGGGGATGAACGGCTGGCGTATGGATGGCCATCGCCTGAGCTTCACCACCTCGGCCCAGCCGCCGGTGGAGACGGTCCGTGAGGCGCTGGGGCAGGATCCGGAGACCAAGCTGGCGCCTGGCGGCGATTAGGGTGCCGCCGCTGTTGTTTTGGCCTGGCTCTGGCTACACCGGGGCCCTGCCGTTCCCCAGAGATCGAGACGCCATGCGCCGCGCCGCCTTCGCCATCGTGCTCAGCCTTCTGGCGTCGGCGTCGACGACGTCGGGGCTCGCCAAGGCCGCCGCGCCGCCGGCCGAGGAGCAGGGCCGCTACGCCACCTATTCGCTGCTGCATGAGATCGGGTCCGAGACCTACAGCTTGAGCGGCGCCGGGCCGCGGGGCTCGGTGATGACCATCGGCGCCACCCTCTCCGACCGCGGTTCGACACGGGCGAGCGTCTGGACGTTGAAGACGGGGCCGGCCCTCGCGCCGGTGTTCCTCGAACAGCAGCGCGCCGGCGCGCCGGCCGATGAAGTCTGGCGCACGGAGGTCGGCGTCGACAGCGTCACCGTCACCGAGCCGGGCGGGCATCGCACCTTCGCGCGGCCCAGGACGGCCTATGTCGGCTATTCGGCCATGCCGGCGGCCCTGCAGATGATGATGATGCGCTACTGGCTGGCGCACGGCGAACCGGCGGCCCTGCCGCTGCTGCGCGCCAGCGAACAGGCGCCACCGCTGGAAATCCGCCGCGTCGGGTCCGAGACCGTGACCCTGCCCGGCGGTGCGGTGAAGCTCACGCGCTACACGGTGGCGAACCTGCTGTTCGGCCGTGAGATCCTCTGGATGGACGCTCAGGGGCGGCTGGCCGCGGTGATGACCTTCGCCGGCGGCCTGCCGCAGGAGCAGGTGCTGGAGGCCTACCGCCCGGCCTTCAATCGGCTGGTCGCCAGCGGCGTGCGCCAGGAGATGGCCGATCTGGACGAACTCGACCGCCAGGTGCGGCCGGAAGCGACCGGCGCCTTCGCCATCGTGGGCGCGCGGCTGATCGACGGGTCCGGCGCGCCGGCTCTCCCCGATTCCGTGGTGATTGTCCGCGGCGGACGGATCGTGGCGGCCGGCGCGCGCGCCGCCACGTCCCTGCCCGCCGGGATCAAGGTGATCCACGCCGAGGGCCAGTCGCTCCTCCCCGGCCTCTGGGAGATGCACTCGCACTATTCCGGCGTGGAATTCGGCCCGGCCCTGCTGGCGGCGGGCGTCACCACGGCGCGGGACTGCGGCGGCGAGTTCGGCTTCCTGACCGCGGTGCGCGCCAAGATCGCGCGCGAGCACGCCCTGGGACCGCGCCTGCTGCTGGCCGGGCTGATCGACGCGGGCGGTCCCCTCGCCTTCGGCGCTGTGGACGCCGAGACCCCGGCCCAGGGCGTGGCGGCGGTCGACCGCTACGCCGACGCCGGCTTCCAGCAGATCAAGGTCTACACCCAGCTGAAGCCCGACGTGCTGACCGCGATCAGCGCCGAGGCGCACCGCCGCGGGCTGACGGTGACCGGCCACGTGCCCGCCGCGGTCGACGCCTTCGGCGGCATCGAAGACGGCATGGACCAGATCAACCACCTGCAGTTCGTCACCCGCGCCATGCTGCCCGAGGGGAGCAACGGGCCCGTGGACCTCTCATCAGATCGCGCCAAACGACTGATCGCCTTGATGAAAGCTCGCCAGATCGTGGTCGACCCCACCGACGGCTGGGGCGAGATGGGCGGGCATCCGAAGTCGGTGCGTGCGGCGTCCTTCGAACCTGGCGTCGACGCCGCGCCGTTCGTGCTGGCGTCAAAGTTCGAAGCCATGGGCGGCACGGTCGACGAAGCCCGCTTCCGCGCGCGGCTGGCGGCCAACGGTCGGGTGATCAAGGCGCTCTATGACGCCGGCGTGCCTATCGTGGCGGGCAGTGACACCGGCCTGATCGGCTATGGAATCGATCGCGAGCTGGAGCTCTATGTCCAGGCCGGCCTGCCGCCGATGGCCGCGATCCAGACCGCGACCCTTGGCGCGGCGCGGGCCATGAGGCTCGACCGCGACTCCGGGTCCGTGGAGGTCGGCAAGCGCGCCGACCTGATGCTGGTGAAGGGCGATCCTCTGAACAATATCAGCGACCTGCGCCGCGTGACCAAGGTCGTCCGCGCCGGCGAGCTCTACGACAGCGCCGCCCTTGGCCGCAGCGTCGGCTTCCATCGCAGCAACTAGACTGGCTACGCCTTGCGCGCCGGCGCGACAGGCTTACCTTAGGTCAGAGGGCGAGATGCGAGAAATGACCATGCGAACTCTGTTCCTTGCGACGGCCGCCGGGCTGCTCAGCGCCACGGCCGCCTTGGCCACCCCGGCTTCGGTGAGCGTCAGCATCGGGCCCGAACTGCAGGCCAAGGCCGCCAAGACGCTCGGTGAGCGCGACGTCAACGACCTGGCCAAGACCCTGCAGACCACCGTCGAGCGCAAGCTGGCCAAGACCGACGCCTATGACGGCGCGCGGATCGAGCTGGTGCTCACCGACGCCACGCCCAACCGTCCGACGTTCAAACAGCTCGGCGACACGCCCGGTCTCTCCATGCGCAGCTTCGGCATCGGCGGCGCCAGAATCGAAGGACGCGCGATCAGCCCCGACGGCAAGATCACGCCGCTCCGCTACAGCTACACCGAGCCGGACATCCGCTGGTCCGCGCGGGGCGGCATCTGGACGGACGCCGAGAACACCTTCGAGCAGTTCGCTTATGAGCTGGGGCGCGGCAAGGCGCCGTCGGATCACTGAGTTCGCCTGATTTCATCGCTTGCCCGGCGCTGCGGCGCGGCGCTCCTTAGCTTGGCTGTGGAGCCAGGGACGCCATGACGCCCGATCTCGTGCTGATCGCCTGCCTGGTCGTTCTCGTGCCCGCCTACCAGCTGTGGCGCAGCCTGAAGCGGCGCGGCGCGCCCAAGGCGTCGAAGCTGCGCAACTATCTGCGCACCATCGTCATGGCGCTTCTGTTGATGGTCCCGGTTCTGGCGGTCTGGATCTATCGGGGCCGGTCGTGGGCCGCCCTGGGTCTTGGCCTGCCGCTGGCCGGCATGATCGGGCTCGGCATTGCGGTCATCGGCCTTGCCGCCATGGCGCCTGGAATGCGACGCATGAAGGCCGCCGATGGCCGCCCGCCCGCCGCCCTCGATCTGCTGCCGACGACGCGCACCGAGCTCGCGGGATTCGTGATTATGAGCCTGCTGATCGGGTTTTCCTGGGAAGTGCTCTATCGCGGGTATCTGTTGTGGGCGCTTTCGCCTTCCCTCGGAACGCCCCTGGCCGTGCTGGTCGCCGCCGCGGCCTACGGGGTCGCGCACGGCTACAAGGACGTCAAACAATTCGCCGGCAGCCTGGTTTCGGCGCTGATCTTCACCCTGGCCTATGTGGCGACCCACAGCCTGTGGTGGCTTATGGTCATCCACGCCGGCCTGCCGTTCCTGATGTTGCTGGTGAAGCCGCCGCCCGGACCGGCGACTGCGGCTGAGCCGACGCCCGCCTGAAACCCGCCGCGCCTGCCTTGCGCGCGGCCGCGGCGCAGGGTCTCATTCGCCCATGACGCGCCCTGCCCCGCCCGAGACCCTGCGGCCCATCGACCGGCTGCTGGCGATCATGGCGAGGCTGCGCGATCCGGCCGACGGCTGCCCCTGGGACCAGGAGCAGACCTTCGCGACCATTGCGCCCTACACCGTGGAAGAGGCCTATGAGGTCGCCGACGCCATCGAGCGCAACGACCTGTCCGACCTGAAGGAGGAGCTGGGCGATCTGTTGCTGCAGGTGGTGTTCCACGCCCGCATGGCGGAGGAACAAGGGGCCTTCGCCTTCGAGGACGTCGCCCGGGCGATCAACGACAAGATGGTCCGCCGACATCCACACGTTTTCGCCGAAGAGACCTACGGCTCGCTGGCCGAACAGAAGGGCGGCTGGGAGACCCTGAAGGCCGCCGAGCGGGCGAAGAAAGGCCGCGCCGCGTCGTTGCTCGATGACGTGCCCGTGGGCCTGCCGGCCCTCACCCGGGCGGTGAAGCTCTCCAAGCGGGCCGCTGGCGTGGGCTTTGTCTGGCCGGACATCAGCCACGTGGTTGATAAGCTGGACGAGGAGTTCGCCGAGCTGAAGGCCGAGATCGCCGCCGGGGACCTGGAAAAGGCCCGCCAGGAGATGGGCGACGTGCTGTTCGTCGTCGCCAACCTCGCCCGCACCCTGGACGTCGACCCGGAAGATTCTCTGCGCTTCACCAACGCCAAGTTCGTGCGCCGCTTCCAGTACGTCGAAAAGGTGCTGGCCGAGCGCGGCAAGACCCCGGACCAGTCCGATCTCGCCGAGATGGACGCGCTGTGGGACGAGGCGAAGGCGGCGGAACGAGCCAAGGCGGCGGAATGACCACGCCGGCGGAACGCTTCGGCGCCTTGACGGACGCGCTGCTGGAGGAGCCGGGGGTGACCCTGTCGGAAAGCCGGGGCTTTTCGCGCGACTCGCTGATGGTCGGCGGCAAGCTGTTCGCCGCCGTGCGCGGCGAGGTGCTGCTCCTGAAATTGCCGGCCGAGCGCGTGGCGGCCCTGATCGCCGCGGGTGACGGCGCGGCCTTCGACGCCAACAAGGGCCGGCCGATGAAGGAATGGGTGCTCGCCAAGATGAGCGCCGATTGGGACGCCCTGGCGCGCGAAGCGGCCGCGTTCGTCGGTCGCCGAGCTTGATCGGGATCCGGACCCGGCTAAATGAGCCAGCCCAGGGCGGGCTGCAGGAAGACGTGACATCCGACGGACGCGATCTCCGCGGTCATGAAGCCGTAGCGCCGGAACAGCCACGCCCACAGGACGCCAGGCGCGACATAGCGCAGGACGTCATAGACCAGCGCCATCGGAGTCAGTGGGGCGGAGGGCTGCAGGATGACATTCAAGCTGATATTCAGCAGCTGAGTGGCGATCATCACGCCCCACACGAGAGCGGGGGCGAGTTCAGACGCCTTCACGCCTCTGATGCGCGAAATGGCGTAGGTCGCAGTTGAAAACACGAACAGTCGATAAATGACGTTCTCGTTGAACGCCCGCAGCATGAAGTAGGCCAGGCGCTCCTGCAGGGAGGTGTATTTGATGAACTGGACGTATGAGGCCGGCAGGCTGCTCCGGAACATGAAAGCGTCGAGAGCAATCACATAGATCGCGACGACGATGGCCGCTGCCGATCCCACCAGGATCGATCGATGGACATCGTGTCCGGCCAACTGAAAGCCGGCCCGGTCCGCCGAAAAGGCGCCGATCAGCGCGAGGCTCGCGATCAGCGCCATTCGCAGCAGGGGCGAGCCAAAGGTCGCCGCTGTGAACGCCACATCGAAGGGCGCGATGGCGGCGATCGCCATGCTGATCAGGAGTGTGGCGAGAAGCGGTCGGCTCAGCGTCATGGGATCCCCTGGCGCAGGACTAGACGATCGGGGTGCGCCAGCGTAGCGCCGACTAGTGGGTCCTAACCTCGGCGGCCGGGAACTGCTGCTCGAATTGGCCCAGGGCCTGGGGTGACAGGCTGACGGCCAGGCGCACCGAGCCATCCTTGCCTTCGTGACGTTCCAGCACGCGGCCGTGGCGGTAGAGCCAGGCGATCGCCGCGCCCTCGCCCACCGGGGCGTAGACGTCCACCGGCGGCGCCTCGTCGACCAGGGTCGCCACCGCCTCCAGCAGGTCGTCGCAGCCCTCGCCGGTCACGGCCGACAGCGGGATCGCCGGCGGATGCGCGCGTCGGGCGTCCCCGCGCACCACCGCGCGGTCGTCGACGGGCAGGAGGTCGATCTTGTTCCAGACCTCGACGATGGCGCGGTCTTCCATGTCGACACCCAGGCGGGTGAGCACTTCGCGGACGTCGCTGGCCTGGGCGTTACTCTCGGCGCTGGCGATGTCGCGAACGTGCAGCACGACGTCGGCCTCCTTGACCTCTTCCAGCGTGGCGCGGAAGGCCTCGACCAGTTCGTGCGGCAGATCGGAGATGAAGCCCACGGTGTCGGACATGATCGCCGGCCGTCCGTCCGGCAACTTCAGCATCCGCAGCGTCGGATCGAGGGTCGCGAACAGCATGTCCTCGGCCATCACCTCGGCCCGGGTCAGCCGGTTGAACAGCGTCGACTTGCCGGCGTTGGTGTAGCCGACCAGCGCCACCGTCGGGTACGGATGCCGCTTGCGGGCGGAGCGCTGCAGGGTGCGCGTGCGGCGCCCTCGTCCAGTTCAAGCTTCAGCTTGCGGATCTTGTCGGCGATCAGCCGCCGGTCGGTCTCGATCTGGGTTTCACCCGGACCGCCCATGACGCCGAAGCCGCCGCGCTGGCGCTCCAGGTGGGTCCAGGTGCGCACCAGGCGCGAGCGTTCGTAGGACAGGCGCGCCAGCTCGACTTGCAAACGGCCCTCTCGGGTCCGCGCACGGCGGGCAAAGATCTCCAGGATGAGGCCCGTGCGGTCGATGACCTTGCAGTTCCAGGCCTTCTCCAGGTTGCGCTGCTGAACCGGCGTCAGCGCGTCGTCGACGACGGCGACGTCAGCCTCGGCCAGCTCGATCATGCCGCCGATCTCCGCCACCTTGCCCTTGCCGAACAGGGTGGCGGGCGTGATCTGGCGCAGATTGGCGATGAGGGTTTCGCGGACCTCAAGGTCGAGGGCGAGCGCCAGGCCCACGGCCTCTTCCAGGCGCGCCTGCGCGCTCCGCGAGACACCTTTGCCGTCGCGGTCGGGGTGGATGACGATGGCGCCCTGGGCCGGCGCCTCGCGGTCAACAGATTTGGAGGACTTCAATCGCTCTCGTCTTCGCCGGGCTCATACAGCTGGACGGGCTGAGCCGGCATGATGGTGGAGATGGCGTGCTTGTAGACCAGTTGCGACTGGCCGTCGCGGCGAAGCAGCACGCAGAAATTGTCGAACCAGCTCACGACGCCCTGCAGCTTCACGCCATTGACCAGGAAGATGGTGAGAGGGGTCTTCGACTTGCGGACGCTGTTCAGGAACGTGTCCTGAAGGTTCTGTTTCTTTTCGCTCACGGCTTTTCGCCCTTTTGTTCTGATCGGGCGACCAAGGCGTCGCCCACACACGGAAGTTAGCTAGACCCGGATTTGCGACAGGCGCAATCACGAGGGCGCGGCTCAGACGGCCGCGGCCTTCGCCTGCTCGATATAGAGACGCCGAAGCCGCGCCGCCACTGGTCCGGGCTTTCCTTCGCCTACCGGCTTGCCGTCCACGGCGATCACTGGCAGCACCAAGGTGCCTGCGCCGGTGATGAACGCCTCCCTGGCCGCCACGGCTTCGGCCGGGGTGAACGGGCGCTCGTCGACTTCCAGGCCCTCGTTGCGGATCACCTCCAGCAGGGTATGGCGGGTGACGCCGCGCAGGATGTTGGCGTTGGTGTCGCGGGTGCGGAGGCGGCCTTCCCCATCGACGATCCAGGCGTTGGATGAGGCGCCCTCGGTGACGAAGCCCAGCTCATCGACGAACCAGGCCTCGGCGGCGCCGGCGGCGCGCGCCTTCTGCTTGGCCAACACGTTGGGGAGCAGGCCCACTGTCTTGATGTCGCAGCGTCCCCAGCGATTCTCCGGCGTGGTCACCACCGTGACGCCCTTGGCGGCGCGCGCCTCGGAGGCGGCCCGGTCGACGGAGCTGACCGTCATCACCACCGCCGGCCGCACCGGCGGATTGGGAAAGGCGTGGTCACGCCTGGCCACCCCGCGGCTGATCTGCAGGTAAAGCAGGCCGTCGCGGATGCGATTGCGGCGCACGGTCTCCCTCAGCACCAGGGTCAGCGCCGCGCGGCTCATGGGGACTTCGATCGAGAGCTCGCCCAGGGATCGCTCCATGCGCGCGAAATGGCCCTCGGCGTCGCCCAGCTTGCCGTCGAACAGCGCCCAGACCTCGTAGATGGCGTCGGCCAGCTGGTAGCCGCGGTCCTCGATGTGGACCACGGCTTCACCGTGCGGCACGTAGCGGCCGTTGACGTAGGCAATCCGCCCCATCCTACTTCGCTCCCTTCGTGAGCTTCGAAGGATTGGGGATGTGGCCTGCGAAGCCTTGGCGAAGCCGTCCCATCAGCCGACCTCCTCCTCCAGCGCGCGTGCGCCGGAGAGACCCAGGGACTTGAGCTTGCGGTGCAGAGCCGAGCGCTCCATGCCGATGAAGGCCGCCGTGCGCGAGATGTTGCCGGAGAAGCGCAGCATCTGGGCGTTCAGGTACTCGCGCTCGAACACCTCGCGGGCCTCGCGCAGCGGCAGCGCGATCATCCGCTCGGCGCCCAGGCTGATCGCCTGATCGGTGACCATGGCCTCGGCGGGCAGCATGTTGGCGGTGATCGGGTCGCCCGGCGCGCCGGAGGCCAGGATCAGCATGCGCTCCACGTTGTTGCGCAGCTGGCGCAGGTTCCCCGGCCAGGCGCGGACCTGCAGGGTGGCCAGCGCATCGTCGGCCAGCCGGCGGCGCGGCATACCGGTGGCGTCGCTGATCCGCTCGATGAAGTACTCGACCAGCTCCGGGATGTCCTCGCGCCGCTCCGACAGACCCGGCACGTTCACCGGCACCACGTTCAGGCGGTGGAACAGGTCCTCGCGGAAGCGCCCGGAGGAGATCTCCTCGCGCAGGTCGCGGGAGGTGGACGACACCACGCGCACATCCACGTGCACGTCCTGATCGCCGCCGACGCGGCGGAAGCTCTGGTCGACCAGCACCCGCAGGATGCGCCCCTGCGTCTCGCGCGGCATGTCGGCCACCTCGTCGAGGTAGAGGGTGCCGGCGTGGGCGCGTTCGAAGACGCCGATCTTGGCCGGACGGCCGTCGTCGCCCTCCTGGCCGAACAGCTCGACGTCCATGCGTTCGGGGGTCATGCCGGCGGCGCTGATCGGCACGAACTCGTTGCGCGCCCGGCCGGACGCGCCGTGGATCAGCCGCGCCACAGTCTCCTTGCCGGAGCCGGGCGGGCCCGAGATCAGCACCCGGCTGTTGGCGGTGGCCAGCTTGGAGATCATCTGGCGCAACTGCTGCGCGGCCATGGACTTGCCGGTCATGCCCTCCGGGGTGATCGCCTGGGCGCGCAGGCGGCGGTTCTCGCGGCGTAGGCCCACCGCCTCCAGCGCGCGCTCCACCACCAGCAGCAGCCGGTCGGACTTGAAGGGCTTTTCCAGGAACTCATAGGCGCCGCGCTTGATGGCGCTGACCGCGGTCTCGATATTGCCGTGGCCGGAGATCATGATCACCGGCAGGTCGCCGTCGAGCTTGCGGACCAGGTCGAGCAGTTCCAGCCCGTCCATGCCGCCGCCGGCCATCCAGATATCGAGGATCAGCAGCGCGGGTTTGCGCGCGCGGATCGCCGCCAGGGCCGATTCCGAGTCATTGGCTGTGCGGACCGCGTAGCCCTCGTCGGAGAGGATGCCCGCCACCAGGTCGCGGATGTCCGCCTCGTCGTCGACCACCAGAACGTCAGACGCCATCATCTAGTCCTTCATGCCGTCACGGTTGCAGATTGCGGCGCCGGGCGGCCCCGGGCCGAGGGCGGAAGACGCAAGGTCGCCAGCGCGCCGGGCCCCTCGCGGGCGTCGGTCAGCTCCAGCTCGCCGCCATGGTCTTCCAGGATGCGCTTGACGATGGCCAGGCCCAGGCCCGTCCCCTTCTCGCGCGTCGTCACATAGGGTTCGGTCAGCCGGTCGCGGTCCTTGGCGGGCAGGCCCACGCCATTGTCCTCGACCTCGAACGCCACGCCGCCGTCGTCCGAAATCAGCCGCGCCCGGATTCGGCCCCGTTCCTTGCCTTTGGGGGGCTTGGCGGTCCGACGGGCATGCACCGCCTCGGCGGCGTTCTTCAGGATGTTGGTCAGCGCCTGGGTCAGCATCCGCTCGTCCGCCAGCAGGCGCACCTCCGGCACCGGCTCGACCAGCTCGACGTCGATGTCGGGACTGGCCACCCGCTGGGCGAACACCGCCGCGCGGATCAGTTCGGAAGCGTCCTGATCGGCGAACTTCGGCGCCGGCATCCGGGCGAAGGTCGAGAACTCGTCCACCATCTGCCGGATGGCGTCGACCTGGCGGACGATGGTGTCGTTGCAGCGGTCGAAGATCTCCAGCTCCGAGGGCGCGATGTCCTTGCGGTACTTCTTGCGCAGGCGCTCGGCCGACAGCTGGATCGGCGTGAGCGGGTTCTTGATCTCGTGGGCGATGCGGCGCGCCACATCGCGCCAGGCGGCGTTGCGCTGGGCGTTCATCAGCCGCGTGATGTCGTCGAAGGTCAGCACCAGGCCGCCCTCGATACTGCTGACGCGCACGCGCAAACGGCGGGTCTCGCGACCGCGCACCACGTCCACCTCTTCCTCGGCTTCGCCGCGGCCGGCCTGGACGACGATGGCGGCGATCTCGGGCGCAACGTCCAGGAGCTTGCGTCCACGGCCCGGAGCATCGAGGCCCAGCAGCAGCTCGGCCTGGCGGTTGGCGGCGGAGATGCGGCCTTTGGCGTCCAGGCTGATGACGCCGGCGCTGACCTCGGCCAGGACGGTCTCGATGAACTGGCGGCGCCGCTCGGCATCCTCGTGTGCGGCGCGGATAGCCTCCTGCTGCGCCTGAAGATCATGCGTCATACTATTGAAAGCTCGGGACAACACCGCGATCTCTTCGGGGTCATTGTCGGCGTCCACGCGGGCGCTCAGGTCGCCGCCGGCCACCTTGCCCGCCGCCTGCACCAGCCGCGCCACGGGCGCGGAAATCGCGTTGGCGGCGCTCAGGCCGAGCCACACCGCGCCCACCAGCACCAACAGGGCGGTCTCCGCATAGCTCAAGGCGAAGATGGTCTGGATACGCTCGCGATTCCGGGCGGCCTCTCGATAGGCGATCACGCTGGCGTCAGCCTCGACCAGGTGGCGGACGATCCCCTTCTCCACGGGGCGGACGATGTAGAGGTAGGCGTCCGGATAGGCCCGCAGCTTGTAGACCGCGGTCATCACGTCGCCGCAGTTCACATTGCAGACCCAGATGATGTTCTGGTCGGCCGCCTTGAAGCTCGACGCCGGCGGCAGCGTGAACGGCGGCGCATCCGCCGCCTCGGCCCGCGCGAGGATGCGTCCGTCGCGGTCGATCAGATAGCCTGCCGAGAAGCCGTGGAAGTTGGCCAGGTTGCCCAGGAAGTGGCTGAAGGTGATCGGGCTGGCCTCGAACGCCGGCTCCGCGTGGTTCAAGTCCTCGCCCATCGGGATGACGTGGTCGTGGATGTACTGTTGCTGCTCGTCCACATAGGAGCGGGCGACGGTGGCGGAGTTGTTGACCACCGTCATCACGCGCTTGCTGAACCAGTTGTCGACGCCGCGGGTGACCAGCACGCCGTAGAACAGGAAGACCACCAGGGCCGGCGCCACGGCGGCGAAGGCGAACCACATGACGAACCGCACCTGCAGTCGCGCGCCCGCGTCGCGATCGCGAGCGGCGAACAGGGCCGCGAACCGCAGGGAGAGGACCAGCGTCAGGGCCAGGATCAGAATCAGGTTGAGCCCGAGGACCGTCAGGATCAGCTGGCTGGCCGGGCCCACGGGACCGGTCGACGGCGGCGAAGCGGCCAGCAGAATCGCCAGGCCGGTCAGCGCTGCGGCCAAGCCATAGCCGAGACCCAGGACCGCACGGGACTGCATCGCCTGCCAGGTGCGGGTCGCACCCGCACCGGCGAACCACTGTCGAATATCCAACGCCATTGCGGGGGAGCCTAAGCGACTGTGCCCCAAACTCAACAGTCTTGTGGCATGGATGCGTCAGCCGGACGCGGCGCGGGGCTCTTTCCCGGTCAGCGGCGGCCGCGCTGCATCTCCACCCCGAGGTCGGAGATCTTCTTGCGCAGGGTGTTGCGGTTCAGCCCCAGGATCTCGGCGGCGCGCACCTGGTTGCCTCTTGTCGCCGAGAGAGTGAGTTGGATCAGGGGCCGCTCCACCTCCTCCAGCACCCGGTCGTAAAGGCCGGCGGGCGGCAGGCCGTCGGGCTGGTCGGCGAAGTAGCTGGAGAGCTTGCGCTCGACGAGCTGGGCCAGGGTCGCGGGGCCCTCGTCGCCCTGCACCGCCGGCTGCTGGTCGGCCAGTTCGCGCTCGATGATCCGCGCGGTGATCAGGTCTTCGCCATAGAGGGCGCAGATGCGGCGGACCAGGTTCTCCAGTTCGCGGACGTTGCCGGGCCAGGGGTGCTGCTTGAGGCGGTCCAGCGCCGCGGCGTCGATGGTCTTGGACGGGAGACCCTCGCGGTTGGCGCGCAGCAGGAAGGCCCGCGCCAGGTCCGGGATGTCGTCCGGCCGGTCGCGCAGCGGCGGCAGGCGCAGCGGCGCGACGTTCAGGCGGAAGAACAGGTCCTCGCGGAACAGGCCCTGCTGGATCAGCTGGCGCAGATCGCGGTTGGTGGCCGCGATGATCCGCACATTGGGCCGGCGGTTGGTCTTGGGATTCACCGCCGGCTCGGAACCATCGATCACCCGCAGCAGGCGCGTCTGGGCGTCCAGCGGCATGTCGCCGATCTCGTCAAGGAACAGCGTGCCGCCGTCCGCCTCGATCAGCTTGCCGGCGTCGCCGTCTTCCTTGCCGAACAGTTCGGTCTCGACCCGTTCGCGCGGCACGGCGGCCAGGTTGATGGTCACGAACCTGCCGTCGCGCCTGCGGCCCATGTCGTGCAGGGCGCGGGCGACCAGCTCCTTGCCGGTGCCGCTCTCGCCGGTGATCAGCACAGTCAGGTCCGCACCCACCAGGCGGGCGATGGTGCGGTAGACCTCCTGCATCGGCCCCGAGCGGCCGATCAGCGGCAGGCGGTCGTCGCGCACGGCGCGGGCCTGGGCGCGAGCGGCCTCCGGGTCGGCGGGCCGCGACAGGGCGCGCCGCGCGGCCGAGGTCATGTCGACCCGGAGGCCG
>NZ_DATAPY010000083.1:0-6305 GCF_036264965.1 Phenylobacterium sp.
TCGTGAGCAAGACCTGACGGCTAGACTTCGAGCCGGGCCGCAATCTCCTCGCCCAGCGCCAGCGACGAGGTGAGCCCCGGGCTCTCGATGCCGAACATCGCCACCAGCCCCGGCAAGCCGTGCGCGGTCACGTCGTCGATGCGCCAGTCCGGCTGCGGATCGTCCGGCCCATGCAGCTTGGGCCGGATCCCGGCGTAGTCGGGGCTCAGGTGCTCTTCCGGCACCGCCGGCCAGAACTTGCGGATGTAGTCGGTGAACGCCGCCCGCGCGTCTGGATCGACGCTGTAGTCCAGCTCGTCCACCCAGAAGAGGTTGGGCCCGAACACCGCCTGGCCGCCCAGGTCGCGGCGATAGTGGGTGCCCAGCGCCCCGTGGATCGGCGGCGGATAAATCAGCCGCGAGAACGGCGCCTTGCCGACCAGCCGGAAGTACATCCCCTTGCCGTAGTGGCCCTTGGGGATCTCCGCGGCCGGAAAGCCCTCGATCTTCGCCGCCACGTCCTGGGCGAACAGCCCCGGCGCGGTGACCAGATAGCGGCAGGTCAGCGTCGCCGGCTCCTCGCCGCCGGCCCGCACCGAGAACCCACCGCCCGCCAGCGGCGTCGCGCCTTCGAAGGGGGTCGAGGTCACCACCGCCCCGCCGCCGGCCCCGATCTCGCCCTCCAGAGCCAGCATGTAGCCGTGGCTGTCGAACACCCCGCTCTCAGGCGAGATCAGCGCGCCGTAGCAGGCCAGCTCGGGCTCCATCGCCAGCGCCTCGGCGCGGGAGACATGCGCCATGCCCTCGACATCGTTGATCCGCGCCTGCTCGAGGATTTCGTCCAGGCGGCCGACCTCCTCCGGGCTGGTCGCCACCACCAGCTTGCCGCAGCGGTCGTAGTCCACGTGATGGGTGTCGCAGAAGGCGTGGAGCGCCCGGCGACCCTCCACGCAGAGCCGCGCCTTCAAGGAGCCGGTCGGATAGTAGAGCCCGCCGTGCACCACCTCCGAATTGCGCGAAGAGACGCCCTGGCCGATCGCAGCCTCCGTCTCCAGCACCGCCACCGTCAGGCCGCGCCGGGTCAGCGCATAGCCGCACGCCAGCCCCACCGCGCCCGCGCCCACCACCACCGCATCGAAATCGAACTCGGCCATTCCCACCGCCTAACGCGTCATCGCCCAAAGCGAAACGGTCTCCTTCTCCCCTTGTGGGAGAAGGTGGCCTGCGGAGCAGGCCGGATGTGGGGTCGAAAGCCCCATCCGATCTGAGCGGCGGATCGCGCGGAGAGCGGAGCAAAACCCCACATCCGTCACCCTTCGGGCGACACCTTCTCCCACAAGGGGAGAAGGACGCCGACGCTAGGCAAGGCGCAGCGGCGCGCTTAAGTCTCGGCTAAATCGAGGAGAGATCGAATGCGGAAGATCATCGGGCTGGCGATCGGCCTCGCCATCGCGATGACCACCGCCGCCCACGCCCAGGTCTCCCTCGACGCCGCCCATCCCACGGCCATCGCCGACATCCTCAACTGGCGCGGCGAGAAGCAGGCCAAGGGCTTCCGCGACATCGAGCACATCTTCAAGACCAACACCGTCAAGCGCGGCGCCAAGGTTCATCGCCTGCCGGTCGCGGCCAAGCCGATCGCGCCCACCTTCACCTACGACGGCAAGACCTGGACCATCGACGCCTACATGCAGGCCTACCGGGTCTCCGGCCTGCTGGTCCTGAAGGACGGCAAGATCGTGCTGGAGAAATACGCCCTCGGCCGCAAGCCCACCGACCGCTGGACCAGCTTCTCGGTGGCCAAGTCGGTGACCTCCACCCTGGTCGGCGCGGCGATCCAGGACGGCAAGATCAGGTCGATCGACGATCCCGTAACCCGCTACGTCCCCGAGCTGAAAGGCAGCGCCTATGAGGGCGTCACCGTGCGCCAGATGCTGATGATGAGTTCCGGCGTGAAGTGGAACGAGAACTACACCGACCCCAACTCCGACGTCGCCAAGGCCGGCGGTTCGGTCACAGAGCCGGGGATCAACCCGATGGTCAGCTACCTGCGCAAGCTGCCCCGCGCCAACCCGCCGGGGACCAAATGGAACTACAACACCGGCGAGACCGACCTGGTCGGCGTGCTGATCTCCAAGGCCACCGGCGAAGGCCTGGCGCAGTACGCCTCGGAGAAGATCTGGAAGCCCTACGGCATGGAGCGCGACGCCGTCTGGATGACCGATCCCGGCGGCCAGGAACGCGGCGGCACCGGCATCTCCATGACGCTGCGCGACTACGCCCGCCTCGGCCTGTTCATCGCCGGCGGCGGCGTGGCGCACGGCAAGAAGGTCGTCCCCAACTGGTGGGTCGCCGACGCCACCAAGCGCGAGATCGACAACGGCCTCGGCGGCTACGGCTACTTCTGGTGGATCCGCCCCAACGGCGCCTACGAGGCCGTCGGCATCTTCGGCCAGTCGATCACCACCTTCCCGAACGAGCACCTGATCATCGTCCAGAACGCAGCCTGGCCGGCGGCGGGCGGCAAGGAACTCAGCGCTGCAAGGAACGCGATGTTGGAGGGGGTGCGAGCGGCGGTGAAGTAGGCCCTGAGCTCCAATCTACTATGGGCTTCAAGGGTTTCCCCGCATCCAGAGGGTGCCGGGCTCCTGCTCGGTTCCTTCTCCCCTCGCGGGAGAAGGTGGCCGCGACGCGGTCGGATGAGGGGGAGTCGGCGGATTAGGCCCGAAGTCCCCCTAATCCGTCAGGCATCCGCCTGACACCTTCTCCCGCGAGGGGAGAAGGGCTGCTCCAAGCTCAGCCGCGTTCTGACGTGCGAAATTCCTCGACGCTCGGCCGCCTATGACCTACTGTGAACATAGCGGGAACAACGCTCTTTGACATGTGAATGAATGGCGGAGGGGACATACGACACCCCATGCCATCGCAACATCTTGGCGGGCCGCCCTTCAGACGGCTGGAGACCTAGCTCGCCGGGTCCGTGATCCCCGCCTCGGCCTTCGCCGCGGCCAAGGGATCGGCGGCCTGCTGGACCTTGTCCGTGGCCTTCTTCGCCTCGGTGATCGGCGCCCACTTCTGCATCTTGCCGCTCTTGATCGCGGCGCCGAAGTCCTTGGCGTCGCTCAGCACCGCTTTCAGCGTCTCCATGGCCTTTTGCATGTCCGGGTTGCCGCTATTGTCCACGGGCGCGAGGCCCAGGTCGGCCATGGTCGTGTGGCTCAGGAAGTCCTGGACCTGGGCCGTCCAATTGTCGTTGCCCTGATCCGCGCGGAACAGGCTCTCGAGCTTCTGCAGCGCCGGATTGTTCTTCTGGGCCACGGTCTTGAGCTGGGTCAGGTCGCTTACGCCATAGGCCTGGGTCACCGTGTTGTAGAGCGTCAGCATGGTCTCCCGAGCGCCCAGGTTGTCCTTCAGGCTGCCCAGCGAGGCGAACATCACCGTGCCGTCGGCGGCCTTGGTCTTGGTGCTGAAGTAGGTCGCCTGGTCCTCCGGCGAGAGCTTGTTCAGGTTGTCCAGCATTTCCGGATAGGGGTCCGCATTGGGGTTGAGGTATTTCTCCACCAGCGTCTGGGTCTGGGCCGCGTGGGCGGCGAACGGCGAGGCCGCGGCGTTCATCGCCACCGCCTGGCCGGCCGGACCGGCGCCGGCGGCGGCGTAGGTGTTCAACAGGTCCAGCGCCGCGACCTGGTCCTTGGCCATCACCCCGCCGGAGGTGTCGTCCACCTCGGCGAGCGCGTCGGTCAGGGCCTTCACGTCGGGGGGCGAATAGCCGGCCGGCGGCTTCGCGGCCGGATCGTCCGGCGCGCCGAGGCTCTTGCTCAGCGACTTGGCCGCCACATAGATCTGCTGCTCGTCGGCCGAGAGCGCATTGAAGGCGGCGGCGGCCTGGCCGGTGAAGGTGGTCGGGTCGGTTCCGTCGTCCTTGGCGGCCGGGTCCCTCTGGCTGTCGACCTTGGCCACCACCTGGGCCACCCGCTGCGAGAAGGACGACGTCAGCGCCGTCTGGGAGTCGGCTTCGGTGATCAACCCGCCGGCCGGCAGGGTCGCGGGCGGCAGGCGGTTGTCGAGCAGCACCTGCCCCTTGGCCAGGACGTTGGTCAGTAGGGCGTAGGCGCTCAACTGATCGCCGATCGCGGTCTTGCCCGTGGTGTCGTTGAGCGCTGCAACGGCGGCGGCGATCTGGTCCTGGGTCGGCCCCGAGGCGGCCGGCGCGGTGGCAGCCGCCGCCGGGGGCGCCTGGCCATCCAGCACCTGCTGGGCCAGGGGCGACAGGGTCACCGTATCCACCGGATCGCCCGACGGCACGGTCGTGGCGGCGTCCTGCGGCGCTCGCGTGGGCGAGGCCGGCAGCGGCGGCAGGACCGGTGTGACCGTCGATGTCGAAATCGCAACCATGCGTGCTCCTTCCGACACCTTCCGGCCTGCGGCGCTAAGTTTCGATGAACACGTTCGATCAAGTGACGCCCATCTCTCGCTCAATGAGGAGGAAGGCGCCCGCCTATTGCGCCTGCTTCCCGACGATGATGGAGCGCTGGAAGTCTCGGGCCTGCTCCTGGTCGTTCCGGCGGCGTTCGTCTGTTTCGCGGCGGGTGGCGCAGACCTTTGTGGGGAACAGGCTGCCAAGCTTGGGTTCGCTGTGACAGAGGACTTGGTTCGGGTCGAGGTCGCCGGACTGCTGCTTCCGGCCGGTGACGGTCAGCGGACTGACCGAGGCCGACGCCGCGGGCGTGGCGGACGGCGCAGGGGGCGCCGTTGCGGGCGCGGCCTGCATGAGGAGAACGGCAGCGGCGAAAACGGCGCCGATCATGATGTCGCCTCGACTATCAGTTGCGGAAGATTAGTCGAAAGGCCGGCATTGTCACCCGCCCTGACGTCGCAGCGCTCAAGCCTCCGTCCAGCCGCCCAGGACACAGGCCACGTTCCCCTTGCGGATACTGACCGCGGCGTGGCGGCCGTAACCCGGCTCGAACACGCTAGTCCGGCCGGCCAGGGTGACCGAAACCATCACCGGGCCGGTGAACTGGCAGACGTAATAGGCGTCGCGCGTCGGGAAGCGCCCGTCCGGCACGGACGCGCAGTCGGCGCCCCCGAACGGATGGGCGAAGTCCGCGCCGCCATATTTGAAGCTGTGCGGCTGGCGCTTCAGCACGATGGCGTCCCAGCTATCCTTCGGCGCCGGACAGGGCGGGCCCTTGATGGCCCAATCCACCCGCAGCCGGTGCTGATGGTTCCAGAAGGCGTAGAGGCCCCCGGCCGGGATCGCGACCGCCAGCAGCGCAACGGTCGCCAAGGTGAGCTGGGCCGTGGCGCCGCGGCGCGGCCTTCCGACGATTGGCGCGACAAAGGTCATGGCCGAGCCCTTTCATATTACATCTGTAGACCATGATATTTACAGATGTAGTATGATCGGTCAACGGCGCGCGGCGGCGGCGAAGACTGAGCTGGCCGCGCTCAGCCCCCGGACGCCATTTCCTTCGGCGGCTCGTCGCCAAGGCGTTCGTTGCCGGCGAAAAGGCGGTCGAGGCGCGCGCGGGTGGAACGCTCGAACTCCTCCTTGGAGGACGCGCGGCTGCGGGACAGGGACAGTTCCTTGACGATGGCGTCCTTGATCCGATCCACGGCGGCTTCCTCAAGCACACCGGCGCGCACCAGCTCCGTCGTGAGCGTCAGAAAGCCGACCGCGGTGGCGTGGGCCCGCAAGCCCACGAGGTTCACGCTGTCGTGCAGTCGGGCTTCTTCCCGTTCGTCCATCCGCCGCTCCCCATTTGAGTCGGCCCCCGCCGTCTCTTCGTTGAGAGTGATGGTGGCCCCAATGGACGCGTTTTAAAAGCGTCAGGCGGGTGCGAGGCTTTGACGCGCCCTAGGCTCCGACCAGCTCCCGCTCACCCTGCTTCTCCCAGCGGCCCCAGAGCGCCTTTTCCTCGACCTTCGCGGGGCCGACGGAGGCGTCCTTGATGTGGCCGTAACCGCGGATCTTCTGGGGGATGGCGGCGATCTGGACGGCCGTCTCCAGCCGTTCGGGCGTGAGGCCGGCGATCAGCTTGCGCAGGCCCGCCTCGTAGTCGGCGATCAGGCCGCGCTCCATCTTCCGCTCGTCGGTGTAGCCGAAGAGGTCCAGCGCAGTGCCCCGCAGGCCCTTCATCCTGGCCATCACCGGGAAGGCGGCGTCCAGCATCCAGCCGCCGAACTGGATCTTCTGCGGCCGGCCGTCCTTGCCCTTCTTCGCGATCAGCGGCGGGGCGAGCCAGACCTTGGTCTTGCCGCCCTTGAAGGTCTCGCTCCGGTAGGCCTGGAAACGACCGTCCGTATAGAGACGGGCGACCTCG
>NZ_DATAPY010000084.1:0-20154 GCF_036264965.1 Phenylobacterium sp.
CCCTCCTTCTCCCGGGGCGAGAAGGCGAAGGCCGCCTCCGCCGCGAACTCGGCCTGGGCCGGCCGCGCCTCATCGAGGCCCGAGCGCACCAGGAGCTCCGCCAGCCGCGCCGACGCCGCCTCGGGCTCCACCGGCTTGGTCCCGGCCTCCCCCGGCGGCGCCTCGGCCTCCCACTCCGGCAGCCGCGCCCAGGCGTCGAGCCCGGAGGTCCGGAACATGTTCCCCACCGGCGCCGAGCGCAGCGCGGCCACCACCGCCGACCCCCAAGGCCAGCCGCCCCGCGCCAGCGTCTCGGCCACCGCCAGCGCCTCCTCCCGCGACGGCTCCGGCGCCGCCGCCAGCTCCGCCAGCAACAACCCGCACACCTCGCGAAGGGCCACCGCCTGCGCCGCCGCCCCCTTCGGCTCCGCCAGCCCCAAGGCCTGCGTCAACCCCGCCGCCGACGGCGCCGCGAACCTTCCCGGCCGCACGAAGGCGTAGAGCTCCAAGGCGTCGAACACCCGGTTCCCCCGCGCCGGAATAGGCACCCCCAGCCTCCGCGCCGTCATCGCCGCATGCGCCACCAGCACCGGCCACTGCTCGAACAGGTCGCGGGCGTCAGGGGTGCGGAGCGGCTGCGCGCCAGTGGCGTCGGCCACGGCGGCGCGGGGGCCTGGGAGCACCACGAGCGCCGGGGCGAGATCGAGGGTGGTGGGGACGTGAGTCACCCTCGATTGCTAGCGGGATTCAGGCGGGAACGGAATGGGAACTATGGGAATCTCAGAGGCTTGGGAAGCGCCAATCCAGGTCACACCCGTCGTTCGCTCGCGCCAGGTCGCGCTGCGCTGGATGGCGCACAGCTATTTGAGGAGATCGATTTGATCGGTGTCCGCCAAATCGACCACCCTTTCGAGGGTGATTGAAATGTTCGCAGCGTCCATTTCCACGCGGACCGTGACACTCTGCTGGCCGAGCACGATGTTTCTGCGAACCACGAGCCCTGAGAGAAGCTCCTCCGCGGCGATCGCAGCCTTTTCCGGTCGCTTAGCGCCCCATCTCCACTTAAATCCACGCCGGCCCAACTGCCTGCCTGCGGAGGCTGCTCAAGGACCGCCAAACGCGGGACGCCCTCGCCGCGGACTGCCCCGTGCGCAACCCCCTCCACCACCCGCTCTTCGGCCGGCGGTCCCCCTCGCCCGTCGTCTTCGCGACAGGGGAGGTATGAGCGCGTCCTTGAACTGGCTCCGCAGGCAGGCTCACATCATCGGTGGGTTTGGAGGCTCCCCCAACGTGCGCCTTCTCCCCTTCAACGCCTCGGCGTGGTAGGATTGCGCTATGAAGCCGGAACCCTCCATCTTCGAGGAAGCCGACGCCGCCGACGCGGCGGCCGACGCCGAAGGCGTTGCTGATCTCGACTCCGGTCGCGTCGTGACTCACGAGCGCATGAAGGCATGGCTACTTTCGTGGGGGATCCCCGACGAAACGCCGCCACCCTCCGAAGGCCACTGAAACAGGCCCGCGATCCTTGGTCGTGACGCCACAGTGCGGGCATGAAAGCCCGTCCCAACCCCGACGCCATGACCGATCCGTCTGAACCGGCCCTCCCCGTCATCTGGTCGGCAAGATCGCAAAGAGACCTCGTCGGCATACGCGCCTATATCGGCCAGTTCGCGCCGCTCGCCGCCCAGCGGTTCGCCCTTCGCCTCGTCGGGACGGTGGAAACCCTCGCGGCGCACCCCAAACGCGGCCGGCTCGTGCGCGGCGAGGTTCGCGAACTGACGATCGTCGCGCCCTATATCGTGCGCTATCGGGTGACGGCGCAGGCCGTCGAAGTGATCCGCATCCGGCACGGGGCGCAGCGTCCCGACTGAACGGCCCCCGCAGGTAGGCTCGCATCATCGACGGGCTTGTGGGGTGGGAGACCGCACCCTCTAAACTCCGCTCATCCCCGCCCCCGGGTCCGACGAACGCCGGCCCGAGGATAAACTCCGGCGGGGATCCAAGCTGAGTCCGCGGGCCATTTTGCAGCGTCGCGCCAATCCCCAGGCCCGCATGGATCCCCGCCTGCGCGGGGATGAGCGGACGTGTGGGTGGCTCCGCGTCGTATTCGCCCTGCGCCCGGAATGACGATCAAGCCGGAAGAAGGCCCCGCAATTGAGGCCTTCGACCTACGCCTTGACGTTGAGCCGCGAGCCCGGGCTGGAATTGCTGTCGGAAGACGCGGTGTTGTTGTCCGGCGTGCCGGAGGTGGTGACCGATTGCACCTGGCCCTGGGCGTTGACCACCGTGGTGGTGACGGTGCCGTCCGGGTTGGTGACCGAGGTCGTGGTGTTGGCGCTGGAGGCGCTGCTGGATCCGCCGCCGCCGCCCGCGCCCTTGGCGGCGCCCGCGCCGCCGCTGGCCGGAGCCGCCGGGGCCGTCGCCGAAACAGATGAAACGCCGCCGCTGATGGCGGAAATCGCGTCGATGCCGCTCAAGACCTTGCTCCTGACTGAGCTCAGCCCCCGCCGCCAGAATCCGCCCGGAACGCTAACGAAGCCCTAAGGCAGCTCGCGGACCCAGATGTTGCGGAAGCTGAGCGGCGGGCTAGGGTCGCCGTGCGCCTGCAGCTTGATCGGGGCGCGGTCGTAGGCCTTGTAGTAGGGCTTGCCGATGTAGAGCGTCTCGCCGGTCAGCACGGTGTCGTTCTGCACCAGCACGCCGTTGTGGAAGGCGGTCACCCTGGCCGGGGTCTTCACCTTGCCGTCGGCGCCGAAGGTCGGCGCGGTCCAGACCACGTCATAGGTCTGCCAGGCGCCGGGCGGGCGCATGGAATTCACCAGCGGCGGGGCCTGTTTGTACATCGAGGCCGCCTGGCCGTTGACGTAGGTCTCGTTCTTGTAGCTGTCGAGGATCTGCAGCTCGTAGCCCGCGTCGCCCGGCCCGGTGCTGGCGAGGAACACCCCGGAGTTGCCCCGCGCCTGGCCCGAGCCGGTGACGTCGGTCGGCACCCGCCATTCCAGGTGCAACTGGTAGTTCTTGAAGGCCTTCTTCGTCTCGATGTTGCCGTGGGTCTTGGAGACCACCAGCACCCCGTCCTTCACGTCCCAGGCGGCCGGCGACTTGTCCTTGGTCGCCACCCACTGGTCGAGGCCCTTACCGTCGAACAGTACGGTGGCGTCGGAGGGCGCGGCGCCATCGGTCCTGCCCGGCGTCACCACCGGCGGGACCGGCGTCCACTGCTCGGTGTCCTGCGGCTTGGCCGTCGACCCCGCCGGCGGCGGCACAGCCTGGGCCATGGCGACACTCCCGGACAACAGCACCGACCCAAGGATCAAACCACGGAAAACACGGACAGAACACGGAAGGCGCGAAGCGCGACTCTCATGACTGCAGCCTTCGGCCAGGACCCCCATTTCCGTGCTCTTTCCGTGTCTTCCGTGGTTCCAAAAACGGCCTTCGGCCATCCTCACAGTTCCCATCCCTTGCGGTACTCGCGGCTCAGGTACTGATTGGCGCTGGCGACGTTGGTGATCCGCCCGGCCGCGCCGTCGTACTGGATCGCCTGGTCGGTCATCAGCGCCACGACGCCCAGGTTCATGGTCTCGTTCAGCCGCGTGGCGTACTCGAACGGACAGGAGATCTTCTCCGTGCCGCGGATGGCGCGGACCCAGTTCATCTCGTGGCCGGCCATGCCGCCCATGATCCGCGGCAGGGACTGCGGGATCTTGGCCGCCGCGGCGTCCAGGCCGGCGCCGATCAGCACCGGCTTCTCGCCATAGGTCTCGTGCATCAGCATGCCCTTGGCGCCGATGAACAGCACCCCACCGTCGCCGCTCATGCTCATGTTGGCCGGGAAGCCGGGCGGCGTCGGGGGCAACATGCCGCCGTCGTACCAGACCATGGTCAGCGGCCCGCCTTTCGCCTGGCCGAACTCGTAGTGGGTGACGCTGGCCAGCGGATAGCTGGTGATGTTGGCCGGGCGCTTGGTGTCCCACAGGCTCGCGCCGCCGGCCCAGCGGGAGTGGCGGGCCTCGACCTTGGTGGGCAGGCCGGGCTCCAGCGACCAGAACGGGAAGTCGATCAGGTGCGCGCCCATGTCGCCCAGCGCGCCGGAGCCGAACGGCGTCCAGCCCCGCCAATTGAAGGCGGCGTAGTCGGGGTTGTAGCCCCAGTCGACGTTGGCCGGCCCGAGCCAGGTCTGCCAGTCGAGGCTGCCCGGCGCGCCCACGGCGGCGGGCCGGTTCACGCCCTGCGGCCACACCGGCCGGTTGGTCCAGACGTGGACCTCGCGGACCGGCCCGATCACCCCGCCGCGGATCAGCTCCACCACGCGGCGGCCATCGTCGCCGGAGTGGCCCTGGTTGCCCATCTGGGTGACCATCTTCGGATTGGCCGCCGCCAGCGCCGCCAGCTTGCGGCTCTCGGTGATGTTGTAGGTCAGCGGCTTCTGCACGAAGACGTGGTGGCCGCGCTCCATCGCCCAGCGGGCCGCCACCGCGTGGTGGTGGTCCGGGGTGGCGATCAGCACCGCCTCGATGTCCTTCTGGCTATCGAGCATCTTGCGGTAGTCGGTGTAGCGGGTGGCCCGGTCGTAGGCGGCCTTCAGCGGCTCCTTCGACGGCGCGATCCAGCCGGTCTTGTCGACCAGGGCGTGCAGCACGTGGTCGTAGTCCACGTCCGCCGTGGCCACGATGTTCTGGCCGGTCAGCTTGGACATGTTCGACGCGCCCTGGCCGCCGGCGCCGATCACCGCGATATTGACCCTGTCGCTGGGCGCCGTGGGCTTCTTCGCCTCCGCGGCCAGGGCCGCGCGCGCCATGGCGCTGGCCGCGAGGCCCGCCGCCAGCGCCCCGCGCCGCGTCAGGCCGCCGGGTCCCAGCCGTCGCCCGTTCACGTCATAGACCGACATCGCCGTCACTCCCCGAAGCGCTTATTTGGCGGCATTGGGCAGCGGGTCGCCGGCCTTGGCAAGGGCGCCCAGTCCGCGCTGCGCCTGGCCCTGCCGCAGGAAGTACATCGCCGCGGCCGCGGCGAACACCGCGCCGACCACGCTGGTCGCGTAGGCGCTGAGGATGAAGAACCGCAGCCAGTCCAGCTTCACCGCCCCGAAGTTGCGCCAGACCAGCAGGGCCGCGCTGCCCAGATAGCCGGAGGCGTCGGCCACGTAGATCAGGAAGCCCGCCGTCGCGATCCGCCCGCTGAACGCCACCAGCCGGTCGAACAGCATGGCGTTGAACGGCGTGTAGGCCATGTAGAGCCCGGCGCCGGCGGCGATCATGAAGGCCAGCGGCGAGATCAGGTGCGCCTCGAACGCCCAGGTGCAGGCGCCCAGCAGCAGGAACCCTGCCACCACGATGGCGTGGACCACCATCAGGGCCTTCAGGTTGTCGCGGATCCCCATCACCGCGGCCAGGGCGACCAGCGAGATCGCCGCCACCGGCAGCTCGCTCTGGGTGAAGACCCCGGACTCGTGGCCGTAGCCCAGCGCCGTCCAGACCTCGGCGGCGAAGTTGTCGCGGAAGTCGCGGAAGGCGGTCAGCAGGATGTAGGAGGCGGTGAGCAGCACGATGCCCGGCCAGTAGACCGCCAGGAACGCCGCCCGCTCGGCGGCGCTCATCGGCGCACGCTTGACCCTCTGGGCCTCGTCGGCGGCGTTCGGCGGCGGCAGCTGGCCCAGCAGCCAGACCGAGACCAGCAGCAGCGGGAAGAAGGCCGCGCCCGCGGCGGCCGGCATCCAGAACTCGCTGACATGCGCCGAGGTCATCAGCCACGACCCCACCGACTTCACGATGCCCGACGACAGGATGAAGCTGGCGCACATGATGGCGCCCAGCGCCTCCGACACGCGCCGGCCCTCCATGTAACCGAACACCAGGCCCCAGATCATGCCGAGCGGCAGGCCGTTGAAGAACAGCATCGCCACGTTCCACGGCGCCGGGATCACCGCGAAGCCCACCAGCGCCAGCCACGAGACGCCGATCAGCAGCAGGATCGCCACGCCGCGTTTGGCCGGGCTGAGCTCGGAGATCACTTTGATCCCGATCAGCTTGGACAGCGCGTAGCCGGCCACCTGGGCCAGGACCAGGGCGATCTTGTAGTCCAGCGTGAAGTGCCAGCCGGGCACGGTCTCGAAGGTCGCCGCGCTGAACGGTTTGCGGAACGCGTACATCGAGAAGTAGGCGCAGAAGCCCGCCAGCCCCGCGACGGCGGTGAAGACGATCGGATTGGCGCGCGCCAATCGGTCCTGCAACGTGCCGGCCAAGTCGCGCCTCCTCATACCGCCTGACGCGGATCTGCGCGGGCCAGACGACCATTGGAGACATTGATGACGCCCCAGTGACGGTGGGTGCATCGACCTGTCACGTTGTCGAGGTTTGTTGGGAACGGCGCGAGTCGCGCGCCTTAAGGAAATACATGGCGGGGGCTGATCGATTTGATCTCGCGGTCGTGGGCGGCGGCATCGTCGGCATGGCCTGTGCTTTGGCTGCGGCGCGGCGCGGCCGGCGGGTGGTGGTGATCGACCGCGACGCCCAGGCCAATGGCGCCTCGGTGCGTAACTTCGGCTTCGTGACCGTGACCGGCCAGGAGCGCGGCGCCATGTGGAACCGCGCGCGGCGCAGCCGCGACGTCTGGGCCGAGGTCGCGCCGCAGGCCGGGATCCCGATCGTGCACCGCGGCCTCGTCATGACTGCACGGCGCCCCGAGGCCGTGGCGGTGCTGGAGGCCTTCCTGCAGACGGAGATGGGCGAAGGCTGCCGCCTGCTCGCGCCCGGCGAGGTCCGCCGCGACCATCCGCATCTGGCCGGCGAGGGCCTGCTGGCGGCGCTCTGGAGCCCGCACGAGCTGCGCGTCGAATCCCGCCAGGCGATCCCGCGCCTCGCCGCCTGGCTGTACGCCCAGCACGGTGTGACGTTCCTGTGGGGCGCCGCGGCGCTGGCGGTGGAGACCGGCAAGGTCCTCTCGACGCGCGGGACTGTCGAGGCCGGGGCGATCGCGGTCTGCCCGGGCGACGACCTCGCCACCCTGTTCCCCGAGCGCGTGGCCGCCGCAGGCGTGACCCGCTGCAAGCTGCAGATGCTGCGCCTGGCCGATCCGGGCTTCCGGTTGCCGGCGGCGGTCATGTCCGACCTGGGCCTCGCCCGCTATGCCGGCTACGCGGCCCTGCCGCAGGCCCGCGCGCTGGCCGAGCGCCTCGCCGCCGAGCAGCCCGACCACCTGATCCACGGCGTGCATCTGATCGTCGTGCAGAGCGCCGACGGCAGTCTGGTGGTCGGCGACAGCCACCACTACGCCGCCACGCCCGATCCCTTCTCACACCAGGCGGTCGACGACCTGATCCTGGCCGAATACGCCACGGTCTTTGGCCAGCCGCCCTCGCCGGTCATCGAGCGCTGGACCGGCACATACGCCTCGGCGCCGGACCGCGCGGTGCTGGTCGACGCGCCGATGCCCGGTGTCCGCCTGGCCATGGTCACCACCGGCGCCGGCGCCTCGACCGGGTTCGCCCTCGGAGAGGAGGTCGTGGCCGGCCTCATGAACGAAGGACCCGCGATATGACCGACCGGCGCGCCGAGGCCTACGACCTGGTGATCTTCGACTGGGCCGGCACCATGGTCGACTTCGGCTGCCGCGCGCCCATCGCCGCCTTCGTCGAGGCCTTCGCCCGCCGCGGCGTCGCCATCGAGGAAGCCGCCGCCCGCGCGGACATGGGCATCGCCAAGGCCGACCACGTCCGCGCCCTGCTGGCCCGCCCGGAGGTCGCCGCCGCCTGGCTCGCGGCTCAGGCGCGTCCCTCCGAGGCGGCGGACGTCGGGGCGCTGATGGAAGACCTCGGACCCCTGATGCGCGAAGCCGCCGCCACCGCCTCGCAGCTGATCCCCGGCGCGGCGCAGACGATCGCGGCGCTGCGGGCGCGGGGTCTGAAGATCGCATCGTCCACCGGCTACACCCGCGAGATGATGGGCCCCGTCCTGGCCCGCGCCGCCGAGCAGGGCTATGCCCCCGACCACTTGGTCTGCGCCGACGAGACCCCGCAAGGGCGCCCCTCGCCGCTGATGATCTACAAGGCCTGCGCCGAGCTGGGCGTCTGGCCGCTCAGCCGCGTGGTCAAGGTCGACGACGCCGAGGCCGGCGTCGCCGAAGGACGCGCGGCCGGCTGCTACACGATCGGGGTCGCCGCCTCCGGCAACAGCGTGGGCCTGTCGCTGGAAGCCTATGGGGCCCTCGACCCGGCGACGCGCGAGGCGAAGTTGGCCGCAGCGCGGGCCGCCCTCACCGCGGCCGGCGCGGACCTGGTGATCGACACCGTCGCGGACCTGCCGGCGGCTCTCTAATCGCGCCAGCGCGTCGTGGTGTCGCCCAGGGCGGCCTCCAGCGGTCCGAGCCACGGCTCGTACTTGCGCCACTGATCCAGGCCGTCGCGGAAGATCGGCTGGCGCACCTGCTCGGAGCTCGGCGTGCGCACGCTGCGCTCGGTCTTGTGGAAGTTCACGCAAGCCCGCTCGAACGGCAGGCCGCAGTGGTCGAGGATCCGCCGCACACTGCCTTCCAGATCATCGACCACGTCCTCGTGCAGCACCCGCAGGACGCGACCCGGCAAGACCGCGTCCCAGTGGGCCATCAGCTCAAGGTAGGTGCGGTAATAGCGGGCGACATCCTCGAAGCTGTAGGTGAACTCCTGCCCCTGGGCGAACAGCTGCTTGAGGTTGGAGAAGCAGCAGGCCATCGGCTCGCGCCGTGCATCGATGATCCGCGCATTGGGCAGCATCAGGTGGATCAGGCCGATGTGGCGGAAGTTGTTCGGCATCTTGTCGATGAAGACCGGCCGGTCCGTCCGATAGACCGCCGTGTCCGCCAGGTAGCGTTCGCCCAAAGCGGCGAGGTCCTCGCGCGTCAGGTCCGCCAGGGCCGCCGGATAGCGGGGATTGTCCAGGTCGGGATCGTGGCCTTGGAGCTCCAGCACGATGCGCTGGACGTCCGACAGCTCCTGGGTGCCTTCCACCTGCGAGTGCGAGGCCAGGATCTGCTCCAACAGGGTCGAGCCCGACCGTGGCAGGCCAAGGATGAAGATCGGGTCGCGCGCGCGCGCGCCCCAGCCCTGCCGCGCCCCGAAGAACGCCTTGGTGCAGACCTCGATCTGGGCCCGCGTGTTGGTCTCCAGGACCTCCGGCCTATAGCGGCTTTCCGAGCGTTTCAGGGCGTTCCCGCGCGCGTAGCAATCCCAGGACTGCGCCGTCTCTCCACGATCCTCGAAGGCCTTCCCGAGCGCGAAGCACAGGTGGTAGCGGTCCGCCAGGCCGGTCGTCGGCGACGCCTCCTCGGCGCGCATGCGCTCGATCTCGTCGTCGGTGAACCGGTAGAGCTTGAGATTGGCGAGGCTCCAATAGGCGTCGCCGAAATTGGGCCGCGCCGCCGAGGCCGCCCGATAGCACTCGATCGCCTCCGGAACCCGCCCGATGGTCTTCAGCGCGTGCCCCATCCACAGCGGCACGTCCCAGGACTGCGGTTGATCGCGCCGCATGTCGCGATAGATGGCGATCGCGCGCTCATGCTGGCCCAAGCCGACGGCCGCCGTCGCCGCCAGGGTGAGGTAGTCCGGGTTCGACGGCTCAAACTCCAGAAGCATCGCGACCTGATCGACTGCCTCGGCGTGCTTCTGCCGCTTGATCAGCGCCTCCGCATAGTTGTAGCGCGCCGCGCGGTACTCAGGCGCGAGCGTCAGGACCGCCGCCAGCAGGAATTCGGCCTCGTCCAGGACGTCATGGGCCAGCGCGATGCGCGCCAAGAGGCGCATGGCGTCCGGGTGGTCGCCCTCCCGCAACAGGAAGGCGCGGATGATCTGTTCGGCGGGGGCCAGCTCGCCATCCGAGAAGAAGCTGGTTGCGGCGACCACATCTGCCGGCAGCTTCTTGAGCGTCGCCACATGATCGGCCGCGGTCGCGGCGTTGGCCGCGTCTCCGACCAAGCCGTAGAGCCGCTCCAGCATGCCCCAGCTGGCCGGCAGGGCCGGGTTGATGTTCACCGCCCGCAGCAGGGCGTCGATGGCGTTCGGCGCGTCCTTCAGCTGCACGTAGCAGAGGCCGCGTTCCTGATGCAGGCGGCTGAAGGCAGGTTGCAGGCGCTCCAGCCGTTCCAGCATCGCGAGCGCGTCAGGCACGCGGCGCAGGTGGCGCAGGCTGGTCGCCGCGATCAGCAGCAGGTCGCGGTTTTCAGGGAACTCTCCAAGCCGCGCCTTGGCGCCCGCCAGCGCCGCTTCATGGCCGCCGTCCTGTTGCAGCCGCCGAAATTGGATAACTTCCTGCTCGACGGCGGAGGCCCGCGGAAGGTCAGCGTTGCTAGGCATGAAATCCAAAACAGAGAGGGGCAGCCGCGGACGGCCACCCCTTTCTCCCACTCGTATCGGTGAATGTCAGCCTTAGAAGGCTTCGCTGATCCGGACGAGGACCTGCCTCGGACGCAGCGGCACCTCCGACTTGATGAACTGGGCGGTGCTGGTGAAGGTCGAGGCGTGCGAGTCGCCCAGATTCTGGCCCACCAGCTGCAGTTTCCAGCTGTCCTTGCTGATGCCGATGGCGGCGTCGAACGTCGTGTACGCCGGTAGCTCGTAGCGAAGATAGGTCGTGTCCGGGATCGGGTTTTCGCTGGGGGCGTCGCCTGGCGTGTAGTTGGCCGGCTGGGTGAACATCTTGCCCACATAGCTGACGTCGGCCGAGGCGAAGGCCTTGAAGCTGGCGATATCCCAGTCGTAGCGACCGTGCAGATTGCCCTGGAAGGTCGGCGAGTAGGCCGACACGCCGCCCTGGACGCCGAACGGGTTCACGAACGGCTTGCCGTTGATCTCGGTGATGCAGTGGCCGAGGTTCGGCGAGTTCGGCTCGTTGTCGGTCAGGCAAGGCGAATTCGACTGGGTGTTGTCGTTGTAGGTCGCTGACCCATCCAGGGTGAACTGCTCGGTGATCCGCGCCGTGAACTGGGCCTCGACGCCCTTGATCACATAGCTCGGCCCGTTGACCAGGAAGGTCGTGTTGCCGAGGCAGCAGGGCTGGTAGAGCGCGATCTGCACATTGTCCCACTGCATGTAATAGGCGGACAGGTTCAGCTGCAGCCGGCGGTCGAAGAACTCCTTCTTCAAGCCGATCTCGTTGTTGGTCAGGGTGTCGGGCGTATAGGCCAGCGGCGTCTTGAACTGCGGAACGCCATTCTCGTCCGGCGCCTTGTCGCGCGCGGAACGGCTGAAGCCGCCCGGCCGGAACCCCTGCGAGTAGGTGTAGTACAGCAGGGTGTTTTCCATCGGCTTCCAGGTGACGCCGAAGTGGCTCTTGAACCCGGTGTATTTGGCGTGGAGGTTCTCGGCGTTGATGTTGGTGTTGTGCCCGCAGGTGAGCACGTCCAGGCAGGCCGAGTTGGTCGAGTAGACCGACCCGGTCTCATTCTCGGTGTAGTCATACCACCGCGTGCCGGCCGTGACGGTCAGGACCTCGGGGATGATGTCGTAGTCGACCGATCCGAACAGGGCGGTTTGGTCGTAGCCGCGTTGCACCTCCTCGCCGAAGCCGGTGTTGTCTGGACGGGGACCCGGCTCGTTGGTCGTCGAGCCCGGGAAGGGCTCGTCATTGCCGAGGCAGACCGCGCCGCCGGCCAGCGCGTTGGCAAGGTTGGAGCCCTCGCGGCAGGCCGGAATGGTCTTGTAGTTGAAGTCCATGGTGTCGTTGATGCGGAACTGTTCGTAGAACACGCCGCCCACGGCGCGCAGGCGCCAGTTGTCGGGGGTGCTCAGGCGGATTTCGTGGCTCATGTGCGTGTTGCGCACCTGGTCGTGCCAGCTGGTGACCGGCGAGTTGCAGGTCAGCGGCGTCCCCTTGCCGATCAGGCCCGCCGTGCCGCCGGTGCATTCATAGTATTGCCCGTAAGTCGTGCGGGAATAGTTCGTGTAGTCATTCTGCTGGTTGATGTGGCGGGTCATGTAGCCGCCCGTGTAGATCAGCTTCAGGTCGCCAACCTTGCCGTTCACCGTCCAGGCCGAATTGACGAAACGGTCCTTGTCGTAGGTGGGCGAGAAGACCGTGGTTTCGAGCGGCTTGAGCGGCTGGAAGTCGGAGCCGACCGGGAGCGTGCTCGACAGGCCCTCCGCGTCCATATTCTGGAAGCTTTCCGTGATCAGGACGTCCCAGTCGTTGTTGAAGTCGTAGAGCGCCGACAGGCGCGCGCCGTCATGGCTGACGGGGTTGAAGTTCTTCTGAGCCAGGGCGAAGTTGTTCGCCTGGGCCGCGCCCGGGATCGTGCAGCCGCCTGTCTGTTTGCCGGCCGGCAGGCCGTTGGGGCAGATGCCGTTGGTGGGCTTGATCCCGAAGTAGGCATTGCTGTCGTTGTTCGAGCGGGTGAACGTCGAGGGGACGTTGTCGATATAGCCGCCCTGGTGATCGCTGTAGATCACCCCGCGCACAGCCAGATGGTCGGTGATCACCGGGATGTTCATCACCGCGACGAAGCTGGTGCTCGGGTCGCCGTGGCTCTGGACGCCGTAGCTCGCGTCGACGCTGCCCTCGTAGGTGTTCAGTTTCGGTTTGTTGGTGATGTAGCGCACCGCGCCGGCTTCGGCGCCGCCGCCGAACAGGGTGCCTTGCGGGCCCTCCAGGACCTCCACGCGCGAGATGTCGGCGTAGTAGAGATCGACGTTGCGCGAAGGGAACTGGATGGACTGTTCGTCCAGGTAGACCGCCACGTTCGGGAAGTTGCCGACCGTCGCGCTCGACTGGCCGCCGGCGAAGCCGGCGCTCAGGCCGCGCATGAAGATGTTGCCCTGGCCTGGGCCGTTCTTCGCGAACTCGATGTTCGGGGTGATCCTGAGCAGGTCGTCGAAGGTGGTGATGTTCCGGGCGGAAAGCGCCGCGCCGGAAAACGCCTGGAGGGTCATCGGGACGGTCTGGACCGACTCATCGCGCCGCTGGGCAGTCACGATCACTTCCTCGACCGCCGAGGACGACGGCGCGTTCGCCGCAGCCGCGGCGGCATCCGCGCCGGCGCCGGCGGCCACGGCGGCGCCCGCGCCCCCGCTCAGGATCGCGGCCACGCAGCAGGAAACGACGTATCTGGCTCTCATGAAACTATCCCCTTAGGATCGCCCGCCGGACCGCACAGCGGCGCCCACGGAGACGAAGGGAGCGTCCCCGGTTCACGCGCTGAAAACAGTCCACGCTGAATAGAACGCCGCAGCTTCGCCGCGACGCAGTCGGAACCTAGGGGCCCTGGGTGATACTTCGGTGACAGTAGGATTGCAGATCAATTACCATCTGGCCGTACGCGTTGTTTCACATTTTATGATTTTTATTGTCTTTGTACTGACAATCGTCCGCACTCGCCTCGGCTTCCCGACCTTGATTACCTAGCCGGTCAGGAACAGTCCGACAGGTGCAGGCTGGCCGCCGAGGCCGCCGTCGCCGGGGTGACCGAGGCAAAGACCACCGCCCCCGTCACCTTTGCGCGCCGCAGCCGATTTATGGCCTCCAGCCCGCTCATGTCCGGCAGGTCCGCGCCCAGGATGATCACGTCGAAGGCGCCTGCCAGGGCCAGACGGATCCCGTCCGCGCCGCCCGCGGCGGTTTCCACCAGGAAGGCTTCGGCCCCCAGCATCAGCGCCAGACTGCGCACCACCAGCGGATCGCCATCGACGACTAGCGCGGTTCGCGGCTTCGCGGCCAATCGCCCGACGAAAATGGCCTCGTCGTCGATCGGCAGGGACGTGGCAGCGATACCCATCAGGCCTGGGCTCCTGGGCTTTCGTCCGGCCAGACGGCGCGGATGACGGCGATCAGATCGGCGCCGCCGAACGGCATCTCGAGAACCGCAATCCGCTGAGAGCGGGCGAACACGGCCCGCAACGCTTCGCCGTCGCCGGTCATCAATACGATCAGCCCATCCCAAGGCCGCGCCCGGAGGCCGGCGACAAAGGCCGCGGGATCGGGCGCGAGAATCTCGCCATCGACGATCAGGGTCATGGCGATGTCGAGCGGCAGCCGCTCAAGCCCCTGCGCGGGATCGAAAAGGAAAGCGTTCAGGCCGCCGGCCAGCAGCGCAAGCTCCAACGACGCCGCGAGGACCTGGTCCCGGACGACGACGATGGCGCTTGCCTTTGAAGTGGGCGCTTCCGGCACGCGGACCGAGCTCTCGCGCCCTTCCACAGGGTGCGGAGTTGGGCGATGCGAGGAGCCTAGCGAGGCAGCTGCTGCGCCCCAACCTAGGGGTATTACAGGGTTGAGCTGGAAGAACGCATTCGCCGACCACTTGAAGTGATCACCAAGTCTCCAGACGGCCAATGATCTCGCCCCCAGGTGTCGGGTCAGAAACCGCCCCGCGCCGCCCGGCGCGCTACAACCACTGCGACAACAATGCCACTGGCTTGCATCCTCGGGATGTGGCCAGCTTGCTTTAAGAGAACGGCGTTCGGGGCGGAAATGAGCTTGGGGTTCGCGCAAGGGTTGCGACGGCCGGAACGATTCACGATCCTTATCGCGCTGGGTGTGACCTCTATCGCCGTGGCCGCCCTCGTGGGCTGGCAGGTCGGCGACATCACCCTGACCTCAGTCGTCGTCGGCGCCGTCGCCCTGCAACCGACCACCGCCATCGCACTCATTGTCGGCGCCGTGGGCCTCGTGGCCGGAGCGGGTGGGTATCGCTGGATATCCGGCGCCGCCGGGACCGCCCTGCTGGTCGCCTGCGTCATCTGGCTGTCGGCCTACGCCTCGCCTCACGCGGTCCCGACCGATCTCATGCTCTTCCGCGCGCAGGTGCTGGCCCAGCGGCCAGCGCCGCTATGGCCGGGCCGCTCGAGCATCATCACCTGCGTGGTGATCGCGCTGTTCGCAGCCTCCCTGTTGGGTGTCGGCGTCGGCTCCTCCCGGCTGAAACTTCTGGCCATGGGAGCCGCCAGCCTCGGCGCCCTGATCGCCAGCCTTTCGATCCTGCCCTTCCTGCTTCAGGACGCCTCGCAGCTCTCGATCCTGCATCAGAGCCTGCGCATCGCCCTCAACACCTCGGTGGCCGTGGGCGCGCTCTGCGCGGGCGTCCTGATCCTGAAGCGCGACGTCGGCTGGGTGCGCCTGGTGGCGGGCGGCGGCGAGCAGGGGCGGATCGCCCGCTTGCTGATCCCCATCGCCCTGATCCCCGTCGCTTTTGGGACGGTGACCAATATCGGTGTTCGCGCGGGCCTGTACGGGCCGGACGTGCGGATGCTGCTGATCATCGTGCTCAGCGCCGTGGCGCTGCTGTTCCTTGCGTTCTGGGCCGCGCAAATGCTCGGCCGCGAGCGGGCGGCGCGCGACAGTCTCGCCGACGCCCTCCAGCGGTCCACGGTGATGATCGTCGATGGGCACGGCAAGCTGCGGCACTGGCCGGCGGCCTGCGAGGCCCTCTACGGCTGGACCGCCGCGGAGGTCCTGGGCCGCAGACCCGGCGAATTCCTCAATGTGGAAGGCGCCGCCGTGCGGGAAAAGACCCGCGCGGCGATCCGTGAGCACGGCGAGTGGCGCGGCGAAATCCAGCATTGGACCAAGAGCGGTGACACCCGCTGGGTCGCCCTCCAATGGGTGCTCCAGAGGACCGGCGATGGCGAGGAGCGCGTCGTCGGCACCATCAGCGACATCACTGACCTGAAGCTGGCGGAGGCCTCTCTGCGCGAAAGCCAGGAGCGCCTGACCCTCGCCATAGGCGCCTATGACCTCGGCATCTGCGACATCGATATCGCCACCGAAACCATCGTCGCCGACGAGGGCCTCGAACGGATGTTCGGCGTCGCACCGGGCGCCATGAACGGCTCGGTCGACCAAATGCGCGGGACGATCTTGGGCAAGGACGTGGAGAACGCCCGGAGCCTCGCGGCAGCGACGATCACCGCTCAACGGCCCAGCCTGATTGACGATCTGCAGATTCACCGCCCCGACGGGGAGGTGCGCGACCTGCACGGCGTGCGGCGGTTCTTCTACTCGGAGGCGGGCGCCCACGTGCGGACCATCTGCATCTACCGCGACGTCACCGAGGAACGCCGCGCGCAAGCGGAGCTTGCGCTTCGCGGTGATCGCTTGGCGGAACTTCGCTCAGAACTGACGCATGTGGCGCGGCTCAGCGCCATGGGCGAGATGGCCGCGGCCCTGGCCCACGAACTCAACCAGCCGCTGACAGCCATCGGGAATTCCGTCGGCGCCCTGAAGATCATGCTCAGTGACGGCGGCCGCACCCTGGACGACACCGCCCGCGCCCGCATCGTGCGCGCCGCCAACCAGGCCGAGGGCCAGGCGGTGCGCGCCGGCGAGATCGTTCGGCGCCTGCGCGACTTCATCGCCCGCGGCGAGGCCGACGCGCGCATTGAGCAGCTCGAGGAGCTGATCGTGGACGCCGTGGCGCTCGCCGCCCCCAACGCCAGGTCCGACGGGACCGAGGTGCGCTTCGAATTTTCGCCCAAGGCCGGCCGCGTGCTGGCCGACCGCATCCAGATCCAGCAGATTCTCGTCAACCTGATCCGCAACGCCAACGAGGCCATGCGCGAGCGGCCTGCGCCGCACGTCCTGGTCATCAGCACCTGCGCCAAGCGCGGCATGGTCGAGGTGTCGGTCCGAGACAACGGCCCGGGCGTCGCGCCGGACTTCGCCACCCGGCTCTTCTCGCCGTTCTCCTCCACCAAGAACGACGGCATGGGCGTCGGCCTGTCGATCTGCCGGCGCATCGTCGAGGCCCACGGCGGCCTGATGTGGCTGGAGGAGCCCAGCTCCGGCGGCGGCGCCGACTTCCGCTTCACGATTCCACTGGCGACCAAGGAGTTGCAGCATGCCTAGCCGGCGGACCTTGCACATCGTCGACGACGACGACGACGTCCGGGAATCGGCCGCCCTGCTGCTGGACGCCTCCGGCTACAGCGTCACCACCTACAGCTCGGGCTTCGAGTTCCTCGAAAGGCTCGACCCCACCATTCCCGCCTGCGTCCTACTGGACATCCATATGCCGCAGATGGACGGCCTGGAGGTGCAACGCCGGCTGGCTGAACGCGGCGTCGCTTTCCCGGTTATCGTGCTCACCGGCCGGGGCGACATCTCCATCGCCGTGCAGGCGATGAAGCGCGGAGCCTTTGAGTTCCTCGAAAAGCCCTATCTGAACGAGATCCTGTTGGAGGCCGCCACCGACGCCTTCGCGAAGCTCGAGGCTGTCACCGAGGACCGCGCCGTGACCGCCGAGGCCAAGGCGGGCGTCGCCAGACTGACCGCCCGCGAGAAGGAGGTCCTGCAAGGCCTGCTCGCCGGCTTGCCCAACAAGCTCATCGCCTATGAACTCGAGATCAGCGTCCGCACCGTCGAGATCTACCGCGCCAACGTCATGGACAAACTCAACGCCAAGAGCCTCTCCACGGCGGTACGGATCGCGCTGGCGGCGGGCGTGGAACAGCTAATCCCCGGACGGGACCGCTAGGCGGGCGTCACCGGCCGCCCAGCGTTCGGACGACTGGACCGTCGGTTAGCTTCGACAACTGGGTCGAACTCTTCGGGACGAACAGGAAGTCGCCATAGACGTGTCCGCCGTTGTCCAGGGCGGAATATTTCGGCGTCTGCGGGTCGGGCGTGTCCTGGTCGTGTAGCAGGACCGACGTGGCGTTGGACACCACCCGGGTCACGATCTGGCTGTAGAGTTCCTCGCTGGTCATGACGTCGGTGTTGGCCTGCAGGATGTCGATCAGCGCCGCGGCGAAGACCGAATGCTCCTTGGCGCCGCCGCCATCGAGCACCGGCTCCAGCCCGCCCGAAGTCAGCACGTTGCGCGACTGCTTGTGGGCCATGCCGATCAGGTAGTCGTTGGTCCTTTCCTCGGCGTCGCTCGGCCGTTGCGCCCGCCCGACGGTCTCGGTCAGGAGGCCGGAATAGCAGGAGTCCGCAATGATCAGCACCTTGCGGGCGGCCATGCGGGCGACCTGGTAGGTGATCTCCTGGTTGCTGATCTCCTCGGCCGAGCTGCCGGGCTGGGCGTCCACCGGCAGCCAGTAGCCGCGGTCCGCGCCGTTGCGCACCTTCTCCATGCCGCCGTGGCCGGCGTAGTAGATGACCAGGGTGTCGTTCTCGCCGAGCTTGGTGCTGGCCGCATCCAGCTCGCGCAGGATTTCCGAGCGCGTCTTGTCCAGGAGGATCTTGACACTGAAGCCGTAGCGGCTCTGCAGCAGGTCGCCGAGCTGGTTGACGTCGTTCTTCGGCGTGGCGAGCGTCTGCAGCTTGCCGATCGTGTAGTTCGACTCCCCGATGAGGATCGCGTAGTTCGCGCCGAGGCCGAATTTCGAGGAGGCCGGCAGGCGAGTCGGGCGCGGCGCCGATCGTGTGGCGACCGGGCCGGCGGCAGCGCCACGGCTGGCGCTGGCGAGCCGGGTCTCAAGCTCCTTCACCTTGGCCTCACGGGCCGCCAGCTGCGCCTCGCGGGCGGCCAGGTCCTTCGAGGCGTCGCCGCCGGCCTGTTTGGCCTGCGCCACCTGCTGCTCCAGGCCGGCGACCTTGCTGGTGAGCTCGGCGTTCTTCTGGACCGCGGCGTCGTGGTCGCGGCGCAGCTGGCCGAGCTGGGCCTCCGCCGCCTTGGACGCCGTCTGGAGGCTGGCGAGCTGCTGTTCGAGCGGGGCAGCCCGCTGGGCGGAATCGGATCGCGCTGCGGCGACCTGCTGTTCGGCCTGTGAGAGCTTGGCTTCGCTGAGCTTCAGGCGGGCGTCGCGGTCGTTGAGGTCGGACTGCGCCTTGGCGAGCTTCGTCTCGGCGGCGGCCGCGGCGGCGCGGGCCTGGGTGAGATCAGCTTCGTGCGCCTGGAGGGCCTGTTGAGCCTGGGCGATATCCGTCTTGCGCGCGGCGGCGTCGGCCCGGGTCTGTTCCAGCTCGCGGGCCACGCGGTCGTAGTCGGCCTGAGCGGTGCGGAGCTTGGCCGCGGCATCCTGATCGCCGGCGTGCGCGGACGCTTGGACCTGTTCGTCGGCCAGCCGGCTCTTGGTGGTTGCGAGGTCCCTTTCGCGGGCCTGCAGGCTCGCCTGCGCCGCGGCCAGTTTGGCGTTGGCCTGGTCGGCGGCGGTGCGGGCCTGTCCCGCCTGGGCCTCCAGGGCGGCCAGCCGCTGTTGGTCCGGGACCTGGCCGCGCAGCGCCGCCAGGTCGCGCTGCATCTGGTCGCGCTGCGCCAGGGTCTGCGCGCGATCCGCCTGGATGGCTTGAAGCTGGGCGGTCAACGGGGCGATCCGCGCGTCGGCGTCCGTCTTGGCCTTGGCCAGCTCGGCGGCCAGCTGGGCCGACCGCGCATTGGACGCCTCAAGCTGCGAGGTCTTGTCGGCGAGCGTGCGCTGCAGGATCGCCACGTCTTCGGCCTTGGGCGCCGAGGTCTTCGGGGCGGCGTTGGCGCGGGCCAGATCGACGCGGGCGGCGGCGAGCGCGGCGCGCTCCTGCACTAGGGCCTGGCGGGCCGCATCAAGGTCGCGGGCCATGGCGGCGGACGCGGCCGAGGCGGCGGGATCGGGGGTCAGGGCGCTGGCCGGATTGGCGAACTGCGACGGCGGGAGGCCGGACGCCTTGCGGTAGAGATTGACCGCCTTGATCGGATCCTGGGGAACCCCGAGGCCACGCTCATAGAGCTGGCCCAGGTCGATCATCGCCTGCGCATAGCCCTGGTCGGCGGCCTTCTGATACCAGCCGGCGGCCTGGGCGTAGTCGGGCGGCTGTCCCAGGCCATCGGCGTAGATGCGCCCCACATAGGCCTGCGCCTTGGCGTCGCCCTGCTTGGCCGACGGCAGCCAGACCGCCAGCGACGAGGCGAAATCGGCCCGGTCGGCGGCGACATATTCCCCGCCCCGGATCTCGCAGTTGACCGCCGAGGTGCGGACCGGCCGGCGCGGGGTGAGGAAGCTGCTCGACGCGCCCAGCTTGCGGACCTGGCCGGGCAACAGGCAGTCGACGACCATGTAGGATTCCGCCGCCAGCAGCTTCTCCTGCGCCCAGGCCGACGACGGCGCCGTCCAGCCCGCGCCGGCCATGGCCAGCGCCAGGGCGACCGAAACGCCCCCGCGAAGCCCGCTGACAGTCCTCATACCCACAACGCTGTTCCCCAACAGGAGCCCAAGGTTGGCGCAAATCCGCTACAGGAGGAAGCAATAGTGACGCTGGCGCCGAAGACGCCGGCCTGCGTCGCCGCTCGGCAGCCCCC
>NZ_DATAPY010000085.1:0-17007 GCF_036264965.1 Phenylobacterium sp.
CACGGCCTATCTAGACACCTCAGCGACGGTACGCTGGATGAAGTGACGGTTACCACCAACGGCTCTCAGCTCGCTCGCTTTGCCTCCGAACTTGCGGATTGCGGGGTCAGACGCGTCAACGACTCCCTCGATACGCTCGACCCGGACAAGTTTCGCCAAGTCACGCGCTGGGGCGATCTGAAAGCCGTTCTTGCCAGCCTCGACGCCGCCTCCGCTGCGGGGCTGAAGGTCAAGATCAATACAGTCGCCTTGAAGGGTTTCAACGAGGAAGAAGCTCTGGATCTGGTCAAATGGGCGCATGGGCGCGGTTTCGATCTGACCTTCATCGAGGTGATGCCGCTCGGGGACATGGAGCGCGACCGAGCGGATCAATTCCTGCCCTTGACGGAATTGCGCGGCCAGCTCCAAGAATCGCTGACCCTGATCCCTTCGACTTACGCCACCGGCGGCCCGGCGCGCTATTACGACATTCAGGAAACGGGGGGACGGCTCGGGTTCATCACCCCGCTCACGCACAACTTCTGCGAAAGCTGCAATCGGGTGCGCGTCACCTGCACCGGCACGCTCTATATGTGCCTGGGTCAAGAGGACGCGGTCGATTTGCGCGAGCCGCTTCGCCGCTCCGCTTCCAACGGTCCGCTGATGGAGGCGATCCGCGGTGGGATAAAGCGTAAACCCAAAGGCCATGATTTCGTCATCGCCCGATCGGCCGCGCCCGCCGTTCACCGCCATATGAACGCGACCGGCGGCTGACAACGCTTATTTTTTGTGAGCGATCGGCTGGCAGGGACCGCTTCCCCGCGCTATATCAATCGCGTGAAGGCGGGGACCTTGACTCTCCGCTCCTATGAGGACCCAGCGCTATGGCGAATGCTCGCGAACGGATCGAGAAGCTTATCTCGGAAAATCCGGTTGTCCTATTCATGAAGGGGACGCCTGAATTTCCGCAATGCGGGTTTTCCGGCCAAGTCATCCAGATCCTGGAGTATATCGGCGCGCCGGTCGTAGGCGTGAACGTGCTCGAGGACGCAGACATTCGCCAGGGCGTCAAGGAATACGCCAATTAGCCGACGATTCCCCAGCTTTACGTTAAGGGTGAGTTCGTGGGCGGGTGCGACATCGTCCGCGAGATGTTCCAGTCGGGCGAACTGAAGACCCTGCTCGACGAAAAGGGCCTGCTGGCGGCCTGATGGCGTCCGGCGCGCTGCTTGAGCCGCCGCCCGGGCGCAAGGTCTTCCGGCTGACCTTCCAGCCGACCCCTGCCGACATCGACGACAATGGCCATGTGAACAACGTGGTCTATCTGCGCTGGGCGCAGGACCTGGGCGTCGCCCATTGGCGCAGCGTCGCGCCCGCCGAGGCGCAGGCGACCTGGGCCTGGGTCGCCCTGCGTCACGAGATCGACTACCGCCGCGCCCTGATGCCTGGGGAGGCCGGCCACGGCCGCACCTGGGTCTCCGACACCGTCGAGGGCCCGCGCTTCGACCGCTTCATCCGCATCGACGCCGCCCCAGATGGCAAAGGGGACGGCGCCATGTGCGCCCAGGTGAAGACCACCTGGGTGCTGATCGAACAGGCCACCGGCCGGCCGAAGCGCGTGCCGCCCTGGATGGTGGAGCTGTTCGCCTAGCCCATCCCCATCAGTGTTGGGGCTTCAGCTTGCGGTCGAAGAAGTCGAGCGTGGCGTGGGTGCGGTGGATCATCGGCCGCGAGGTCCAGCCCGTGCGGTGGCGCAGGCCCGGATAGGTCATCATCTCGAACGGGATGCCCTTGCCCTGCAGGGTGGCCAGGACGCGGGTCGAGTTCTCGAAGATGACGTTGTCGTCGGCCATGCCGTGGATCAGCAGCAGGCTGCCCGGTTTCAGGTTGGCGAGCCGCGAGATCACCTGGCTGTCGCGATAGCCGATCGGATTGTCCTTGGGCGTGCCCATGTAGCGCTCGGTGTAGGCGGTGTCGTAGAGCGTCCAGTCGGTGACCGGCGCCCCGGCCACGCCCGCCGCGAACGGGCCACCCGGCACGGTCAGCAGCATCAGCGTCATGTAGCCGCCGTTGGAAAAGCCGGTGACGCCCAGATGGTCGCCGTCCACGAACGGCAGGGTCTTGAGGTAGGCGGCGCCCGCCAGCTGGTCCTCGACATCCGGCCCGCCGGTCTTGCGGTCGAGCGCGGTCTTGAAGGCCACGGAACGGTTGGGCGTGCCGCGGTTGTCGAGGGCGAAGAGGATGTAGCCGGCGTCCAGCAGCACCTGATCGGCCGGCGAGGCCCAGTGCTTCTCCACCAGGGCCGAGGCCGGACCGCCGTAGACCTGCACGATCACCGGGTACTTCCTGGCCGGATTGAAGCCGGCGGGCTTGCGCATCATCCAGTGCAGGGTCTGGCCGTCGGAGGCCTTGAGGGTCCCGAACTCGGGCGTCGAGAGGCGGTCGTGGTAGGGCCAGAACGGATGGTGCGCGTTGAGCGGGTTCTCCTCGATCCAGCGGACCAGGGTCCCGTCGGCCTTGTAGAAGCCGGTGCGCGGCGGGGTCTTGGGGTCCGAATAGCTGCCGGCGAAGGCGCCGCCGGACTTGGCCACGTCGGCGCTCCACCAGCCGCCCGCAGGCGTCAGGGCCTTGGGCTCACCCGGCTTCAGCCAGGAGACCTCATAGAGCCGCCGCTCGATCGGGGTGTCCTTGCTGGCCCCGAAGATCGCCACATGGCGCGCCTCGTCGATCCCCTCCAGATCCGCCACCGGCCAGTCGCCGTGGGTGATCTGGCGGATCAGCTTGCCGTCGCCGGCGTAGAGATAGAGGTGCTTGTTCCCGTCCCGCTCCGATGACCAGAGGAATGCGCCGTCCTTCAGCGGCTTCATGTCCTCGCTTAAGGCCACCCAGTGCGGGCTGGTCTCGCTGAGGATCACGTGGCTCGCGCCCGTCGCCGGATCGACCGCCAGGACGTCCAGCTGCTTCTGGTCACGGGTCAGGCGCTGGACATAGAGCGTCTTGCCGTCCTTCGCCCAGTTGGCGCGGCCCAGGTAGATGTCCGTGCTGGGGCCCAGGTCGACCTTCACGCGCGCGCCCGTCGCCACGTCCGCCACATAGAGTTCGACCACCGCATTGGGCCGCCCGACCCGCGGATAGCGTTGATGGACGATGGTCCCGCCCTCCGCGCCGATGTCGACGCGGTCGATGACGTCGACGCCCGACTGATCGACATGGGTCAGCGCGATCTTCGTCTCGTCCGGCGACCACCAGTAGCCGGTGAAGCGGTGCAGCTCCTCCTGGGCGATGAACTCCGCGGTGCCCCAGCTCTTCAGTTCGGTCCCGCCGGCGGTCAGCGCCCGCTCGGCCCCGCCGGCTGTCAGCGGCATGAGGTAGAGGTTGTCGTCGCGGACGTAGGATGCAAAGCCGCCCTTGGGCGAGATCTTGCCGTCGATCTCGTCGCCCGGCGTGTTGGTCAGCCGCCGCGCTGCGCCGCTCGCGCGCTCGTAGAGCCAGAGATCGCCCTGCACCGGCGCCAGGATGTACTTGCCCTCATCATCCCAGTGGTACTCGACCACGCCGCGGCTGCGCAGGCCCAGGCGCTCGCGGCGGCTCTTCTCGGCCTCGGAGAGTTCGTGGTGCTCGGGCGACAGCGCGCGGCCGTCGATCAGCACGCGGGGCTCGCCGCCCGACACGTCGGCGATCCACAGGTCGTTGACGTCCACGTCGTCGGCCTTGGCCTTCAGATAGGTCACCGCCGAGCCATCGGGCGCGAGCGCCACGCCGCGCGCCTGGGGCCCGGACAGGTCGGGGCTGGCGAACACCCGCTCGGGCGTCAGGATTTCGGCGTGGGCGACAGACAAGGTCATGGCGGCGGCCACCGTGGCGATGAAGAGCTTCATGGAATCCCCGACGAGTACGGAGGCGACCTGACCGCAACGGCGGGCTCTTGCCAAGGGCCTCGGCGGCTAGCGGCCGATCATCGGATTGAGCAGGAACAGGGGCGTCCGCGGCGCGAGTCCGAGTTCGGCCCAGGTGAAGGCGACCTCGGCCTGTCCAGGCGCCGTCTTGCAGACATCCACGTGCTTGCGCGCGAAGGCCAAGCTTACCTCGCCAGCGCGCCGGTCCACATAGAAGGCGAAGTCGGGCCTCGCCGTGCAGCCGCCGGACGCCACGCGGATCGTCAGGCCCTCACGCCCCGTCTCGACCGCGTAGAGCGGCTCAAGCTCGGGCAAAGGCCCGGGCGCGGCCGCCGGTGGCGCTACGGTCGCACAGCCGCCGAGCGCGAGGGCGGCCAGAACGAAGCACCTACGATCCATCCCCGCACTCCGCCACAGGCCTTCTCAAAGCAAAAGGGGGCAAAGCAAAAGGCCCGGGATCGCTCCCGGGCCTTCGCATCGCCTTCGAGGTTTTTGTCCTTAGGAGGCGTAGAATTCGATGACGAGGTTGGGTTCCATCTTCACCGGATAGGGCACTTCGGCCAGTTCCGGCATGCGGATGTACTTGGCGCTCATGCCCTTGGTGTCGACCTCGACGTAGTCGGGGGTGTCGCGTTCCGGCGACTGCAGGGCTTCCAGCACGAGCGCCATGTTGCGCGACCGCTCGCGCACCGAGACCACGTCGCCGGGCTTCACGCGGTAGGACGGGATATTGACGCGCTTGCCGTTCACCAGCACGTGGCCGTGGTTGACGAACTGACGGGCCGCGAAGGGGGTCGGGACGAACTTGGCGCGATAGACCACCGCGTCCAGGCGGCTTTCCAGCAGGGCGATCAGGTTCTCGGAGGTGTTGCCCTTACGGCGCGCGGCCTCTTCGTAGATCTTGCTGAACTGCTTTTCGGTCAGGTTGCCGTAGTAGCCCTTCAACTTCTGCTTGGCGCGCAGCTGCAGACCGAAGTCGGAGACCTTCTGCTTGCGGCGCTGACCATGCTGGCCGGGGCCGTAGGCGCGCTTGTTGATCGGGGATTTCGGGCGACCACAGATGTTTTCGCCCATCCGGCGGTCTAGTTTGTACTTGGCGCTATGGCGCTTGGACATATGCTTCTCTTCTTCGACCCGAGCCGGCGCTTCCGTAGATGAAAGCGCGATCTCAACGGCGGCGTTCGCGTCAACCCGTCATAGCTCCGCGACCGGCAAGCCGGCTGCGAAGAAGTCGGCGTGTATGCCCATCCGCCCTGTCGGAGTCAACCTTTAGAGGCGCGTGAGGGGCGGCGCGCGCCAGCGGCCGTCGAGCAGTTCCGCCTTCGCCAGATAGGCCCGCAGGCTGATGGTGAAAGGCCCCTTGGCCGGCGCCGGCAGCCAGTTGGAGGTCTTCTCCCCGCCCGGATCGTTGCGGCCGATCCAGATATCCAGGGACCCGTCGGGATTCTTCTTCAGGCCCGGACTACGGTCGCCGATGGAAAAGCGGTTCAGCGCGTTCTCGGTCAGGAAGAACTGCCCGTCGGACGTCGCCTCGTACATGGTGATCGACCAAAAGCTGTCGACGGGCGGCAACTTTCCCGCGGCGAAGCTCAACCGATAGTTCCCGCCCAGCATGGTTCCCGGCCCGCCATCGCCCACCGGACGCAGATACATGGCCTCGACCGGCGGCAGGGCCGCCAGGCCGCCCAGGGCGACCACCGCGCGGAAGTCGTAGTCCTGGCCCCAGACGCCGATATCGCCGCGCGGATAGGTCCACCCGGCGACGATATTGGGGGCCGAGCGCCGCGCGGCGCTTGGCAAGGCCTCCGCGACACCGGCCTCGATCTCGCGGATCGCCGCAGCGTCCAGCTTGGCCGGGTCGAACCCGCCGCCGGGCTTCAGGCCCAGGGCCGCGATCCGCGCCAGCACCACGCCGTCGACCGCCGGCGGCGGATCGGCGATCAACAGCGCCTGGGCGGAGGTGAAATAGTCCTTCCAGGACGATTTCCTGGTCGCATAGGCCCGCGGCGGCGGGGTCTTGGGGCCCGTCAGTACGAAGCGGTCCTGCAGGGCGTGCGCCGCCGCAAGATCCGCCGGACCGTCGCTCAGGATGCGCACCAGCAGCCAGGCATGCGGCGTTGAACAGCGGACGATATTCGGCCCCGACCCCGGCTGGCCGGGCCCCACGATCGTATAGCGGCCGCCGCCATTGCCGGTGGTGCGCGTGCCCAGGATCGCGTCGTTGTCGCTGTACATATTGAGCAGCGCCACCGAGACGTAGCGGTCGCTGGGCGGGATGGTCAGGGTCAACGGCCCCTTGGTCAGGTCCAGCCAGGCGCTGGAATAGAGCGTGTCGTTGTTGGGCGTGGTGATCGTGCGGTTCTTGTCGGTGGTCAGCTTCCGCGTCGGCTTGAGGAAGTTGAGCCCGGCAGGCTGACCCTCGCCGCTCTCGTGCAGCATGCGGTCGCGCGCCGCGGCCATCTCGATCAGGGGCAGGCAGTAGATGTAGGCCTCGCGCGCCGCGCCGCGCAGGTCGCCTGCCGCGGCCACGGCGCGGGCCGCCGGGACCAGGCCGATCGCCGCCGCCGCTGTCAGGATTTCCCGCCGATTCATCCGCACGCCCCCATTTTGCGGCGGACCTTGGTCCGGCGTCGCCGCAGCCCGCAACTCAGGCGGGTTCGATTTCCGGCAAGCGGAACTTATCGCGGCTCTGTCGCGCCCGTCCGACGGGCCAGCGCCCGGGCGGTTTCCTGCGCCTGGGCCCACCAGAGCTTGACCATCTCACCCGCCGCGCCGGGCCTGGCCAGGGTCACCGCCTGGCCGGCCCACAGCGACATCATCTCCGGGTCGCCCGCCTTGTCCGCGGCCGCGCGCATGGCCTGGCTCAGGCGGTTCTGCACCGGATAGGCGGGGACCTCCTCCTGCACGGCGGCCATCTCGCGCACGAAGCGGTTCTCCAGGCCCCGGGCGTAGCGGCCGGAGAAGGCCCGCGTCAGCCGCGTGGCGTCGTCCGGCGCCTCGCGCAGGGCTTTCTGCCAGGTCGCGCCGTTGATCGCCTCATCGGCCAGCAGGAAGGCGCTGCCCATCTGCACCGCGCTGGCGCCCAACGCGAGCGCCGCGGCCACGCCGCGTCCATCCATGATCCCGCCGGCGGCGATCACAGGCACGTCCACCGCCTGCAGCACAGTCGCCACGAGTGCCATGGTCCCCACCGACGAGGCCTCGATCCCCTCCAGGAAGTAGGCGTGATGACCGCCGGCCTCGAAGCCCTGGGCGCAGATGCCGTCCGCGCCGACCTCGGCCCAGGCCTTCGCCTCGGCCACGGTGTTGGCGGTCCCGACCACATAGCTTCCGGCAGCGTGAAGGGCGTCGACCTGGGCCTTGGTCAGGATCGCGAAGCTGAACGACGCCACCGGCGGCGCGGCCCGCGTCAGCGCCTGCAGCTGGGCGTCGAAGTCCTGGGAGAAGCGGTTCGGATGATCCGGGACCTCCAGGCCCAGCTCGGCGTACCATCGCGTGAGGCGGGCCAAGGCGGTGCCCACCTCCGCCGGCTCCGGCCGCGCCGGCGGCGCCATGAGCAGGTTAACCCCGAAGGGCGCATCGGTCCGCGCCCGGATGGCGTCGATGACGGCGCCCATCTCGTCCGGCGCGACGCCGGCCGCGGCGAGGGACCCCATGGCGCCGGCCTCGCTGACCGCCACGGCCATGGCGTCGAAGCTCGCCCCCGCCATGGGCGCCTGCAGGATCGGGATCGGCAGGCTTTCCAGCAGCTTCGCGAAACTCATTTAAACTTCTCCCCGCTCCGCCTTCTGTTTCGCGAGTTTGGCCAGCACCCGGCCGCGGCCCCTGGACAGCGCCGTCACCACGCCGCGCAGGGTGCGGACCTCCTGTACCGACAGATGCGCCTTGCCCAACGCCGAGCGCAGGTTCTGCACCATGGACGGCCGCTTTTCCGGAGGGTGGAAAAAGCCCGCCTCGTCCAGCTCGCCCTCCAGATGCTCGAAGAGGCCCAGCATCGCCGCGCCGTCGGCGGGCGGGAAGGTCTCGCGGAAGATCGCCGGCGCGGCCTCTTCTTGCGTCAGCCGCCACTCGTAGGCGTTGATCGCCACCGCCTGGGCGAGGTTCAGCGAGCGGAACTTCATGTCGATGGGCAGCGTCACCACCGCCTGGCAGAGCGCGATATCGGCGGTCTCCAGCCCGGCGCGCTCGGCTCCGAACAGCAGGCCCACCCGCTCGCCCTCGCCGACCGCCTGGGCGAGCCGGGCCATGGCGACGCGCGGCGTCAGGATCGGCAGCTGCAGCTCGCGGGGTCGCGCGGTCGTCGCATAGACCCGCTGCAGGTCGGCAATGGCGTCCTCAACGCTGGTGAACAGCCGCGCGGCGTTCAGCGGCCAGTCGGCGCCAGACGCGGAGGCCCAGGCGCGTTCCTGCGGCCAGCCGTCGCGCGGATTGATCAGCCGCAACTCGGCCAGTCCGAAGTTCGCCATCACGCGCGCCGCCGCGCCGATGTTCTCTGCGAGCTGTGGCGCGTTCAGGATAATGACAGGTGCGGCAGGAGAGGCTTCAGCCATGGGCTGGTTACAATCGCTTGGCGGCGCGAGCGCAAGTCTCCCTGCGGGAATGGGCCGCCGCGAAGTGCTGATCGCCGGCGGCGGCCTGGTGCTGGCGGGCTGCCACCAGAACAACTCCCTCACCGCCTCGCGCACGCCGCGGCTCGATATGAAGCGGCTGGACACCGAGGTCTCCGCCATCGCCGCCCGCGCCGCGCCGGGTGTCCTGGGCTTCGGGCTGATGAACCTGGAGAGCGGCGAGTTCTGGGTGCGGTTGGGCGACCGGACCTTCCCCATGCAGAGCGTCTTCAAACTGCCCCTGGGCGCGGCGGTGCTGGGCCAGGTGGACGCCGGACTTTTGAGCCTCGGCGAGACGCTGAAGATCGAAGCTGAGGACCTGTCGCCGTCCTGGTCGCCGATCGCCGACGCCTGGCCGGGACGCGACGCCTATACGGTGCAGGAGCTGCTGGAGGCGGCGGTCGCCAACAGCGACAACACCGCCGCGGACCTGCTGATGAAGCGCATCGGCGGGCCGGGTGTGGTCTCGGCCTGGCTGCAGGACAAGAACATCTACGAGGTCCGCGTCGACCGATACGAGCGCGAGATCCAGCCGGACGTCTACGGCATGGCCTCCTTCCGCCCCGCCTGGAAGGGCGACGCCGCGTTCAACGCCGCCAAGGCCACGGTGCCGCCGGAACGCCGCCGCACCGCCATGCTGGCCTATATGGCCGACCCGCGGGACTCGGCGACGCCGCGCGGCATGCTGGGCTTCCTGCGACGCCTGGACGAAGGCGAGCTGATCTCGCCGGCCTCCAGCGCGCGCCTCCTGACCATCATGCTGAGCACGCCGCGCGGGGCGGACCGGCTGAAGGCGGGCCTGCCGAAGGACGCGCGCTTCGCCCATAAGATGGGCACCTCGGGCACGGACCAGGGCCTGAACGCCGCCTTCAACGATGTGGGCATCTTCACCCTGGCCGACCGGCGCAGCTATGCGATCGCGGCCTTCCTGACCGGCTCGACAGCCTCCGACGCTGAGCGCGCGGCCCTGTTCGCGCAGCTGGGCCACACCGCGGCGCACAGCGTGGGATAGGAACACGCTTCCGGGCCCTCTACACGATGGGCGAGCGCGAAACGGGCGTCTGTGAGAGGCTGAGGCATCGGCCGTGGCCAGCTGTGGACGGCAGGGGGAGACGGGCATGGGTTTTGGGAGACTCGCGGCGGTACTCGCCGGAGCGTGGCTGGGTCTCGCGTTCGCCGGCGCGCCCTGCGTGGCCACCGCCCAGCCGAGCCCACCGGCGGGGAGCGCCGAGCTCTTCCCAGCTCTCACCGGCCCCTATGCGGTGGGCGTGGTCGACCTCGCCATCACCGATCCGAGCCGGCGCGAGGTATTCGGCCCGTTGCCGGGCGGCCCGCGGGAACTGGGCCTTGTCGTCTGGTACCCGGCCACCCGGGCGGAGGGCCGGCGTTCGCCCATCTGGCGCAAGCCCGAGGTAATCCTGCCCGCCTACGCCAAGGCAATGGGCTATCCACCAGCGGTGGCTGACGCCTTTCGCAGCCAACAGAGCCACGCCTATGAAGCCGCCCCCGTCGCCCGCGCCCGGCGCTTCCCCGTCATCATCTTCAGCCACGGCTACGCCCAGGGGTTCGCCGCGCAGAACACAGCGCTGTGCGAGGACCTCGCGAGCCACGGCTATGTCGTGGTCTCGATCGGTCACACCTACGAAAGCTTTGTTAGCCTGCTGAAGGACGGGAAGGTCGCGGGCGCCGACACGAACCAGATCAAGTCTTTCGGCGATGAACTACGCACGCTGGCGACGCCCCTCGGAACGCCAACGGCCGCCCCGCTGGAGCAGACCGATGACGTCCGCCTCGCCCGGCAGATCGCCAGCGGCCCAATCGTGGACCGTTCCCTCGACGTCTGGATCAAGGATACCCGCTTCGTCGTGGATCAGCTCCCGAGGTTGGATCGAGCCGGCGCGCCGGCCCAACTGGTCGGAGCCATGGACACGCGTCAAATCATCTTCATCGGAATGTCGTTCGGTGGCGCCGTGGCCCCGCTCGCCTGCGCGGAAGACGACCGCTGCAAGGCCGCTATCAATCTGGACGGCGACCAATTCGGCCACTTCAAGGCGCCGCTCGCCAAGCCCGTGCTCTTCATGACCAGGACCGACGACCGCGACGACAATTATGGCGTCTTCGGTCAGGCGAAGGGCCCCGCGGCCTACGTCGTCGTCCCAGGCTCAGCACACTTCGACTTCACCGACCTTCCGCTCATCACCCACCCCGGCCCGCCCGCGAAACCGGGCGGCCCCATCGAAGGCCGCCGCATGGTGGCGCTGGTGGCAGACTTCAGCCGGACCTTCCTCGACGAGGTGGTCAAGCACGACGGAGAAGCCCGGCTTGCCGATGTGAAGGGCCGCTTTCCCGAGGTTGTGATGACTGTGGAGGGCAAGCTCCAGTGAGGCTCCTGCGGCGAAGCTCCGGTGAAGCGATCCACGCGGGACCGCGAGATGTGGCGGTCGATTGGGGGAGCCGCCGCTGAGGTCCGCATCACCCATCTCGGGCATTCTCGGAGTCCGCCCTTGGGCTGTCCCGCCCCGCGCGAGCACCCCGTCTTTGGCCGGATCAACATGCGGCCGCGGGCCGTTTCGGGCCTTCGCCGCGTCGAGCCTTTGCGTCCGCGCCGCCGAAGGCTATTAGGGCGCCCAACCCTAGTTTCGCGCGGAGCGCCTGCCCCACATGGCAAAGATCAAAGTCGCCAACCCGGTCGTCGATATCGACGGGGACGAGATGACCCGCATCATCTGGCAGTGGATCAAGGACAAGCTGATCTTCCCCTTCCTCGATATCGAGCTCGACTATTACGACCTCGGCATGGAGCACCGCGACGCCACCGACGACCAGGTGACCATCGACGCCGCCGAGGCGATCCAGCGGCACGGCGTGGGCGTCAAATGCGCCACCATCACCCCGGACGAGGCGCGGGTGAAGGAATTCGGCCTCAAGCAGATGTGGAAGTCGCCGAATGGCACGATCCGCAACATCCTGGGCGGCGTCGTCTTCCGCGAGCCGATCATCTGCAAGAACGTGCCGCGCCTGGTGCCGGGCTGGACCCAGCCGATCATCATCGGCCGTCACGCCTTCGGTGACCAATACCGCGCCACCGACTTCCGGGTTCCCGGCCCGGGCAAGCTGACGGTCACCTGGGAAGGGACCAACGGCGACAAGATCGAGCGCGAGGTGTTCAACTACCCCGGCTCCGGCGTCGCGATGACGATGTACAACCTCGACGATTCGATCCGGGACTTCGCCCACGCTTCGTTCGGCTACGCCCTGGCGCGCAAATATCCGCTCTATCTCTCGACCAAGAACACCATCCTCAAGGCCTATGACGGGCGCTTCAAGGACATCTTCCAGGAAGTCTATGACGCGGCCTACGTCGACCAGTTCAAGGCCGCCGGCCTAACCTACGAGCACCGGCTGATCGACGACATGGTGGCCGCGGCCATGAAGTGGTCGGGCGGCTACGTCTGGGCCTGCAAGAACTACGACGGCGACGTGCAGTCCGACACGGTGGCGCAGGGCTTCGGCTCACTCGGCCTGATGACGTCGGTGCTGATCACCCCGGACGGCAAGGTGATGGAGGCCGAGGCCGCCCACGGCACGGTCACCCGCCACTACCGCCAGCACCAGCGCGGCGAGGCCACGTCCACCAACTCCATCGCCTCGATCTTCGCCTGGACCCAAGGGCTGAAGCACCGCGCCAAGCTGGACAACACCCCCGAGCTCGCCCACTTCGCCGACACCCTGGAAAAGGTCTGTGTGTCGACCGTCGAAAGCGGCGCCATGACCAAGGACCTGGCGCTCCTGGTCGGCGACACCCAGGGCTGGCTGACCACCGAGGGCTTCATCGACAAGGTGGCGGCGAACCTGGAGAAGGCGCTGGCGGCCTAAGGCGCGCGAAGCCCGTTCGCGGAATCCGGACCAGGTCATCAGTTCGTTCTTGCTTCGTTCCGCTCGCGCGATATCGTGGCGGCGGATCGGAAAGGGACGAACATGACCATCGGCTACATCACCATCGGCTACGGCGACGAGACCCAGGCGGTGGCGTTCTACGACGCCGTGCTGGGCGCCATCGGCTATGAACGCGGGCCGGTCGAGGGCGGCTGGGCCTTCTACGGCAAGGGCGATGCGCCGGGCGTCGGGCTCTGCAAGCCCTTCGACGGCCAGGCGGCGCGCGGCGGCAATGGGGCCATGACCGGCTTCAAGACCGATACCCAGGATCAAGTGAAGGCAGCCTACGCCGCGGCGCTCGCCAACGGCGGGACCGACGACGGCGCGCCGGGCTTTCGGCCGCCGGAAGCGACCAGCGGCTTCTATGGCGCCTACGTCCGCGACGCGGTCGGCAACAAGCTCTGCCTCTACGCGACGATGGGCTAGGCGGCCGTAATCATCGCCTTGGCGGCGGCGAGGCCCTCGGCGGCCTTGGCGCCGTCGGGCGCGCCGCCCTGGGCGAAGTCGGGCCGGCCGCCCGCACCCTGGCCGCCCAGCGCCTGCACGGCCGACTTGGCGATCTCGACGGCATTGTTGGCGGCCTGGGCCGAGCCGGTGACCGCGACGGTGACGGCGGCTTTACCCTCGGCGGTTCCCACCAGGACGATCACCCCGTTGGGAAGCTGCTTCTTGAACTCCTCGGCGATGGGTCGGAGGTCCTTGCCGCCGACGCCGTCCATGATCCGCGCCAGCACCAGGACCCCGCCGATCTCCTCAGGACCGGCCGCCACGCCGCCGCCGGATCCGCCGCCCATGGCGAGCTGGCGCTTGGCGTCGCCGAGCTCCTTCTCCAGCTGCCGGCGCTGGGCCTCCAGCGCCGCGACCCGCGTCGGGACTTCGGCGACCGGGACCTTGAACTGATCGGCGAGCCCCTTGGCCACGGCGGCCTGGTCCAGCAGCCAGCGGCGCGCGCTTTCGCCAGTCAGCGCCTCGATGCGGCGCACGCCCGCCGCGACGCCCTGCTCCTGGACGATCTTGAACAGCGCGATGTCGCCGGTGCGCGCCACATGGGTGCCGCCGCACAGTTCGACCGAGTAGGCGCCCTGCCCGTCCAGAGACTCGCCGAGCGTCAGCACGCGCACGGTCTCGCCGTACTTCTCGCCGAACAGCGCCATGGCGCCGGCGGCCATGGCCTCCTTCGGCGCCATGAGCTGGGTTTCGGCCGGCAGGTTCTGGCGCACCACCGCGTTCACCTCGGCCTCGATGCGGTCGATCTCGTCGGGCGTCACGGGCGCGCCGTGGCTGAAGTCGAAGCGGATGCGCTCGCCGTCGACCATCTGGCCCTTCTGGGTGACATGGGGCCCTAGGACATTCCGCAGCGCCGCGTGCAGCAGGTGGGTCGCGGAGTGGTTGGCCCGCGTCTGGGCGCGCCGCTCGGCGTCGACCGCTAGCCGCACGCGCACGCCGGGCGCAAGGGCGCCTTCGAGGATCTCCAGGTCGTGGACGAAGAGGTCGCCGGCCTGCTTCTGGACGTCGGTGACGCGCGCGCGCCCCCTCGTTCCGTCAGGCATGGCCCACTCCACTTCGCCCTGGTCGCCGGCCTGGCCGCCGCTCTCGGCGTAGAAGGGGGTGCGGTCGAACACTGCCTGGACCTGGGCGCCGGCCACGGCGCCGTCGATCTCGCGGCCGTCTTCCACCAAGGCCAGCAGCTCGCCGGTGATCTCGATCGCCTCGTAGCCGACGAAGGCCGTGGGGCCCAGCCGGTCGCGGATGGCGAACCATTCGCCCGCGGCGGCCACCTGGCCCGAGCCGGTCCAGGCCTCGCGGGCCATGTCGCGCTGGCGGGACATGGCCGCGTCGAAGCCGTCGAGATCGACGGTGAGGCCCTTGGCGCGCACCGCATCCTGGGTCAGGTCGAGGGGGAAGCCGTAGGTGTCGTAGAGCTTGAAGGCTGTCTCACCGGACAGCACGTCGCCTTCGCTCAAGGCCGCGGTGGCCTCGTCGAGCAGGCTCATCCCGCGGCCCAGCGTGCGGCGGAAGCGTTCCTCCTCCTGGCGCAGGGTGTCGACGATGGCGGGCTCGGCGCGCTTCAGCTCCGGGAAGTGATCGCCCATCTCGGCGATCAGGGTCGGCGCCAGGCGGTGCATCAGGGGATCGGCGGCGCCCAGCAGGTGGGCGTGGCGCATGGCGCGCCGCATGATCCGGCGCAGCACATAGCCGCGGCCCTCGTTCGACGGCGTCACGCCGTCGGCGATCAGGAAGCTGGACGAGCGCAGATGGTCGGCGATCACCCGGTGCGACGGACCGTTGGACGCCCCGCCCTCCCCACCCACCAGCTCGCGGCTGGCGGCGATGAGCGCGCGGAACAGGTCGATATCGTAGTTGTCGTGCACGCCCTGCAGCACCGCGGCGATGCGCTCCAGGCCCATGCCGGTGTCGATCGAGGGCTTCGGCAGGTTCGTGCGGTCGCCGTTGGCCAACTGCTCGTACTGCATGAAGACCAGGTTCCAGATCTCCACGAACCGGTCGCCGTCCTCGTCCGGGCTGCCGGGCGGGCCGCCGGGGATGTGGGCGCCGTGGTCGTAGAAGATCTCCGAGCAGGGACCGCAGGGGCCGGTGTCGCCCATCGACCAGAAGTTGTCGGCGGTGGCGATGCGGATGATCTTGCCGTCCGGCAGGCCGGCGATCTTCTTCCAGAGGCCATGGGCCTCATCGTCCTCGGCGTAGACCGTGACCAGCAGCTTGTCGACCGGCAGCTCGAACTCCTTGGTGAGCAGCTCCCAGGCGTATTCGATGGCGCCGGCCTTGAAGTAGTCGCCGAACGAGAAGTTCCCCAGCATCTCGAAGAAGGTGTGGTGGCGGGCGGTATAGCCGACGTTGTCCAGGTCGTTGTGCTTGCCGCCGGCGCGGACGGATTTCTGGGAGGACGTCGCGCGCGGCCAGGGCGCGGCTTCGGCGCCGGTGAAGTAGTTCTTGAACGGCACCATGCCGGCGTTGACGAACAGCAGGGTCGGGTCGTTCTGCGGCACCAGGGGCGCCGAGGCGACGATCGCGTGATCCTTCCGCTGGAAGTAGTCCAGGAAGTGGCTGCGGATCTGGTTCAGGCTCTGCATCGGTCTTGGCGTTTCACTTGAACTTGGGACGCCGGCGGCGTCGCGGCTTCGTCGGGTTCGGAACCCTATTTGGGAACCGGTGGTCCGTTTACGAAACTGAGCCGGTCGCGCAAAGGAAAAGGACGCCCGGGCGAACCCGGACGTCCTCGCTTCCGATGCCGCGCGCCGGCGCGGGGTTGCGCCACGGGCCCTCTGGCGGGGTGGCCCGTCGCGAATGCGGCGCGCGGCAGGGAAACCCCTCAGGCCGCTGCAGCCGCGTCTATTCGTCTTCCGGCTCGGGGCCGCCGACGAGCAGCTCCTCGGCGATGACCGCCTTGGCGCCGCGGACGGCTTTTTCGATGTCGCCCGCGATGTCGGGATTGGCTTTCAGGAACTCGCGGACATTGTCGCGGCCCTGGCCGATGCGCTGGCTGGCGTAGGAGAACCAGGAGCCGGACTTCTCGATCACGCCGGCCTTGACGCCCAGGTCGATGATCTCGCCCAGCTTGGAGATGCCCTCGCCGTACATGATGTCGAACTCGACCTCGCGGAACGGCGGGGCGACCTTGTTCTTGACCACCTTCACGCGGACGTTGTTGCCGATGATCTCGTCGGCCCGCTTCACAGAGCCGGTGCGGCGGATGTCCAGGCGCACCGAGGCGTAGAATTTCAGCGCATTGCCGCCGGTCGTGGTCTCCGGCGAGCCGTACATGACGCCGATCTTCATGCGGATCTGGTTGATGAAGATCACCAGGGTGTGGGTCTTGGAGATCGAGGCGGTGAGCTTGCGCAGCGCCTGGCTCATCAGGCGGGCTTGAAGACCTGGCAGGCTGTCGCCCATCTCGCCCTCGATCTCGGCCCGCGGCGTCAGCGCCGCCACCGAGTCGATGACGATGACGTCGACGGCGCCCGAGCGCACCAGGGTGTCGGTGATCTCCAGGGCCTGCTCGCCCGTATCCGGCTGCGAGACCAGCAGGTCGTCCAGATTGACCCCCAGCTTGTGGGCGTAGGACGGATCCAGCGCATGCTCGGCGTCGACGAAGGCGGCGGTGCCGCCGGCCTTCTGCACCTCGGCCACCACGTGCAAGGCGAGCGTGGTCTTGCCTGAACTCTCCGGACCATAAATCTCGACGACCCGCCCCTTGGGCAGGCCACCGATGCCCAGGGCCAAGTCCAGGCCCAGGGAGCCGGTGGAGACGGACTCGATCTCGACGATCTTGCCCTTTTCGCCGAGCCTCATCACCGAGCCCTTGCCAAAGGCTTTGTCGATCTGGCTCAGCGCAGCGTCCAGCGCCCGCCGTTTATCCGCGTCATCACGTCCCACGAGTCTCAACACCGCCTGAGTCATCTGAATGAGCGTCCTTATCCCACGATTCTCGCCGCCACCCGGCCCCACTTCGCTCTCCGGCCTCAGACCGTGAACGAGACCCGATTGTGCACGTTTTGTTCCTGTTCGCAATATGTTCTTTTTTTAGCGGCGATGGGGATAAAGCTGGTGGAACGGTCATTACGTTTTGT
>NZ_DATAPY010000086.1:0-28931 GCF_036264965.1 Phenylobacterium sp.
GCAGGATCCCAGCTTGAGGAAGAGGCTGCGGTCCAGGCCGCGCGCGGCCTGGTAGTCGATATCCTCGAGGCTGGCGTCGTGACGCAGACGCGCGGCTCTGGCGCGCAGTTCGAAGCGCTTTTGCCGCCGCAGCGTCAGCTCGTGGTCGAGCAGCAGCCCCAGCCATTCGGCGTGTTCGAGGCCGCGGGCTTCAGGCTGGGCGTGCAGGCTTTGGAAGCCCTTGGCCATGCCTGGGAGGCCAAGGTCGTGGAGAAGATCCAAGGTTGGGTGGGTCAGCATGGGGAGTCCTTTCAGTGGAAGTAGCCGCGGCCGCGGACGTTGGCGTGGGCGACCACGCTGGCCTCCACGGGCGCGGGGCGATCGAGGTTGTGGGCGATGATCGAGGCGATGCTTTTGTAGTTCAGCGCGCCGACCGCGATGGCCCTGGCCGAGACGCTCTCGGCGCGGTCCTGGCCCAGCGGCCCACAGAGCCGCAGCACGCCCATGCAGGTCCGGAAGGCCTGCTCGGGTTGAGGTCGATTGGACAGGATCGCGACGATCAGGCCCTCGGTCTGCGGACCGATCTCAGCCCCCCAGCTGCGGAAGCGTTCCGGCGTCCACTCGGCATAGGCCCGATGGGCGCTCGGCATGTGCTCCACGTCAGTGCCATGGCGACGACCGCCGTAACGCCGCTGATGGGCGGCGACACGCCGGCCGCGGTGGAAGATCTCGACCGTCCGCGTGGTGGTGCGGCTGTCCACCTGCTCGCGGATCAGGGCGTGCGGCACCGAGTAGAAGAAGCCCTCGATCTCGATGTGATAGTCCAGCCCGACGCGGGCCAGACGCCACTCGGCATACTCGTAATCGACCGCCGGCAAGGCCGACATCGCCGGACGATCCAGGCTCTCCAGCAGGTCAGACCGGCTCACCCCAAGCCGGCGCATCGGCCGGCTGTTCATCCGCGCCATCACCTCGGCGATCGCCGCGTTGGCCTCGTCCAGGGAGAAGAAGGTCTGATGCCGTAGCCGGCCCAGGATGTAGCTCTGCGCGAAGCGCACACCGGCCTCGACCTTGGCCTTGTCCTTCGGTTTGCGCGGCCGCGTTGGAAGCACGCCCACCTCGTAGTAGGCGGCCATCCGGCCGTAGCTGCGGTTGATCTCCGGATCGTAGAACGAGGCCTTGTTGACCCCGCTCTTCAGGTTGTCGGGGACCAGCAGCCGAGGCGCCCCGCCCAGATGTCTGAGCAGCCGCACGTGCGAGCCGATCCAGTCCGGCAGCGTCTGGGTCCAGGTCGCCTCGGCAAACGTGTAGTTGGAGGCCCCCAGCACCGCGACGAAGATCTCCGCCAGCCGCACCTCGCCGGTTATCGGATCGGTGATCCCCAGCCGTTTGCCCGAGTAGTCGACGAACAGCTTGTCACCCGCCACGTGGTGCTGCCGCATCACCGGTGACAGCCGCTGCTGGAAGCCGCGCAACAGATCGCAGAACCGCGAGTAGCCATAGCCGTCCGGCCAGACCTGTCGGTACTCGTCCCACAGGATCATCATGTTGACGCCCGGCCGTTTCAGCTCGCGGACCAGCACCCCCCAGTCCGGCTCCGGCCGCCGGCGCGCGCCAGCCGCGGCCCCGGCCCGCACGAAGAGCCGCGCCTCCAGAACCTCGTCGGTCAGATCCTCCGGCAACGGCCAGGGCAGCTTCGCCGCCGCCGCCCGCTTCAGCGCGTCCTGCACGGTGCTGCGCGCCACCCCCAGCACCCGGCCAATATCACGCGTCGCCGCGCCATCGTGATGCAGGCGCAGCGCCCGCCTTAGCTGTCTCATGGTCAGCAATCTCCTGGCCGGCATCGCACCCCTCCATCCTCGTCAGAGGGAAAGGCTCATGCCTCGGTTGCTGACCCGCACAGGCCTCCAGAAATCTCCGGCCAGGTGGCCGGCTTCATTTCGGAATGGTGGCCGGATTCAAATCGGTACGGTGGCCGGCTTCAGCTCGGAACCCTGGCCGGCTTCGCGTCGGAATCCATGGCCGGCTTCAATCGGAATTCGCACCACTTCCGCGGGACCCAGATCCTGTCGGCCCCGAAGCCGGGGCCGATGCGCGACGCCGAGCGGCAGCCGGACCTGCGCGAGGTCAAGGGCCAGGAGAACGCCAAGCGGGCGCTGGAGATCGCCGCGGCCGGCGGCCACAACCTGGCGTTCGTGGGGCCGCCCGGGTCGGGAAAGTCGATGATGGTCGCGCGCCTGCCAGGGCTCTTGCCGCCGCTGACGCCGGAGGAGCTGCTCGAGACCTCGATGATCCACTCGGTGGCTGGGCTGATCGCCAAGGGCGAGCTCACCCGCGCCCGGCCGTTCCGCGCGCCCCACCACTCGGCCAGCATGGCGGCGCTGACCGGCGGCGGGCTGAAGGCCAAGCCCGGCGAGGTCAACCTGGCGCACAACGGGGTGCTGTTCCTGGACGAGCTGCCGGAGTTCAGCGCCCAGGCGCTGGACAGCCTGCGCCAGCCGCTGGAGACCGGCGAGGTGATCGTGGCCCGCGCCAACGCCCACGTCCGATACCCGGCTCGGGTCCAGCTCGTGGCGGCGATGAATCCGTGCGGGTGCGTTGCTTTTTCTCTCACCCGGCGTGCCGCTCCACCTGAAGGCCCGCAAGCCCGAGTGCGAGCGCGACGAGTGCGAAAGCCTGGGCGCGCGATTGCGGCGCAGGCGGCGAGAGTTGGACCTGACCCAGAGCGAGGTTGCCGAACGCCTCGGCGCGAATCTCTGGTCCGTGCTCAAGTGGGAGCAGAAGGGACGCCTGCCATCCGTCGAGTTCTATCCGGCGATCATCCAGTTCCTGGGATACGAGCCCTGGCCTGAGCCGAGTACGCTAGCTGAAGCCCACGCTGCGGAGCGGCGGCGTCGAGGCCTCTCGATCAGTGCTGTCGCGGCGGAGATCGGCGTCTACGAGGGCACGTGGACCCGATGGGAGCGGGGCGAGTGGAAGTTAACCCACCGCACGGCCGAAGCCGTCGAGAGGTTCCTGGGCGTCCCCATCAAAACTCGGTTTCCGGCCGATGTGCGATAGCGGGCTAGCTACCGCCCTTGGCCACCTCGGCTGCACGGAACTGATCGTACCACTGCCACAGCTCGGGAAAATCGAGGTCCTTCGGGATCGGGTTATCAGGGATGAACTTCGCGTCGATGTATTGGCTGAGATAGGCCTCGCCGGTTCGCCGTGGATGGTTGGCGAGCCAGGAGTCATAGAAGTTGGCGTGCACCTCGTAGTGGTGCGAGTGAATGAACGGGCGCCACGCTTCTCGGACCTCGTCTTCGTCTTGGATGGTGATGAACGAGGTCTGTTCCATGCTCCGGTCGTCAGGCGTTCCCCAGGCCTCCTTCATCGCCGCCACTGCCGCCACATCGGTCTTCGGCGCGCTGTATCCGAAGACGGTGATCATGAAGGCCGATTTGAAGCCGCGCCTCAGTTCTCGCCATTGCCGGGCTATGCCCGGATCGGACGCGTAGTCCTTTTCTCGGACTGGGTAGAGAAGCTTCGAGACCTCGAAGGGATCGCCGCACCGGCGGCACCGGAGACCGGCCACCCCGACAACATCGTCCTTCGCACAGTAGCCCACGCTAAGGTTCCCGTGGAGAAACGCTAGGTTAGGCATGGAGCGCACCTGGCCAACATTGCGGCCGTAGGCTTCCACTAAGAGCGGGTCCCAGTTGAACGTCGCTATGATGTCCTTTCCCTGAAGCGAGAGGATCAGATGATCATAAATTGTGGGGTGATCTGGCAGGCGGAGGGTGCAGAAATAGGCTTCTGTCCGGTCTTCAAGTTCTCGAAGCTTGGCCGTTTCCCCTCGGTCGAAAAGATCACTGAAGGTCTCTTCGATGTTCTGCGTCGGATCGAGTCCCCACCGTCGCCTTTACTGACGCCGGCATCGAGCACCTCGCCGAGCTGGTCGCGATCCACAAAGCCAACCCCAGCCGGCTGCTCCCGCTGCACTTGGACAGCTGAGCCCGAAGATCGCGCCGTGGGCAGCGGATGGCCCGAAACGTCGAGCGGGTTGTGACCGGGCGCTTACGAAGAGCGTCCCGCCGTCCCCGGACAAAGGGACACCCACCGAATTCGGCGGGTGCTAAGCGCAGCTCGTCCGGATGCGCCCCGGTTGCTTCGTTCCGTCGTTTCGGGGTAGTGCGCTTGCCGATTGCGCAAGTCAGGACGCAGTGCGGCCCGACCTGCGGTCGGACGATCACACGACGTGCGCCGAGCTACGTACATTGTACCTGGTGGCCGCGCGCGGAAGTCTCAGCTTGCAATAACAACCCATGATCGAGTCATTTAGCGCGGGTAGCAGCAGTCGGCGTACCGCGATGATCCGGCGTTCGGTGTGGAAATCCCGGAGGCAAGCCTCCGCGGCGGGGACTTCGGCCCTGCTTCACCTCCTCGTTCTTGCGCTCATTCTGCGTGGCGCGCGGCCAGGATCGCCGGGCGTGGCGGGGCCTTTTCAGGGCGCCGGCATTGACGTGATCCTGGTGAGCGACGCCTCCCTCGGAACGGCGGCGCCTCATGCTCCGCCGATGGACGCGATGGTCACAGCGCCAGCGCCCGCGCCTTCGACTGCCCTTAGTGCAGCTCCGCCGACCGACGCAGGCCAGTCAGCGAAATCCCTCCTTCAAGCCGAGGAAAAGCAATCGTCCTCTGTGGGGTCCAAGGCGCAGACGGTGGCCTGGTCGGCCGACGGGACCGCGCGTCTCGCAGCAAAGGATGACGACGAACGCCGAGGGGCGAATGACGCTGTGGGGGGAGATCCGGCCGCGCCGAGCGAGCTTCTAAACCAGATCGCGAAGTGCCTCCCGGCCGATGTGCGTCCTCGCTTGGCCGCGCAGCGTCTCATCCTGAAGATCGGGCCTCACGGCGCTCTGGTGGCCGCACCGGTGATCGACTCGTCGCTGCCACTGCTAACCGCCGAGGCCCGCGCGGAAGCCGACAAGGTGGTGCAGGCGGCTTTGCAGTGCGGGCCTTACACGGGCGCTGCGCCGCGGGGCGGTCTTGTCGCGATGGACGTGGATTTTTCGGGCATTCGTCCGGCAGTTTTCACCGGTTCGGGGGCGGATCGAAGGCGTTAGGGTGACCGCGAGATTTACTACAAGAAGTTGTGAAGCGGGCGTCACCGATCTGAGGTTGAACAACTAACGCGAGCATTCCTACAGTCCCTGAGCGCGGCGTAGGCGCGGGGCGGGTGTGCGATGGGTTCGCTTGCGGTTTGGCCTGGACGGCCGCGCATGGGCGTCTTCTGGCGGATCGCCTCGCTGCGAATGTCTACCCTTCGAATCCGATTGACGCTGACCAGGGTCCTCATGGCGCTCCGCAGCGCTTTCGGCCTGACCGGACTCGCGGCCTTGGTCATCGCGCCGATGATCGTCCTTTCCGCCGCGGCGCCGCTGCCGGCGCACGCCCAGACGGGCAGTTGGTACTCCGGTTGCTGGTTTCCGGTGCTTCAAAACGCCGGCAGTTGCCAGGGAAATGGAGGTCAGAATGCCAGCTTAGATGCAGTCTGCCAAAGTTGGGGGCCGCTTTATGGAAGCATGTATCTAGGCGGCTATACTGTTCAAGGTAACGGCTCGATTACAGCTGATTGCTGGGGCAGTTTCTACGCTGGAGGCATCGCTCAGTATGACGTTACCATGTATTTGTCTTGTGCGTACGGATATCACCCATCAATTTCTGGATGCTTTCGAAACAAGCAATTTAGACCCAGCGCCGCACCATCGCAGTGTAAGGCCTGTTCGCAGGCGGGCGATCCAATAGATTTGTCGACCGGAGATCTCATCGAGGCGGCAACGGATTTCGAGACTGCCGGGCCCCATCCGTTGGCGTTCACCCGCCAATATTCATTCCAGAGCCCTTCGCCCAGCAACGCAGCGATTTCAGCGGCGCCGACGGGCTCCGGCCTGACAGGCTCAAGCTTCGGCATGAACTGGAGTTCGATGATCGACCGCCAGCTAGTCGACTCCTCCGGCTACTACGACACGGTCCTGCTGGAGGGCAACGGGTTCTATCTCTTCGCGGGGTTGTCGCCATATACGGGCGGACGCCGCGACACCCTCACGCACCCGACTTCCACCACGTGGACGTGGACCTCAGCCGAGGGCGAGGTCAACAACTTCACGCAGCTGGTCTCAGGCCATCCGGCGGTGATCACCAGCATCAAGGAGATCGGCGGCCACACGCTGACCTTCAACTACAGCGCCGGCGGCGTGCTGCAGACGATCACCGACGACCTGGGCCGGACGGCGACGGTCACTTGGACGGGCGGCAACGTTACCCACATCGCCTTCCCGGACGGAATTGGTGTCGACTACGCCTACTCTTCGGTTACGACGGTGAGCGGCTTGTCCGCGCAGAATCTCACGTCAGTGACGCGGACGCAGGGAACCAACAGTCGCGCCGTGACCTACCACTACGAGGATACGGTCTTCCCGAACGCCCTCACCGGCATCACCGACGAACGCGGCGTTCGAAGCACCACCTGGACCTACGACGACGCCAATGCGCGGGTGACTAGCTCCTCGCACGCGGGCGGAGCGGATCTGACCACGGTCTCCTACAACGACACCGCTATGACCCGGACCGTGACCGACGCGCTGGGCAAGCAGACGGTCACTACCTTTGCGGCCTACAACTACGCGATCTTGCCGACCCAGGTTGCGGGGGCGGCGTCAACGCACACCCCGGCCTCGACGAAAGGCTTCACGTATGACTCGAACGGCTACCTAACGAGCGAGACCGACGAGAACGGCAACGTCACCCATTACACCTACACCTCGGGTTACGAGACCAGCCGCACGGAAGCCTACGGGACCACGCAGGCGCGGACGATCGCCACGACCTGGAACACCACTTTCTCACTGCCGAGCCAGGTGACCGAGCCGACTCGCACCACCAACTACACCTTCGATACGAACGGCAATGTGCTGACCAAGGTGGTGATCGACACCACCAGCTTCACGTCGCCCTATTCGACTGGCGGGCGGACGCAGACGTGGACCTACACCTATACGACGGCAGGGCTGCTGCAGACGGTGACCAACCCGATCAGCGGGGTGACCACCTACGCCTATGACACCAGCGGCTTCCTCACGAGCGTGACCGATCCGCTGACCCACGTGACCTCGGTCACGGCGCGCAACGGGCGGGGCAAGCCCACGACCATCGTCGATCAGAACGGCGTCACTACGACGCTGACCTATGACCTCGACGACCGGGTCGCGACGGCGACCGTGAACCCTGGGGCGAGCCAGTCGGAGTACCAGTTCGCCTACACCAACGCCGGTGACATCGCGCAGATCACCCTGCCGGGCGGCGGCTACCTCCAGTACACGTACAATGACGCGCGGCGGCTGACGCTGGTCACCAATGACCGCGGCCAGACCCAGGCCTTCACCTATGACGCCAACGGCGACCGGCTGACGGCGCAGACCAAGGACGCCTCGTCGACCCTGACCCAGCAGGAGACGGCGACCTATGACGAGCTCGGCCGGATGCTGCAGCAGATCGGCGCCGGGTCACAGACGTGGACCTTCGCCTACGACAAGCTCGACAATCCGGTGCAGTCCACCGATGCGCGCAGCAAGGTCTATGGCGCGACCTTCGACGCGCTGAACCGGGTGATCGTGCAGACCGACCCGGAGAGCCACACCGTCCACTACGCCTATGATCCCACCGACACCTTGAACGACCACAAGGACGGGCGGAACCTGGACACGGCCCGCGTGGTCGACGGCTTCGGACGGACGATCCGTGAGGCCAGCCCGGACCGCGGGACGCTGACCTATTGGTACGACGCGGCCGATCACCTGACCAAGGTGGTGGACGGCGACAGCGTCGAGGTCGACTACGCCTACGACGTCGCCGGCCGCCTGACGGGGTCGAGCTATCCCGGCCACTCGGCGGAAGCGATCACCTACACCTATGATGCGACCGCCAGTGGTAACGCCGGGGTCGGACGGCTGACGAGCGTGTCCGAGGAGTCAGGGTCGACCGGCCACACCTACGACGCCCAGGGCCGGGTGATCGGTGACGCCAAGACGATCCAGGCCGAGAGCTATGCGGTCGGCTATGCCTATGACGCCAACGGCAAGGTGACCCAGATCACCCTGCCGTCGGGTCGGACGATCACCTACACGCGCGCGGCCGACGGCTTGGTCACGGGCATCACGACCCTGGCGACGCCGACCTCGACGGCCGCGACGGTCGCATCGAGCGTCACCTACCTGCCGTTTGGGCCACTCCAGAGCCTGGCCTATGGCAATGGGCTGAACCTGACGCGGACCTATGACGCCAACTATTGGATCAGCCGGACACAGGTGACGGGCGGTCTGGGGGTGACGCGGCTGGACCTCAGCTTCGGGCGTGATGCGAACGGCGCACTGATTAGCGTCACCGACAACGCCTCAAGCGGCCGCGGCGCGACCTACGGCTACACCGACTCTAGCCGGCTCAACTCTGCGACCGGGCCGTGGGGCGCCGACACCTACACCTATGACGCGGCCGGCAACCGGACCGACAAGGCGCGCACGATCGCCGGAACGACCACGCACGAAACGCCAATCCTGGCGTCGGGCAGCAATCAGGTCGCCCAGGTCCACGACGGGGGCGGATCGACGCTGCGGACGCTGACCTACCGGACCGGCGGCGACCTCTCGCAGGATGCAGTGACCTCAGGGGCGACCTACAACTACACCTACGACGCCCGCAAACGGCTGATCGACGTCAACGTGGGCCTCGACGCGGGCAACTACGGCTACGACTTCAAGGGCCAACGGGTCTGGCGGACGATCCCGGGCACGCCGAGCGTGCAAACCCACTACATCTTCGACGAGGCTGGCCACCTGCTGGCCGAGCACAACGGCGCGACCGGGGCGGTGCTGCGCGAGTACATCTGGCTGGACGACATGCCGGTCGCGATGATCGACTCCACGGGTGTTTCACCCGCGACCTACTACGTCCATACCGGCCAGCTGGAAGAACCCCAGACAATGACGGACGCCAGCCAGGTGGATGTCTGGGACGCCTTTGTCGAACCGTTCGGGGCGGCGCAGGTCTTCGCTACCGGGCCGGATCTGGATTTCCGGCTGCCGGGCCAGTTCGCGCAATCTGAGACAGGCGTTGCCATCAGCCAAAACTGGAACCGCGACTACGACACCAGCCTGGGGCGGTACATCGAGGCCGATACACTCGGGATCGAGGCCGGACAGAACGTCTATGGCTATGTGGATGGGGACCCGCTGAATGCGGTCGATCCCGAAGGGACACTGAAGTTCTGGTATTTCGGAAATTGGGGCGGACCTGGTTGGGCGAATGGCCAGTGGTTAAATGAAGCCGCAGACTACCTCCCTAAGCCGGGTGATCGTGATTATCACGCCCCGAGGAATAGGCAGGACGCCTGCTATGAGAAGCATGACCGTTGTATCCATCAAGTGTATAACTCCGACAGCCGGAAGATGTGCTTGATTCTGCCACAACGAAACAACCCTGGAGTTCAACAATGCGATCACGCCGTTTCTAAATGTCTCTCAACTCTTCCTTGGTACGGTAAAACACCCGACTCTATCGTCGCCGAATTCGGTTTCCGCAGCATGATCCCGAATGACTTTCATTGATTGCTGTTCATCCGCAGTAATTTCCTTGAGAGAGCAATGTAGTATGGCTGATTTGAATCCAAGACCTAATCTCGGGCGTCCGGAAATCAGATCTGCGCCCTTCGTCGCCTTAGCTTACGCCGCCGGGGCCACAGCTGGCGCAAGCGTCGGAGCGATAACCGATTTCCTAAGGGGGCTGTCGGCTGGAGGCGGTGCGGGTGAAAGTATCGGGTTCCAGGCCATTGGCGCCCTCGATACGGCGATGCTCCTTTTTTTTGTATGTCTGGCTTTTGAACTGATCATCGCTACGCCAATCCTGCGCCTTCTGCGGGTGAAGAATTGGCGCCCTCCCAGCCCATTCGCCGCCTCGGCACTCGGATTCGCTATTAGCGGACTACTGGCCGCGGCTGTGTCTGCGGTTCCATTGGGCGACGGAACCTCGGGTCCACTCGGCTACTTCAGCGGCAGCGCGCTGACGCAGAGCGGATGGTGGCGACTAGTTCTCAATGTCGCCCAATTCGGCTCCGTGGGGTCGGCGACTGCAATCGCGTTTGTCGTCACTGCCAGCCGCCCGAGAGCTTAGCTGCTGAACATCGGGGGACCTGATGCAAGGTGCCGTGACGATGGAAATTCTATCGCGAGCTAGACGTCGGGGATTTCAGGGACGTTGCACGAGCAATCTATCCGGCTGCTCTTCCCGATAGTTCGCGACAAGCTTGCACAACGCATCAAGAAGCGCGCGCAGCTTCCCTGCGGTCATCTCCGGTCAAGCAGGCTGCGACTTCTCGGCAATCAAGCCATGTGCAGTCGACAGAATATCTGCAGTCCATCGTCAATCACCAGAAGCTGCGCCCAATTCTCGCTAGCTATATTGGCTCTTGTGGCGGCTTCGCTGCTGACGTTGACGGCTTTCATGTGTGCTGTTCGATGGATCAAAAGCCAATGTGCAATGACGACGGCCATTGTTCCTGTGGGTGGGATATACGACTTCGTCGAATATCGTGCTGGAAAGGCAACGCACGCATGCCGCTGTGGAGTCGGAGGCCCCGGCCGTGGGGCCTGCGGCCGCGCGCCGCGCTGCCAGAGCGATTACCAGGGCCGCATCTCCGGCCCGCTGATGGACCGCATCGACCTTCAGGTGGAGGTCCCGCCAGTCACCGCCGCCGATCTGGCCCTGCCGGCGCCGGCGGAGGGCACGGCGGAAGCCGCCGCGCGTGTGGCTGAGGCCCGCGGGCTGGCCGGTGAGCGTGCGGCGCATGGCGGCGACGGCGCCGCGGCGTTGAACGCCCGCGCCGATGGGGAATGGCTGGAGACCATCGCCGGGCTCGACGCCCCGGCCCGCGCGCTCCTGACCCGAGCCGCCGAGGCCGGCGGCCTCACCGCCCGCGGCTGGGTGCGCACCCTGAGGCTCGCCCGCACCATCGCTGACCTGGAAGGCGCTGACGCAGTGCGCCGCGTCCATGTGGCCGAGGCCCTGATCTACCGGCGCGTGGCGCCCGGGTCGGCGGTCGGAAGTCCGCTGATGGCCGGCTGACGGCCGGCGCGCCAGGTGTTGATGACGCCGATGCCGACGGCGAAGAACACCCACTGGCTGAAGATGACCTCACCCGTCGCATAGGCCCAGGCCCGAACGCCGGGATCGACCAGGCGGGCCACGTGGACCCCAACACACAGCAATTGAAAAGCGGCGGCGAACAGCGGCCAGTAGCGACGGCTGCGCAGCGCGATCGCGGCGAGCAGCACCAGCAGGCAGGCGTCGGCGATAAATGCGCCCCACTGGGGGCCCAGCCATCTGGGGTCGCGGAGCACCACGGTCACCAACAGGCTGAGGAGCAGCCCGGCTCCCGCCACCTGTTCTTCCCGCTCGCCTTTCCAGAACGCGCCGCCGCAGACGACCACGGTGATCGCCAGCCCGACCCACGGCGGCAGCTGATAGCTGGTCAGATGCAAAGAAAAGGACCCTCGGAACGAGCCGAGGGTCCAATCTGACAGACCGCCCGCTTGGGCGGAATGGGGTTTAGGCGGCGCGGACGGCCCGCAGCGCGCGACGGCCGACCTGGACCTCTTCGGCGGAGGCGAAGGACGGCGGCGGCTTCCCGCCGGTGCCCGGGTCGGTCATCGTCACGGCGCCGAGGCCGATCTGGGTCTGGACGATCGAGAGCTCCTTGTGGGTCTCCACGATGGCGCGGCGGGCGTCGGCGAGCGCCATGATCGCCTGGCTGGCGCGCTCGACGGCGTCCTGGCCGATCAGGGCCGAGGCGCCGACCTGCTTGCGCAGCGAAGGCATGACGCCGGTGAGGGCGGCGGTTTTGGCGAGCGCGTTGTCGATGGCGGTTTCGGCCTCGAACAGGGCGGCGGCGACTTGTTCGGCGACCATGCGGCGTTGCTTGAGCATGAGGTCTCTCCTGCGCGCGTCGGGCTGCGACGCGCGCCTAGGGGTTTAATCGAGGTATGGTTTCGGTCCGGTTCAGGCCCGGAAAAAAGTTCGCCCGAGGTCCGAGAGGGCGTGGAGCCCGGCCAGCATGCCCCCGAAAGCGAGAGCCGTGATGACCGCGATCGCCACGATCGCCCCTAGTCGAGCGACGGGACTTAGATCGTTTCGGCCGAGCCAGCGTCGGCTTCCGACTTGAAGTTCTCGTCGAGGAGAACCCAGGTCATGCAGAGGATCTCCCGCAGGACCATTTCCGAAGGCTTGAACGGGGCCAGCTTCCGGGTGCCCGACACCAGGTGCTGGACCATCTTGGCCTGCGCCGGGGTCGCCGCCAGATCGACGAGCTGCCGCTCCAATTGCGCCCAGGTAAAGGGCGGGAGCGCTTCCTCCCTGGCCGCCGGAACCGGCCAGCGCGCCTCGAAGTCGTCGATCTCCCGACGCAGCCGCAAGGCCTTGCCGATCACCGCTCGGTTGTCGAAGTTCTGCCAGTCGCCCATGGGCCGCCCCCTCTGTTGCCCCCTCATCGGGCCAGAGGTTGACGCCGGCGTCTGTCCTGATCGCGTCCTGTCCTGATCCAGTCAGGACATGGTTAACGGGCGCATCGACATCCAGTTGGCGCGCCAGGCGCGCGGCCGCGTAGCGGTCCTCGACGCCCAGCTTGCGGCGCGCGCGATCGCAATAGGTATCGACGGAAGTCTTCGACATGCCGAGTTCGCGGGCGATCTGCTTGGAAGACAGGTGCTGATCGACCAGACGCAGGCATTCGCGTTCACGCGGCGTGAGCAGTCCCACCGGATCTTCGACGATGATGTCGCGTGCTCGCATGGCGCTAGCAGTTAACGATGACTTGCCGCTCGCGTCTACTTTAACGCGTGCCCCAAACGGCGATCAGCTACACTGTGACGCATTGGAGGCGCCGCGATGGACACCCCCGACCCCGGCCGCACCGCCCAGTTGGAGCTGATCATCGGCGCGCGCCTGCGAACGCGGCGGCGGCAACTGGGCCTCTCGCAAAGCGATCTGGCGGACCGGCTCGGGGTCAGCTTCCAGCAGGTCCAGAAGTACGAACGCGGGGCGAATCGGGTGGCCGCCTCAACGCTGCTCACGGCGGCCCAGGCCCTGAACACCTCCATCGCCTGGCTGGTGGGAGAAGAGGTTTCCGGCCGCGAAGACGACGACGACGTATTCCGCGCCCTGGCGCGCCCTGGCGCGCTGGAGATCCTGCAGGCGTTCAACGCCATTCCCGACCCGCGAACCCGGCTGGCCCTGCTGGCCCTGGCGCGCGAGATGGCGGTCGGCTAGAGCCCCGCCCCGGCCGCTTGACCGACCGTTAAGGCGTTTGCGGCTATCGCAGACGCCATGCGTAGACAGCCCCTAAGGCCCGCACGCCCGCTCGCCGAACGCAGGCCGCGCCGCGCTCAGATCAGCGCCGAGCAGCTGGCGTCGCTCAGCCACGAGTTCCGCACCCCGCTGAACGGCGTGCTGGGCATGTCCCGCCTGCTGGAGGGCACACGCCTGACCGCCGAGCAGCGCGCCTACGCCGCCGCCATCCGGGATTCCGGCGAACACCTGCTGACCCTGGTCAACGACGTGCTGGACTTCGCCAAGCTGGGCGCCGGCAAGGTCGACCTGCATCTGGGCGATGTCGAGGTCGACGCCCTGTTGCGCGGCGTCTGCGAACTGCTGTCGCCCCGGGCGCGCGAAAAGAACATCGAGATCGCCTGGGCCGCGCCGTCGGTCCCCGGCGCGATCCGCGCCGACGATGGCCGTCTGCGCCAGATCCTACTCAACTTCGCCGGCAACGCGGTGAAGTTCACCGAAACCGGCGGCGTCCTGATGAGCGTGGTCGCGGGCGAGCGCGGCCGGCTGCGGTTCACCGTCGAGGACACCGGCCCGGGCGTCACCGCCGCACAGCGCGAGCGCATCTTCGAAGCCTTCGCCCAGGCCGATCCGGCCCACGCCCATATGGGCGGCGCAGGTCTGGGTCTGGCGATCGCGCGGCGCCTGGCGCTCGCCATGGACGGCGAGGTCGGCGTCGAGGCGAGAGCCGGCGGCGGGTCCTGCTTCTGGTTCGAGGCCGCCTTCCGCCCGGCCGCGGCGCCGATGCAGGTCGCCACGCTGGCCGGACGCCAGGTCGGGGTGGCTTCGGCCAATCCGATGGTCCGCGAGGCGGCCTGGCGGCAGATCGAGGCCTGCAAAGGCCAGCCGGTCGCCGCCGCCGACATCGACGGGCTGATCGCCCACACTCAGTTTGGCGACGTGATCCTGGTGGACCACGCGCTGGCCACTGGCGCGCGCCTGTTGCGCCGCCCACCGGAGCGTCGGGCCATCATCCTGCTGGCGCCGGACGAGCGCGCCCTGATCGGCCGCTACCGCCGCTCCGGCTTTGCGGGCTATCTGATCAAGCCCCTGCGCCGCGCCTCCCTGGCCGAGCGGGTGCTGATCGCCGCGGGCGCGGAGCAGGCGTCCTCGGCGGCCGCCGAGGACGAGCGGATCGCCACCGCCGCGGCCCCGGGCAAGCGGGTGCTGCTGGTCGAGGACAATCCGATCAATGCGCTCCTGGCCCGCGCGCTACTGGCCCGCGAGGGCTGTGAGATCGACCACGCCAGCGGCGGCGGCGAAGCCATCGCTGCGGTTAAGGTCGGGTCCTATGACCTGATCCTGATGGACATGCGCATGCCGGGCCTGACCGGCGTCGAGACCGCCCGCGCCCTGCGCGACCTCGGCGTCGAGACCCCGATCGTGGCGCTGACCGCCAACGCCTTCGAGGACGACCGACACGCCTGCCTGGCCGCCGGCATGAACGACTTCCTCGTCAAGCCGATGTCGCCGGACGCGCTTCGCGCCACCCTGACCCGCTGGACCGGACCGGGCTGGACCGAAGCCCTCAGGCGCGCCAAGGTCGGCTGACGCCGGGCGGCCCCGGCGAATCGCCGGAGCCGGAATGAGCACGGACGCAGCCCGCAACGCGCCGCGCAAGAAACGCACAGCGATGGACGTTCTGCGCGAGCTGCGGCAGCCCAAGGTCGCGGTGATGCTGGCGCTGGGCTTCGCCTCGGGCCTGCCCTTCCTACTCTCCCAGAACACCCTCGGCTATTGGCTGCGCGACGAGGGGACTAGCCTCAAGCTGATCGGCTTCGCCTCCTGGGCGGGCCTTGCCTATGTGTTCAAGCCGTTCTGGGCGCCGATCGTCGACCGGGTGGATGTGCCCCTGCTCGGCCGCCTGGGGCGGCGGCGGGGCTGGATGCTGCTGTCCCAGATCGTCGTCGCCGCCGGCCTCGTTGGCATGGCTATGGTCGGGGTCAAGCCGGGTCTGGCGACGATCGTCGCTTTCGCCGTGATGGTGGCCTTCGCCTCCGCCACCCAGGACATCGTCATCGACGCCTGGCGGATCGAGGCGGCGGACGGCCCTGACGAGATCGGCCTGCTCACCGCAGCCGCCAATATCGGCTATCGGATCGCGATCATCGTCGCCGACGCCGCCATCATCGCGGGGGCCCAGCACTTCGGATGGCCCGCCTCCTATGTCGCCATGGCGGTGCTGATGGGGATCGGTTTCACCGCCAGCCTGTTCGCCTTCGAGCCCGTCCGCGCCGAGGCCGTGATGCAGAGCAAGGCGCCGCTCTGGACCCCGCGCGGCTTCTTCGACGCGGTGGTGGGTCCCTTCGTGGACTTCTTCGCGACCCACAAGGGCCTGGGCCTGCTGATGCTGGTCGCCATCGCCGCCTACCGCCTGCCCGACTTCCTGATGGGGCCGATGTACAACCCCTTCTATCATGACCTGGGGTTCTCGAAGGACGCCGTGGCGGCCGTCCGGTTCCCGACCGGCCTGTTTGGAGCCTTCGTCGGCACCGCCGCCTCCGGCCTTTTCGCCGTGCGGTTCGGCCTGTTCCGAGCCCTGGTCACCGGGTCGATCCTGCAGGGTCTGGGCACGGCGTCGTTCGCCCTGCTCACAGTCAACCACGATCTTGGCCTGTTCACCGCCGTCATGGCTCTGGACCAGTTCGCGCAGTCCTTCGCCGGGGTGGCGCTCATCGCCTACATGTCGAGCCTCACCAGCCTCGGTTACACCGCCACCCAGTACGCCCTGCTGTCCTCGACCTACGCCTTCCTCGGCAAGTTCCTGAAGGGCTTTTCCGGGGAGGTGGTCGATGGCCTGTCCCACGCCCAGGGCCTTATGGGCGCCTACGCCACCGCCTGGATCGGGACGGGCCTGACGGCCATACCGCCGATCTTGCTCGTCCTGCTGCTGGCGCGGCGGACCCGGCGGCCCGAGACCGTCTAGGGCCCAGCCTCAAGATGTTGCGATGGCAGGGGGTGTTGCATGTGCCCGCTGCCATCCTTCACATGTCAAAGAGCTGATGTTCTTGTTGTGTTCACGGTAAGCTCGGCGCGGCCAAAAGTCGAGGAATTCCGCGTGGACCCTAGGCGGTCAGGCAGACCACCTGGGCGACGCGCAGATTGCGGCGCAGATCGTCGGCGACCCGTCCGTAGTTGTCGGCGGTGATCGGCACGCCGGGGCTATCGGCGAGCCTGCGCCCACTGGCCGCCAGGGTCCTGGCGGTGGTCTCGGGCGAGGTCGTGTAGATGCGGCCGCGGCGCGGCGCCTCGGCGATGGTCACGCCGATGACACGGCCCTGGGCGTCCAGCGCCGGCGCACCGGAGAGCCCGCCCAAGGTGCCCTTCAGTCCATCGGTGCGGCCGGTCTCGGCCCAAACCAGCACCGGCTCGGTGCGCGCGCCGCGCCCCTGCACCACCAGGTTCTCGCGACCCAGCAGGCGCGAACTGGCCTCGCCCGGCCTGCCCTGCGGGAACCCCACGTGGAAGGCCCGTTCGCCCCGCCGCAAGCGCTGGCTGAGGCCGAGCGGCAGGGGCGCGGCGCCGCCCTCGGTGGTCAGGATCGCGGTCTCGGCGCTGGGATCGATGCGCACGGCGGCGGCCACGCCGCGGCCCGGCGACACGACGATCGCCGCCTGGGAGCAGCCCTCGACCACATGGCGCGCGGTGATCCAGACGCCGGTCGAGGCGATCGAGAAGGCGGTGCCGGCGCCGGCCTCGGTCTTGCCGGAGACCTCCACCACCACCGCGGGATCGAAGGGCGAGGCCGGGCCCAGCGCCGCGCCCTCCGCCTCCGTCGTCGGCGGCGGGGCCGGCGGGGCGTCGGCGCGTTCCTGGCGGCCAACCGCGGCCAACAGCAGGGCGACCACCACCGCGGCGTAGATCAGCCAGTCGGGCAGCCGGGGGAAATGCATGGAGACGCCGGCTCTTGGCCTAGCCGGAGACCGCGGCGGCCAGGATCAGGGCGGTGGCGATCTTGGCGCCCACCAGCATGGCCGCTGCGGCCATCTCGTCGTCCTGGATGCGCTTGGGCAGGCCGTGCAGGATCAGGTCGACCAGCCGGAAGACCAGCAGCTGCACGAGAGTGATGGCGACACCCCACAGCGCCAGCTCGATGAGGGTGGTCGAGGCCTTCAGCGACACCGCCAGCGGTATGGCCAGACCGACCAGCACGCCGCCCAGCGACACGGCGGCAGAGGTATTGCCGTCGCGGATCAGCCGGATCTCCTTGTGCGGGGTCAGCATGACGTAGAGGGCGGCGGCCGCGAACAGGATGGCCACCGTCACCCCGGCGTGCAGCAGGGTGATCGGGAAGCCCGTGGCGAAGGCTTGGATTTCCGGCGACTGGAGGGGCGTGGTCATGGTCGGGCGGCTCCGGGGGACGGTCGCCCTCGATAGCACGTGGCGCCGGGCTTCTGGAAAGCGCCTCTAGCCCGCGACGTCGGCAGCGATGATCCTGAGCGCCTGGGTCAGGTCCCTGGCGCTCGGCGCGCGCTCCGGATCGATCAGCCACTGGGCGAGGACGCCGGTCATCAGGGCGTAGTGGAAGGCGCCCACGGCGCGGTTGGCGGCCGGATCGTCGGGCCGCACCGCCCCCTGGAACAGCTCCGCCAGCCCCTCGCGCGCCTTCTCCTGGGCCGCGGCCATCACCTCGCGGACCTCGGGCATGGCGTCGATGTAGGGCGAGACCTCGAAATTGGCCGCCCAGAGCTGGCGGTTGGCCGTGGCGACCTCAAGGATCCGCGTCCAGACGGTCTCGAACCGGATCGCGAGCGGCGCGTTGGGATCGATCTCGCTGGCGAGCGCTGTCTCGAGTTCGCCGACCCACTCCGCTGTCGCCTCGATCATCGCCTGGGAGAGCAACGCCTCCTTGGACCCGAAGTGGTAGCCGATCGCGGCCAGGCTGACCCCGGAGACGGCCGCCAGGTCCCGCGCGGTCGTGCGCGTGAAGCCCTTCTCCCGCAGGCATTGCTTGGCCGCCGCCATCAGGTCGTCGCGATTGCTCATGGGCGCGGCTTAGCAAGGGCCAGGACGATTGTCTTGTACATATGTCTTAGACATATGTATGACTCGCCGCCGTCGTGCGGGAGCTGGTCGTGAAGAACCCCAATATCCTGATATCCGGCGCCGGGATCGCCGGTCCGGCCCTGGCTTTCTGGCTGGCCCGCCATGGCTTCAGGCCGACGATCGTCGAGCAGGCGCCGGGCCTTCGCGACGGCGGCTATGCGGTCGACTTCCGCGGTCGCGTCCACCTGGACCTGCTGGCCCGGATGGGCCTGCTGGACGAGATCCGCCGCCAGCAGACCCACATGGGCGCAATGTCTTATGTCGATGCCGCCGGGCGGGTGCGTTCCAGCCTGCCGGCCGACTTCATGTCCGGCGATGTGGAGATCCTGCGCGGCGACCTGGGCCGCATCCTGTTCGACGCCACCGCCCAGGACGCAGAGTACATCTTCGGCGATTCCATCGCGGCGTTGCAGCAGGACGAGCGCGGCGTCGAGGTGACCTTCGCGTCCGGCGCGCCGCGGCGGTTCGATCTGGTGGTCGGCGCCGACGGGCTGCACTCCGGCGTCCGGGCCCGCGCCTTCTGCGAGGCGGGCGCGCTCTACGAGTTCGGCTATCACGTGGCGATCTTCACGACGCCGAACCTCCTGGGTCTCGACCGGACCGGCGTCTTCTACAACGAACCCGGCCTGTCGGCGGGCATGTACGCCGCGCGCGACAACACCGAGGCCAAGGCGGCATTCTCCTTCGCCACCCCGGACCTGCCGCCCAGGCGCCGCGGCCGCGCCGAGCAGGAGGCGATCCTGCGCGAGCGGTTCGGCGGCATGAAGTGGGAGACGGCCAGCATCCTTAAGGCCATGCCGGACGCACCGGACCTCTACTTCGACTCCGTCAGCCAGGTGCGGCTCGATCGCTGGTCGGCAAGCCGTGTCACTCTGGTCGGCGATGCGGGCTACTGCCCCTCGCCGTGGTCGGGCGCGGGCACCGGCCTGGCCGTCGTCGGCGCCTATGTGCTGGCGGGCGAATTGAGGCGGGCGGGCGGCGACCACGAAGCGGCCTTCGCCGCCTATGAGCGCCGCATGCGGCCCTACGTCACCCGTTCGCAGAAGATGGCTGAGGGCGCCGGCGACTGGGTCGCCCCGATACAGCGCTGGAAGCTGTGGCGCCGCGACCTGCTCTACCGCACCCTGCCGATGACGCCGTGGAATGGCATGCTGGCCGACATCCCCCGCAAGACGGCCGAAGCCATCGTGCTGGAAGACTACTGAGCCGGCGTCTCGGCAGGCGTTTCGACCGCCGCCTTGCGCCGGGCGCTGGCGCGGACCTTCTCGCTCTCGCTCTTCAGCTGGCCGCAGGCGGCCAGGATGTCGCGGCCCCGGGGCGTGCGGATCGGCGAGGCGTAGCCGCCGCGGTTGAGGATCGCGGCGAAGGTCTCGATGGTCCCCCAGTCGGAGCACTCATAAGGGCTGCCCGGCCACGGATTGAACGGGATCAGGTTGATCTTGGCCGGAATGCCCTTCAGCAGCTGGACCAGGGCCTTGGCCTCGGCCGGGCTGTCGTTGACGCCCTTCAGCATGACGTACTCGAAGGTCACCCGCTTGGTGTTGGACAGGCCTGGGAAGGCGCGGATGCCGGCCATCAGCTCGGCCAGCGGGTACTTCTTGTTGAGCGGCACCAGCGTTTCGCGCAACGCATCGTTGGTGGCGTGCAGCGAGATGGCGAGCATGGCCTGGGTGCGCTCGCCCAGTGGGATCAGCTCCGGCACGACGCCCGACGTGGAAACCGTGATCCGCCGGCGCGAGATGGCGATGCCCTCGCCATCGGCGATGATGTCGATGGCCGCGGCCACGTGGTCCAGATTGTAGAGCGGCTCGCCCATGCCCATGAAGACGATGTTGGAGAGCTTGCGGTCCTCCTTGGGCGAAGGCCATTCGCCGAGGTCGTCGCGAGCCACCTGCACCTGGGCCACGATCTCAGCGGCGGTCAGGTTGCGCACCAGGGCCTGGGTGCCGGTATGGCAGAAGGTGCAGTTGAGCGTGCAGCCCACCTGGCTGGAGACGCACAGCGCGCCGGAGCGGCCGACGTCGGGGATGTAGACCGTCTCGATCTCGATGCCCGGCGCGGTGCGGATCAGCCACTTGCGGGTGCCGTCCTTGGAGACCTGGCGCTCGACGACCTCCGGCCGGGCGATGGTGAAGGCCTCGGCGAGGCCGGCGCGCATCTCCTTGGCCACGTCGCTCATCGCGGCGAAGTCGGTGACGCCGTAGTGGTGGATCCAGCGCCACAGCTGGGTCGCGCGCATCCGCGCCTTTTCCGGGCGCACGACCTCGGCCGCGATCAGGGCGGCGGCAAGCTCAGCCCGCGTCAGCCCCGAGAGGTTGGGCTTCACGGCGGCGCGAGCCGGCGCACGCGAAAGGTCGAGGGTCACGCCCAAGGGGACAAGCTTCCTGTCTGGAGGTCCCGCTATATAGGCGAGACGTGAACGCGGGCCAAATCGCGGGCGGCTGTTAACCGGCGATTGGTGGGCGCAAGCTAGGCCTTGGCCATGAAACGTCTCGCCGCCTTCACGATCCTCGCCCTGCTGGCCCTGCCGGTGTTCCCGGCGCAAGCCCAGACCCAGGCTCCGGCCGACGCCTCCGCGACGGCGGCCGTGGGCGACCTGTGCGCCGACCGGCCCGGGAAGGCGACGCCGCCCTGCATTCTCGATACGGGTCACGCGCAGCTCGAGGTGGGCCTCGCCGACGCCGTGTTCCAACATAGCAACGGTCTGCATCAGACCCTCTACACGGTGAGCGCCGGCGAGCTCCGCGTCGGCCTCACCCCCAGCCTGGAAGTCGAGGCGAGCTGGGCGCCGCTGATCATCGACCATCAACGCGGCGCCGCCGATGTCACCGGAACCGGCGACCTCACCGTGGGCCTGCGCCACGCCCTGACCGCACCCGGCAGCGACGGCGTCCAGGTCTCCATCCAAGGCTTTGTCACTGCGCCCACGGCCACTCATGGCCTGGGCGCTGGCGGCTGGACTGGCGGGGCGCGCCTTCCCGTTGCGGTTCCACTCAGCAAGGACCTCGGTCTCGGCCTGACGCCGGAGGTGGACGTGGTCCGCAACGCCAGCGGCGGCGGAACGCACCTCAGCTGGTCACTCCCGGTCGGCGTCAGCCGCGCCTTTGACAAAACCACGCTCGGCATCGAGGCTTGGGGCGAGGTCGACGACGACCCGCAGCGCCGCACCTACCAGGCCAGCGCCGACTTCACGGCCGCGCGGATGATCGGCGAAAACACCCAGCTCGACGCCGGCGTCTATTTCGGCCTCAACCGCCAGACCCCCGACGCCGAGGCCTATGTGGGCCTGTCACACCGCTTCTGAGTCGCCGACTTTCAAACGTCCGTTCGATTTGCGCCTTCCGCCTCCGAAGCCGCTGGGCTAGCGTCCGGCCAACTTCGAAGAGACTTCCGGGAGAGCGGGCATGAAGGCGCTGTTGAGCAAGGTCGTGGGGGGACCCGAGACGCTCGTCCTGGAGGACGTGCCGTCACCCGAAGCTAAGCCCGGACATGTGGTCGTTTCGGTCAAGGCCATCGGCGTCAACTTCCCCGATGTCCTGATCATCGAGGACAAGTACCAGTTCAAACCGGAGCGGCCCTTCGCGCCCGGCGGCGAGCTCTCCGGCATCGTGAAATCCGTTGGCGACGGCGTGACCAACGTGAAGCCGGGCGACCGCATCCTGGCCAACACCGGCTGGGGCGCGATGGCCGAAGAGGTGCTGCTGCCGGCCGGCCGCGTCTGGAAGATCCCCGACGCGATGCCGCACGATATCGCCGCGGCCTTCATCCTGACCTACGGCACCTCCTGGCACGCGTTGACCGACCGCGGCCACCTGAAGGCCGGCGAGACCCTGCTGGTGCTGGGCGCCGCCGGCGGCGTCGGCCTCTCGGCGGTTGAGCTCGGCAAGGCGTTGGGCGCGCGGGTGATCGCCGCCTGCTCGACGCAGGAGAAGGTCGACCTGGCGATCAAGCACGGCGCGGACTCGGGTGTGGTCTACGGCCGCGGCCCCTTCGACAAGGAGGGCCAGCGGGCCCTGGGCGCCCTCTTCAAGGACGCTTGCGGGCCGAACGGCGCGGACGTGATCTACGACGCCGTCGGCGGCGACTACGCCGAGCCGGCGCTGCGCTCGATAGCCTGGGAAGGCCGCTATCTGGTGATCGGCTTCGCGGCCGGCGACATCCCGCGCATCCCGCTGAACCTGGCCCTGCTGAAGGGCTGCGACATCGTGGGTGTGTTCTGGGGCAGCTGGGCGGGCAAGAACCCGGAGGCCTTCGCCAAATCCATCGACGACCTGCTGGCGCTCTACGCCCAGGGCAAGATCAAGCCGCATGTCTCCGAGCGCTTCCCGCTCGCCAGGGGCGCCGACGCCATCGCCCATCTGGGCAGCCGCCAGGCCATGGGCAAAGTGGTCATCACCGTCGACTGACGCCATCGCCCGCCGGGCGAGGCTCGCACGCATATTTGAGGAGCGCCGCATGGCGGGACGTCTGGACGGCAAGGTCGCCGTCATCACCGGCGGCGTATCGGGCATCGGCCTGGGAACCGTCGAGCTGTTCGTGGCCGAGGGCGCGCGCGTCGTCGCCGCTGACATCCAGGACGAGAAGGGCCGCATGCTGGAGCAGCGGTTCAAGGGGGCCGTCCGCTACGCCCGCTGCGATGTCACCGTCGAGGGCGATATCGCCGGGGCTTTGGGCCTGGCGCAGAGCGAGTTCGGCGGGCTCGACATCCTGTTCAACAACGCCGGCATTTCCGACGGCATGCGCTCGATCCCGGACATCCAGGCCGAGACCTGGAGCTGGATCTTCGACGTGCTGGTCCGTGGGCCGGCGCTGGGCATGAAGTACGCCGCGCCGATGATGCTGGCGCGCGGCGGCGGCTCGATCATCAACACCGCCTCCATCGCCGGGATGCAGGCCGGCTGGGGCCCGATCGCCTATTCCTCCGCCAAGGCGAGCGTGATCCACATGAGCCGCTGCGCGGCTGCGCAGCTCTCGCCGCAGAAGATCCGGGTCAATGCCATCTGCCCGGGCCTGATAGCCACCTCGATCTTCGGCGCCTCGCTCGGCCTGCCCCGCGAGGTGGCCGACCAGATGGCCGCCCGCGTCGCCGAGCATGGCGCCAAGGTGCAGCCGATCCCCAAGGCCGGCGTTCCCGAAGACATCGCCAAGACCGCCCTCTACCTGGCCAGTGACGATTCCGAATTCGTCACCGGCACGCATATCGTGGTCGACGGCGGTATCACCGTGGGCTCGCGGCACAGCTGGGACCAGAGCGGCCCCTCGCCCTTCGCGGAGCTGTTCCCGGAGTTCGGCGCGGCCGCCGCCACCGACTGAGGTTTCCGTTTACGTAAGGTGATGCTTTTTCGAGGGCGCGGGCCGGGCTAAAGCCTCCGCTAGATCAGACCGCAAGACATCGGGAGCGCCACGCCATGAAACTTGATTCCTCCGTCGCCGCCGTCGTCACCGGCGGGGCCTCCGGCCTCGGCGAGGCCACCGTCCGCAAGCTCGCCGAGCAGGGCGTGAAGGTCGCCATCTTCGACATGAACGAGGAGAAGGGCGAGGCTGTCGCCAAGTCGGTCGGCGGCGTCTTCTGCAAGTGCAACGTCACCTCCGAAGAGGAAGTCGACGCGGCCTTCGCCAAGGCCCGCGCGGCCCACGGCCAGGAACGCGTCCTGGTCTGCTGCGCCGGCACCGGCAACGCCATCAAGACCGCCCGCCGCAACAAGGAGACGGGCGCGACCGAACACTTCCCGCTCGATAGCTTCAACTTCATCATCCAGATCAATCTGGTCGGCACCTTCCGCTGCATCGCCAAGTCGGCGAAGGGCATGCTGGACCTGGAGCCGATGGAAGACGGCGAGCGCGGCGCCATCGTCAACACTGCCTCGGTGGCGGCGGTGGACGGCCAGATGGGCCAGGCGGCCTATTCGGCGTCCAAGGGCGGCATCGTCGGCATGACCCTACCGATCGCCCGCGACCTGGCCGGCGACGGCATCCGGGTGAACACCATTCTGCCGGGCATCTTCAACACGCCCCTGATGCAGTTCGCCCCGGAAGCGGTGAAGCAGGGCCTGGCCGCCTCGGTGCCCTTCCCCAAGCGCCTCGGCAATGCGCCGGAGTACGCGTCGCTGGCGCTGGAGATGATCACCAACGGCTACTTCAACGGCGAGCACGTCCGTCTGGACGGCGCGATCCGGATGGCCCCGCGCTAACTACCGGAGGGTCTTCTGGAAGAAGGCCACGACCTGGCTGTTGAAGGCCTTGTGGAAGGCCGCGCGGTCGAGGCTGTCCACGCAGATTGATGGCGCGACCTTGGCGAGCGTGTTGCTGCACGGCGCCATGAAATCGAAGTGCTCGGCGGCGGGGACAACATGGTACTCCGCCCTCGGTAGCAGGCCGTGGACGACCTCGGCGTAGTAGGGCTGCGGCAGGACGGTGTCCCACTCCGCCCGCCAGAGCTGCACCGGGATCGAGACCTTGGAAAGGCCGGTCGGCGCGAACGCGAATCCGAGGGCCGGCGCAGCGACGACCGCGGCCCTGATGCGTGGGTCGTGGGCCACCGGCGCGGGCGCCGCTGGCGCCCCTGCCGCGCCGCCCAACTGGCGCTGCAGCTGGCAGTCGTAGAAGTGCGGATGTTCGGCGCAATGCCGCGCGATCCGCGTCATGTCGGGCTCGCCGCCGATCGCGCCCAGCACCGTGAAGCCACCAGACGAGAAGCCGAACGCGCCGATCTTTGTAGCGTCCACCGTGTCGCGGCCGCGCCAGTCGCGGGTCATGTAGTCGATCACCCGCGACAGCTCGGCCGGGCGCTCGGTGATCCGCGTCGAGCGGCTGCGATCGCCCTGGGTGTCGCCGGTGTGGGTGGGCGCGGCGACCACGAAGCCCGCCGCGGCCAGGGCGCGGGCGGTGTCGTAGTGGTCGGCATTCGACCCGCCGGTCCCGTGGGAGATTACCACGAGCGGATGACCTCGGCCTGCCGGCGCGCCGCCCGGCGCGACGGACTGGATGTAGAGCGCCAGCGGCGTGGGCCGCTCAGTCGCTTCGGTCGGGTACCAGATCGTCAGGGCCAGAGGCTTGTCGCCGGCGACCGGCGCGCTGGCGGTCTCGAAGCCCACGGGTCCCGCGTGAGCTAAGCCGGCCCAGGCCAGGGCCGCGAGACCGGCCAACCAGATGTGCAGCTTCATCGTCATCCCCCATGTAAGCGACACTTACATTGCGACTCGATGTTAGCTGTGTCAACATCCGTCAATGGCGACAGAGCGTGGCTACCACCACGGCGATCTTCGGGCGGCGCTGATCCGCGCGGCGGCCGACGCCGTGGAGGCGGGCGGCCCGGACGCTGTCTCCCTGCGCGACATCGCCCAGTCGCTGGGCGTTTCCACCGCCGCGCCCTACCGCCACTTCGCGGACCGCAAGGCGCTGCTGAACGAGGTGGCGGCCCTCGGATTCGCCGACCTCAACGCCGCCTACGCCGGAGCCCAGGCCGGCGCCGAGACGCCGATGGCGGCGATGCGCGAGACCGCGCGGGCCTATCTGAACCTGGCATTCGGGCGGCCCGGTCTGTTCCGCCTGATGTTCGCCAGCGACCTGGTCAGCGCCGCCGACGCCCCGGCCAGTCTGCTGGTCCCGGCGGGCGAGGCTTGGGAGTCGCTGTTTCGGACGGTCGCCGCCCTCGACCCGGGCGCCGACCTGGCCACAGTCAAACGCCGCGCCATCACCGGATGGTCGACCCTGCACGGTTTCATTACCCTGGTGCAGGGCGGCCGGTTGAAGGGCTTCATGACCGAGCCCCTCACTGAGGCGGAGCTGCTGGAGGCCGTCCTCGACAAGACGCTGAACGAGGCCTGAGGCAGCGATCCTCAACGGGAGAACGAGGCTAGGCCTCCCCTTCCGGCTCGAAGCGAGGTAGGGATCGCGCACAAGCGAAAGCCCTTGATGCCCGCCTCTTCCTCCCTCGTCGGCGAGTCGCCCGTCGCCCGCAACGCGCTCGTGATCCTGGCGGTGATCGGCGGCGGCGCGACGCTTTACTTCCTGGCGCCGATCCTGACGCCGCTGGCGCTGGCGATGTTCCTGTCGGTGATGATCGACGGGTTCGCCCGGGTCCTGCAGCACCGCCTGCCGCACGTCTCGAAGACGGCGGCCCTGCCGTTGGCGATCACCATCTCGCTCGTGCTGTTCGGGGGCACGGCATTCTTCGTGGCGATGAACGGCGCGGCCTTCATCGGCCAGCTGGTCGCTTATGGCCCCAAGCTCGATGCGGTGATCGCCCAGCTCGCCACCATGGCCAGGGTGAAGGATCCGCCGACGCTGATCAGCATCATCAAGGGGCTGGACGCGTCCAAGTACCTGGGCGTGGCGGCGCGTGCGGTTCAGGATTTTGCTTCAACCGCCCTCTTCGTCCTGGTCTACCTGGCCTTCATCCTGGCCTCGCGGAGGGGTTGGGAGCGCAAGGCTATCGGCCTCTTCCCGCAGCGCGAGGAACGCCAGGACGCGGTGATCGCCTTCCTGCGCATCCGCGATGGGGTGGAGCGCTACCTCTTCGTCCAGACGGTCACTGGCCTGATGGTGGCGAGCCTGTCCTTCGTCGCCATGTTCGTGGTCGGCCTGCACGACAGCCTGTTCTGGGCCTTCCTGATCTTCCTGGCGGTCTACATCCCGGTGGCCGGCGGCGTATTCGCCGGCGTCGCGCCGCCGCTCTTCGCCCTGGTCCAGTTCGACGGCTACGGGCGGGCCTTCGTCCTGTTCATCGCGCTCCAGGCGGTGGGCGTGATCATCGGCAATGTCGTCTATCCCCGCATGCAGGGCCGCAGCCTCAATATCGACCCGGTCATGGTGCTGTTGTCCCTGGCGTTCTGGAGTGCGATCTGGGGGTTGACCGGGGCCTTCCTGTCCACACCGCTCACCGTCATGGTGATGGTGATCCTGGCCCAATTCGACGGCAGCCGCTGGATCTCCGTCATTCTCTCGGCGGACGGCGACCCGCAGCAGCTGAAGAACAAAATGCCCAACGAGCCGCCCGATCTGGCCGATCCTCCGCCCGCCAAGGGCCCGCTAGCCAAAGCCATGAGGCGCCGCCCAAAGGCCGCCTGACGTCGACAACCACACTAAGGGTCTTCAACTTGCGAAATCGGCTCCTATCTATGGTTGGCCCCGGGCGTCAAACGTCCGGCGGCTGTGTCCGCTTCCCCCCAAGCACGCGGACCCAGCGAGCAGAGAGCGTTCCGTCGCCCCCCCACGACGGAACCACACGGCGCCGGACACTCTCCTCCGGCGCCGTCCTCGTGTCTGGAGGCGCCAAATGACCCGCGCCCCGACCCTCGGAAACCTCCCGAAAGCCATCGCCGCCGCCCTGAAGGGGGACGCCGCGCTGGCCGACGCCAAGGCCTTCGCCGCCCAGGCCGCCGCCGACGCGGCGCCGGACGAGCTGCCGGAACTGAGCCCCGCCGATCTTGCCGCCAACCTCGCCGACTTCTGGAAGTTCGGCGAACGCCGCCGTGGCCGCGGACCGACATTGCGCATCGTCCCGGCGTTGGGGAGCCAGGCTGGCGGACTGGACCGGCTGGAGATCGTGCAGGACGACGCGCCCTTCCTGGTCGATTCGATCATGGGCGAGATCGCCGAGCAGGGCCTGTCGGTCCGCGCCCTGTTCCACCCGATCGTCGAGGTGCAGCGCGACCGCGCCGGCGTGCGCGGGACGACCGGCGCGGCGCAACGCGAATCGATGATCCAGGTGATCCTCGACCCCATCGGCAAGGATCGCGAACAGGCCCTGGTCACCGGGATCACGGCGACCCTGCAGGATGTCCGCGCCGCCGTGGACGATTTCCCGGCCATGCTCGAGCTGATGGGCAAGACGCTGGCCGAACTGAAGCTGAGCGGCGAGAAAGCCCGGCCCGAGGAGATCGCCTTCCTGAGCTGGCTTCAGGCCGAGCAGTTCGTGTTCCTGGGCGCCCGGGTCTACGAATACCCGCGCCTGAAGAGCGGCGAGTTCGCCGCCGAGGAGCCGCTCTATCAGGCCAAGGACGGCCTGGGCGTGCTGCGCGATCCGACCCGCCACGTCCTGCGCCGCGCCAACGAGCCGGCGATCCTGCTGGCCGACGTCAAGCACCGGCTGCTGTCGGACCCCGCGCTCACCGTCGCCAAGTCGAACGTGAAGAGCCGCGTCCACCGCCGCGGCTACATGGATTACGTCGGCGTCAAACGCTACGACGCGCAGGGACGGCCCTCCGGCGAGGTGCGCTTCGTTGGCCTGTTCACCGCCGAGGCCTATGACGAGCCGGCCACCGCGGTGCCGCTGATCCGCGAGAAGGTGGCCAATGTCCTGACGCGCGCCGAGACCGCGCCCGGCAGCCACAACGAAAAGCGGCTGCGCAACATCGTCGAGAACTATCCGCGCGACGAGCTCTTCCAGATGAGCGAGGACGAGCTGCTCAGCCAGGCGCTCGGCATCCTGCACCTGTACGACCGTCCGCGCGTGCGGCTCTTCGAGCGCAAGGACCCGTTCGAGCGGTTCG
>NZ_DATAPY010000087.1:0-18658 GCF_036264965.1 Phenylobacterium sp.
CGATGAGCGTCCGCGCCATCCGCGACCACTATCACGTCACCCGATACAACGAGCCTCCGCACCGAGCCCCCTATCGCTGAGATGACGGCATCTTCCCGCGACCTGATCGCGGGTGGAAGGTGGGGCGCTGGAGCCAGTTACAAAGCATTGACGTCTGACGACAGCCCATTGATGCAGACGTTTCTAGATGCGGACCGGGAGTTACGAGACGCGGGTCTGTCCCACTTTGCCTTCGCCCTATGGCGAAAGCCGCTTCAGAACGGATAAGTGTACGGCGGATCGCCCTTCGCCCAAGCTCCGATGACGTCGGTGCTCGCAAAGGCGTTTAGCCGTCCATCGAGGGCGTTGACCTTCGGGAAGAGGTTGGAGAGAAGAGCCCCCCCCACGGCGGGCCGTACGTCTCCGTTGGCGTAGTCTACGAACAAGGCGCTGAACGTCGTCACCGCAACGTTCCCCGCATTGCCGCCGCCGGTCATCGGGCCCTGGTAGCTTGGCGTGTAGAAGTTGTTGATCCAGGGGGCGTCGTCGGTCCACGTGAAGGTGCCGCTCTGGTTGGTGTAGGCCCCGCCGATGATGTTGTTCTTGGCGCTTGAATAGACCTTGTCGCCGCCGTTGCCCTGGAACCGCGCGACCGCCGGTTCGTGGACGTTGTTCTCGAAAACGTAGTGGCTGCACAGCTGGGTCGCTGCGGTGTTGCCAAACCCGGTCGGGACGTCGGCCGTTCCCAGCCAGACGTTCCCCTTCAGAATGTGGTCCCAGGAGTTGTCGTTCGGATTGCCCACATCGTCGTTGTTGAGCATGCCGCTGAAGGCCCCGTCGCGCGCGATGTTGCCGCGCATGATGACGTTCTGGCGGGTCGCGTTGCTGCCGTCATAGCCTTGCCACCAGTCGGCATGGATGCCGAGGTAGCCGGTGATGGCCACCGTGACGCCGAAGCAGTTCGCTACGGTCGGATTGCTGCCGCCGCCCTCGCCGCCGAGCACTGAGGCGCGCCAGCTGCCGCGGCCGTTGCCCACCGTCGCGGAGAACCCGTTCCCAAAGGTGTTGATGGTGTTGGCCAGGTCCTGGATGGTGAGGTTGGCGTCGCCGATGTACTTGCCGAGTGTCAACGGCCCCAGCACCGTTGTCCCATCGACCTGAAGCGAGAAGGTGCTGGTGGCGCCATCCGATCCGGTCTTGGTCACCGTCGCGGTCGTGTGGCCGCCGGGGTTCGTGTAGAGTACGCTGAGCATGGTCAGGTTGTTGTGATAGAAGTCGCTGTTGGTGAAGCGTGTGTAGTTCCGCGCTAGGTAATGCGTGCCCGAAAAGACGTCGCCATAAACTGAGTTGTGTTGGGTCCCTTGGCAGTAGCGTTGTGCCTGCATCATGCCGCTGACGTACTCGACATAGACGTCGTCCCAATAGCTCGGGGCCGTCGGGCCGGCGCCCAGATTGGCACCCGCCTCGCCTGAGGAATAGGGCGGGCCGCCGTTCCAATAGACGGTGTCGCGGCTTCCGGCGGAGCTGGTGAACTTGCAGCCGTTGAACCACGCGGCCTTCGATGAGAAGACGAAGCCGCACCAATTCTTCATGTCGAAGAGGATGCCGGCGCCGCGGAACTCGATCCCGTCCCAGCCGGGCGTCCAGCGCCAAGTGCTGGAGTTGTTCGGTGTGAAGGACGTACGCGCGATCGTCGCGGTGATACCCGCAGCATGAGTGATCGTGCAGAAGCCCTTGCCGCCGCCGTAGATGGAGCCGATGTCCACCGGCGCATACGTCCCGGTCTGCTGGAAAACGATCAGAGGCGCCTCAGCGGGGGCACCGCCCGTGTTGATCGTCTTCGCCGCCGCGATGGCGGCGTTGAGCGAGGTGTAGGCCCCACCTGCGCCGTCCAGGCGGACGTTCAGGGTGAAATCGTTGGCGACAGCGCGCGGGAAGACCGAGACTGGGTAGTTGCCGTCGGTGAGGCCGCCGTTGACCAAGTCGTACCCGATCACCCGGCTTTGCATGGTCGTATCGTTCGGCATAGCCGTGGCGTAGAGGCGCGCCTCGCCGGTTGTGCTGATGATCTTGAAGGCCGAGGCGTTCAGGGTGATCCAGTAGCCATAGCGGGAGCGTGAGTTCCCGTTGGCGTCGGTGTCGGTGAAGATCGACGGCGCGGTGACCGTCTGGACCTGTCCCTCGACCCAGAAGTCGACCTGCTTGAGGCCGCCCTTGGCGTCGGCGTCGACGCCGATGGTGAGGTTTGACACGAGACGCAGGTCCGACGGGACCAGCCAATGAACCGCGGGCTTGGCGGTGGTGCGCACAGGGTCGATCGGCGGGGTTCCGCCGGAGAGCGGCGTTCCGTTCCAGCGTGTCCCAGGCCCCACCACCGGGATGGCGCCGCCCGGCAGCGGCGCGGCGGCCAGGCCGCCAGCACGCGCCGCGCAGCCGACGATGCCGCCGGCCAGCGGGATCAGGGACATTCCGGTCAGCAGGCTTCGGCGCGAAATCATCCAGTATCCTCTCGGCCGGACGCCCCCAAGGCGCGGCGGCTTAGACGCATTGCAAGGTCGAGCGTCGCGATGACGCCCGCACGAACTCAGCTGGACGACGCCGTTAGTTGAAGCTGCTCGCCATCAAGATTGTCTGGGGGAGCTTGCGGTCCGCGGCCCGACACCGCAGTCCCTTCCGCCAGAATCCGATGGCAATCCCTCAACAAGAAGTCACGCCCACCTGCGATCCGCGCCCTTTTGGTGGGCCCGTAATCACCGGAAACACGCTAAACCATCCCAGTTAATTCAACGTTCTCACTCTCCGCCTTTCCGCGGCAAAGCTAGTCCCATTTCAATACGGCGTCATGCCTCGCCGGGACGCTCAATCCGCCGATGACCTGGTCGCGGCCCGTGCTATGAGCGCTCTCCCTTGGGGTGGCCGGCGAGGCGATGGAAGAGTTCCTGCGACAGTACGGGCCGATCGGGATCTTCCTGGGCGCGGGGTTCGAGGGGCAGACGGCCTTGATCGTTGGCGGCATTTTGGCGCGCCAGCACATCCTGCAGCTTTGGCTGGTGCTGCTCAGCGCCACGGCCGGATCCGGACTGGTCGATCATCTGCTGTTCGTGGCCGGCCGGCGGTTCCGCAGCCACCGCTGGGTGGTGCGGGCCACGCAGCAGCAGGCCTTCGCCAAGGCGCTGACCTTCATCGAGAAGTACCCGGTGGGCTATATTCTGGCCTTCCGCTTCATCTTCGGCCTGCGGATCGCCAGCCCCATCGCGCTGGGCGTCTCCCAGGTGCCGACCTGGCGCTTTACGCTGCTGAACATCGCGGGCGCGGTGCTTTGGGCCAGCGCCTTCACCTTGGCCGGCTTCATCTTTGGCGAGGCGGTGCACGACCTGCTGGGCCACGACCATCATGCGGGGCGCTGGACCCTGACGATCGCCGGGGGAATCGTGGCCTTCGTGGTGATCTTCTGGGGCGTCCGCCACCTGTTGCGCCGGCGCCAGACCGCGGCGCAAACCGCAGCCCAGGACAACTGAGCCGCGAGGTCCGTTGCGGTGGCCCGCGACGCGGCGTAGCGCTGATACGTCATGGCCGACTCGCGCCTTTCCCGACGTTCCCTGTTCGCCGCCGCGGCCGGCCTGACCCTGTCCGGCGAGGCGCTGGGCGGCGTCGCGCGGGCGCAACCGGATCGCGCCTGGCCGGACGGGACGTGCGGCGCGGTCAGCCTGACCTATGACGACGGGCTGAACAGCCAGCTCGACAACGCCGTGCCTGAGCTGAAGCGGCTGGGCCTGAAGGCGACCTTCTTCCTGACGGAGCAGAACGCCCACTGGCGGCTTCCCGACTGGGAGGCCCTGGCGCGCGACGGCAACGAGGTCGCCAACCACACCATGACCCATCCTTGCGCGCTCTCCGGCTATAGCGTCGGCCGCTTCGAGCAGGCCGAGATCGACCCCATGGAAGGCTATCTCGACAGCCACTTCGGCGCCGACCGCGCGCGGACCTTCGCCTATCCGTGCGGCTATCTGGGCATCGGCAAGGGCGCACGACACGCCCGCTATGCGCGCTATCGCCGGGTGCTGGAGCGTGACGGGGTGGTCGCCGCTCGGACCACCGCCGGCGGACCCAACCGGCCGCAGGAGGCCGTGGCTGATCCCCTGCACCTGCATGCGTTCGAGCCGACCTATGAGGGCGACGGCGTGGCACCGGCGATCCGCTATCTGCACGAGACCGTGGCGCAGGGCGGCTGGGCGATCCTGGTGTTCCACGACGTGCTGCCGCAGTGGCGCACGGACGGCGACGCCAGCGTGGCGACCCACAACCGCATCCTGGCCCATGTGGCCGCGCTCGACGTCTGGTGCGCCCCGATGGGGCAGGTGTTCGACTATGTCCAGGAGCATTGGGGACGCCCGGCCCGAGCCGGCGGCGCGGCGGCCAGCGGCCGATAACATTACGCAAAATTCACGTCCCAAACCGTCGCGCCACGGCCTGGCTTGCGATATAACGCCAGTCGACGGAATCGCTTCGGAGCCGGGGATCGGCGATGACGACCTTTACCGAGATTGTCGCCACGGTGGTCGTGCATTCGTCGGCTGTCGCGATGTCGCATTTCGGCGTCACCCTGGAGCCGACGCAGGTCGAGCAGGCCCAAGCGCCGGTGGAGCGGGTGATCGCGCGGACCCACGCCACGCCGGTCGGGGCGCACCGCAAGGGCGTCAAGCTGACGGACTGCCCACAGCCGCGCCAGCCGCCACGCGCGCTCACCGTCTAGCTGTTGAAGGCTTTCTGAATCACAGCGAGCTTGGTGCGAGGCGCACTACGCCGGCGCCCCAAGGTGGCGTCGACGACGGATTGAAGGCTTTCAAAGATGCGCCTCAAGTGTGAGCGCATATGCTGGGCGCCGGTCGTGGTCCCGTCAGCATAGTGGCCCCGACGTGGGGTGTCCTTTGTGAGCAGATTGTACCGCCGGCGCATTCGCATCAGCTCGTCTTCGTCGAAGATCAGCAGCGATGCGATCTGGTTGGATATTTCCTCCGGAATGTGAGGGGAATGGCCGAACTCGCAGAGCTCGAACAACACTTCCGCCGTCTTGGGCACTCGCGGCAGCGCCTGCTCATACTCCGACGGCTGCCAGGTTAGATCTTCGATGATAAAGAGGCCACCCGGCTTCAGGCACTTGAAGAGCTCGATCAAGGTCAGTTGCTGGTGGAACGACGCGTGCGAGCCATCATCCACGATGATGTCGAACTCCACGCCTCTATTGGCAATATTTCGGAGTTCCTCAGCGCTCCCGCAGTCGGCGCGCAAGAACGTGAACCAGTCGGTCGCAAAATCGGAGAAGTCGGAGATATCTACACCGTAGATGTGCGCGTGCGGCAGGAAATCATGCCACATCCGGACCGACGGTATATCGAAGACGGCTCGGTCTGCAGAATACCCTACCTCAGGCCCGCCTCTCGAAAGCCCAATCTCCATAATATTGACGGGAGAATATCGCATCGGCGCAAGCAGAAGATCGTATACGATAGTGTATCCGTGCTCCAAGGCCCCTTTGTCAGTGCCGTAATTTCGCGCAATCGCGGTCAACCCATGCTGCATGAAACCCTCTCGGCAGAATACGTGGCTAGCATTGCGCGCCGCTTGGCCGCCTCTGCGCCGATGGCGCCGACGGATCGAAACCTACTCAATGTCTTTGACCGACGCCAATGCGCGATCGCGTGCACCGTAGCAACACCGTTCTATGGGCGAAGTGCGAGGCCGCCAGCGCTTCCTCCGGCCCGGCCAAGCTGGAATTGCCGCCAGGCGGGCGCCGCCTCTCCGGCATGCCGTCGATCGCATAGACCCCGATGCGTCCGCAGGGTCTGCCGCATGTGGCGGTCGAATCGCTCGCCACGCGCGTTCACCGTCTAGCCGGACTTCCGATCAGATCGACACTGACAGGCGCCTGCGGCGCGGACGGCTGTTTGCGTCGGCGCCCATCGCGGGTAATCCTTCTCGGGCGGCGGCGGCGTCTTCCATGTTCGGGGAGCAGGGGTCGTCCAGCCGCACCGACGGAAGAGGCGTATGAGGATCAAGAAGCGGAACCGGCCGGCGGATTTCGGGACCTCGCCACGCGAGAGCCTCGCCGCCGATCCGTCGCCCGAGTGGGACGAGGACGACTCCGAGCCGGCGACGCAGTACGAGCCTGAGACCGAGCCCTACGCGCCTTTACAGCCGCCCGGATGGCGCTCGCCGGTCACCACCGTCGATCCGAACACGCCGGCGCCGCGGCGCAACGAAATGCAGCTGCATCAGGACGCGGCGAAGGATCCCTATCGTCCGCCGTCGGGGTGGCCGATCTATCTGGTGGCCTTCGCCGTAGCGGTGCTCTGGGCCCTGGCCCCGCTCGCCTTCGCCGTGGGCTACCGCAACGCGATCGCGCCGTTCCGCAACGACGTGTTCGCACTGGCCGTCTTCGGCATGTTGGCCGTGGGGCCGGCGGTCTTCGTCTTCGCCTGCGCTTACATGATCCGCCAGGGCCAGAAGCTGGGGGCCGAGGCCCGCCGCGCCAAGGCCATGGCCGAGGAGATGCTGAGCCCCGCCGTGATCGCCGCCGCCCGGGCCGGCGACGTGGCGCATGGCGTCCGCGACGAGATCCACCGCGCCGGCCTGGCGGCCGACGAGGCGCGCGAGACCCTGCTGGCCTTGCGCGACGCGCTGGCCATGGAGACCGAGCAGCTTCTGGAGGCCACTCAGAGCTCGATCCGCTCGACGCAGGAACTGACCGGGACCATGGGCCGGGAGCGCTCTGAGATGGGCGCACTGGCCCACAGCCTCGACACCCAGGCGACCCGCGTCACCGACAGCATCAGCCAGCAGGCCAAGATGGTCGCGGAGGCCACGGAGTTGGCCGACACCCAGCTGCGCGAAGCGGAAGCCGTGCTCGCTGCCCGCGCCGCCGACCTGGCCGCCGCGGCCGGGGAGGCGAGCGATGCGGCCCGCACCGCCGGCGAAGACCTGACGCGCCATATTGCGCGCCTGGAGACGGCGGGGACCGGCGTCGCCGAGCAGGTGCGCGCCGTCGAAGGCGGCCTGAGCGAACAGCGCACGGCCCTGATCACCCTGACCCAGGAGCTGAAGGCCGACCACGCCGGCTTTGCTGACCAGGCCGAGGTCCATGCGGCCAAGCTGTCGGATTTCATCGAGCACGCGCGGACCTCGTCGCAGGAGCTCAGCGACCAGGCGTTGAAGGGCGGCGAGAGCCTGCGGGCGCTGATGGCCGACGCGGCCGCGCAGTTCCACGACCTGGCGGAAACGGCCAAGGCCGAGCGGGAGGAGTTCGGCCAGTCGACGCTACAGTCGCTGGAGACGGTCTCCGAGGCCGCGGCCGAGCAGCGCGCCCAGCTGGAGGCCCAGACCCGCGCCGCAATCGACGCGCTCGGCGCCGCCGCCGAGGAGACCCGCGCCGCCGCCGCCAGCCACGCCGCCGCCGCGCGCGAGCAGGTGGACCAACTGTCGGAAGCCGCGTTCGCCGCCGGCCAGAAAGCCAATCAGGTGTTCGAGGCGCGGCTGACCGAGGCCCGCGCCTTGGTGGAGCAGTCCTCAGACATGGTCGACCAGGCGGGCGCCGCCACGGCGAAGCGCCTGGAGGAGGGCGCCGCCGCCGCGCGCGCCTCGCTGGCCGCCCTGCAGGAGATGATGGCTGACGTCGACAAACGCGCGGCCCAGTTGCCCGCTACTGCCCAGGATCAGATCGATCTGGTGCGCGCGGCGGTCACCGACGGGATGGAAGCGCTGACCGCCCAGGCGCGGCGTACGGCTGAGGAAGCCCAGGCGATCGACGCCGGCTTCCAGGAGCGTGCGCGGCGCAACTTCGAGATGCTGAGCGAGGCAGTGCGGCTGATGGGCGCCTCGGCGTCCCTGCCGACGGCCCCGCTCGCGCCGCCAGTCCTGCCGCCTGCGCCCCGCGTCGCCAAGCCGCGCGCCGTGGCCAAGGTTGAGCCCGCGCCGGCGGCGGCGGAGGAAGAGTTGGATGATCTGGAGCTGGAACTCGAAGCGCTGATGGAGCCTGCGCCGGTTCATGCGGCGCCTGATGCCGAAGCGCCGTTCGTCGAGGATCCGGGCCTGCGCCCGCGCCTGAAGCTGAAACTCACCCCCACGGCTACGGATGAGGAGTTCTCCGCGGTCTTCGAGGCGGCCGGCGGTGTGGCCGCCGACGCCGGCGAGCCGGCGCACGAGGGCGAATCCTGGACCTGGAAGGACCTGCTGGCCTCGATCGACGGCGCCGACGCCGACGGCGAGCGGCTGCAGGACATCCTGGGCGACGAGCTGGCGCAGATGGGCGTGGAACCCGCGCGCCTGTTGCCCAAGGCCCGCATCGACGAGATCGCCGCGGCCGTGCAGACCGGCGACATCGAGGGCGCCCGCGAGGTCGTCAAGCGCCTGGCTCCGGCCGCCACGCGGCGCATCGCGCGGCGCCTGGTCACCGACGACGGGCTGAAGCGGCAGGTGCAGGTCTATGTGCGCCGCTACCAGACCCTGGTGGACGACGCGGTCGTGCGCGATCCCGAGGGCTTCCTGATGGCCTCCCTCCTGGGCGACGAGGCCGGCCGACTCTATCTGCTCCTCGACGCGGCGGCGGGAGACCTGGTCTAGACGTGGCGGCGCTGGCCGCCCGGGTCGAACGCTGGCCTCTGGCGCAGCCGTTTGTGATTTCCCGGGGCGCGAAGACGCAAGCCGAGGTCGTGGTCGCTGAGATCGCGGAGGGTCCGCACCGGGGCCGCGGCGAGGCCGTGCCCTATCCTCGCTACGGCGAGACGGTCGAGGACGTTCTGGCGCAGATCGAAGGCGCGCGGGCCCGGATCGAGGCGGGCTGCGGTCGCGCCGAACTGCAGGGTCTGTTGCCGGCGGGCGCGGCGCGCAATGCGTTGGACTGCGCGCTCTGGGACCTGGAGGCCAAGCGGGCGGGCGTCCGCGCCTGGACCCTGGCCGGGCGCGCGCGGCTCGACCCGGTGAAGACCTGTTTCACGATCAGCCTGGGGCCGGTCGAGGCGATGGCGGAAGCCGCCCGGGCCAATGCGCGCCGCCCGATGCTGAAGCTGAAAATCGGCGCGCGCGACGATCTGGACGCGGTGGCTGCGGTGCGTGAGGCCGCGCCGCGCGCGCGCCTTATCGTCGACGCCAACGAGGCGCTGACCTTCGACGACCTGCGCCGCCTGGCGCCGGAGTTGGTGCGGCTGGGCGTCATGCTGGTCGAGCAGCCTCTGCCAGCGGGCGAAGACGACGCCCTGGAAGGCTACGACAGCCCTGTGCCGCTCTGCGCCGATGAGAGCCTGCACACCCGCGCCGAACTGGCCGCCTGCGTCGGCCGCTACGGCCTGGTGAACATCAAGCTCGACAAGGCCGGCGGTCTCACCGAGGCTCTGGCCTTGGCCGCCGACGCCCGGGCCGCCGGCCTCGGCCTGATGGTCGGCTGCATGGTGGCGACCTCGCTGGCCATGGCGCCCGCGATGATCCTGGCCCAGGGCGCGGAGGTGGTGGACCTCGACGGGCCGCTGCTGCTGACCCGCGACCGCGAGCCGGGATTGACTATCGAGGGCTCGATGATCGCGCCGCCTTCATCTGATCTTTGGGGTTAGGCGCGCCCGCTGGAGCTTCCCGGTCATCCAGGACGTTCCGAAGGGGCCATGGACGACGAAACCGACCGCGACCGCGCCCACCGCGCTTGGCGTAACGCTGAGCGCATCAAGCGGCTGTCCGACGAGCTGATCAAGATCGGGCCGTGGGGCCTTGGGCTGGACGGGGTGCTGGCCTGGGTGCCGGTGGCCGGCACGGTCTACAGCCTCGGGTGCGCGGGCCTGCTGCTCTATGAGGGCGTGAAGGCCAAGGCTGCACCCTGGACGCTGACGCGGATGGCCGCCTACATGGCGATCAACAGCGCCATGAGCGACGTGCCTGTCGTCGGCTGGGCGATGGACACCCTGTTCCGCGGCCAGTTCATGGCGGCCAATGCGCTGCAGAAGGACATCGAGGCGCGCCACGGGCCGGCGGAGGCGCAGGCGCTGGACCCGCGATGGCGGCCTGTGGCGCGGCCTGTGAGCCGGCCATCGCCCTAAGCTGAAACCGTGCTAGTGACCGCGCGTCCTGAAACGGCGCGAGATCCCTATGCTGACCAATCCCTTCACCCGCACGCCTGCGAAGATCGCGGTGATCGGGTTGGGCTATGTGGGGTTGCCGCTGGCGGTGGCGTTTTCCGCCGAGCAGGAGGTCATTGGCTTCGACATCAAGGCCGGGCGGATCGCCGAGTTGTTGAAAGGCGAGGACCGGACGCTTGAGGTCTCGACGGCGGAGCTGGCGGCGGCCAAGGGGCTGAAGCTGAGCTCCGATCCGGCAGACCTCCCGGCCTGCAACGTCTTCATCGTCACCGTTCCGACGCCGATCGATGCGCAGAAGCGGCCAGACCTTTCGGCCCTGATGGCGGCGAGCCGGACGGTGGGCGCGGCGATCGGCAAGGGCGGCGTGGTGATCTATGAGTCGACAGTCTATCCCGGCGCCACGGAAGAAGACTGCGTGCCGGTGGTGGCGCAGGTTTCGGGCCTGACGTTCAATCTCGACTTCTTCGCCGGCTACAGTCCTGAGCGGGCTAATCCGGGCGATCCGACGCACCGCCTGGCCAATATCGTCAAGGTGACGGCCGGCTCGACGCCGGAGGCCGCCGGGTTTGTGGATGCGCTTTATTCGGCGGTGGTGACGGCGGGCACGCACCGCGCCAGCTCGATCCGGGTGGCCGAGGCGGCCAAGGTGATCGAGAACACTCAGCGTGACCTGAATATCGCCCTGATTAACGAATTCTCCCTTATATTCCAGAGGCTTGGTGTCGATACCTCAGAGGTGCTGGCGGCGGCTGGGACCAAATGGAACTTCCTGAACTTCCGGCCGGGCCTGGTGGGTGGTCACTGCATCGGGGTCGATCCCTACTACCTGACGCACAAGGCCGAGCAGCTGGGCTACCACCCCGAGGTGATCCTCGCCGGGCGGCGGATCAACGACGGCATGGGCCCCTACGTGGCTCGCCAGCTAGCGGCCGAAATGGACCGACGCGGCGTCGCGGCCAAGGGCGCACGCGTCCTGGTGATGGGCCTGGCGTTCAAGGAGAACTGCCCGGACCTGCGCAACACCCGCGTCATCGACATCATCGCCGACCTGCAGGGGCGCGGCGCCGCGGTCGATGTCTGGGACCCCTGGATCGACGCCGACGAGGCGCGCCACGAATACGGCCTCGACCTGATCAGTGAACCCGAGGTGGGCGCCTACGACGCCATCGTCCTGGCTGTGGCGCACCGACAGTTCGTGGAGCTGGGCCCCGACGCCATCCGCGCCTTCGGAGCGCCGAAGGCGGTGCTGTTCGACGTGAAGAGCGTGCTGCCGAAAGAGGCGACTGACCTACGCCTCTAAAGCAGGTCCTCAATGCGGATCGGCAGGTCGCGGATGCGCTTGCCTGTGGCGTGGAAGACCGCGTTGGCGACCGCGGCGTTCATGCCGACGATGCCGATCTCGCCGATACCCTTGACGCCGAGGGGGTTCACGCGCGGGTCCTCCTCCGGCACGAAGATCACGTCGAGCTGGCCGATGTCGGCGTTCACCGGGACCAGGTAGTCGGCGAGGTTGGTGTTCACGTAGCGCGCCGTCTTGGGATCGATCTCGGTGGCCTCGTGCAGGGCGGAGGAGACGCCCCAGATGGCGCCGCCCATGAACTGGCTGTAGGCGGCCAGCGGGTTGACGATCGTCCCGGCAGCGAAAGCCGAGACGATGCGCGGCGTGCGGATCTCGCGCGTGCGCCCATGAACGCGGACCTCGATGAAATGGGCTCCGAAAGCGTAGGCGGTGACGTCCTTGCGGCCCGTGCCGCGGGACATGGCCATCTTGCCTTCGTAAAGGCCGGCGGCGGCCTCGGACGACAGGCCAGCGGGCACGTTCTCCACATGGACTTCGAGCGCGCCGCCGGCGACACGGGCGAGGGCAGTCGGAAGCGGTTCGGACTTGCCGCCGGGGCCGACCAGGGCGCCGTCTCGCAGCCGTAGCGCGCCGGGGTCGGCGCCCGCGAAGGGCCCGGCGTTGTTGCGCACGGCGGCCACGGCCAGCCGGCTTCGGATCTCCTCACACGCCTTGGCGGCGGCGTTGGTGGTGGAGGCGGCGTTGTTGGAGCCGCCGGCGCCGGGCACCGGCGGCAGGTCGGAATCGCCCATCAGGACGGTGACGTCCCGGAGCGCCAAGCCCAGTTTGTCGGCGACGGTGATGGCGACCACCGTATAGGCGCCGGTGCCGATCTCGTGGCCGGCCATCTGGATCGTGGCCTTGCCCTGGGGTGTCAGCGACAGGCGGGCCGCCGCCGGGCCGATGTTGGACGGATAGCAGGAGGTCGCGCAGCCCAGGCCGATCAGCCAATCGCCGTCGCGCATCGACGCCGGCTTCGGATTGCGCTTGGCCCAATCGAACCTGGCGGCGGCCTGGTCGAAGCATTTCATCAGCGAGCGGCTGGAGAAGGGCAGACCATCGACCGGGTCGGTCTGGGTGTCGTTGATGCGGCGCAGCTCGACAGGGTCCATGTCGAGCGCATAGGCGAGCTCGTCCATGCCACATTCGAGGGCGAACATGTAGGGCGTGTCCGGCGGAGCTCGCATGAAGCCCGGGGTATTGCGGTCGGCGTGGACGATGCTGACCTTGGTCGCGATGTTGGGGCTGGCGTACATCCGCGCGGTCGTGGCGGTTCCGGCGACGTTGTATTTCGAGGGCCGCGACGTGATCTCCCGGCCCTCGTGGCTGACCGAGACCAGCTTGCCGCTGCGGTCGGCGCCCAGCTGGACGTGGTGGCGGGTCTCGGCGCGGTAGGTGACGATGGTGAAGCCGTCGGCGCGGCTGGCCATCAGCTTGACCGGGCGTTTCAGGCGCCGCGCCGCGACTGCGATCCAGGCTGTGCGGGAGCTGGCCGTGCCGCGCGAACCGAAGCCGCCGCCAACGTAGCGCGAGATCGTGCGAACATTGGCGAGGTCGAGGCTGAGTTGCCGGGCCACCGCGCCCTTCAGTCCGTACATCGACTGGGTGGGCTCGTAGATGATCAGCCTCGGTCCTTCCCAGACGCAGGTGGTGGTGAAGAGCTCCATCGGATTGTGGTGCTGGGTCGGCGTCGAGTAGCGGGCGTCGACCTTGACCGCCGCCGAGGCGAAGGCGGCGGCCGCGTCGCCTTTCGCGGGCGGCGGTGACTCCGGGTTGGCCTTCTTCGGCTCGATCTCGGCGCCGGGGCTGTCGAAGGTGGCGCTGGGCGTCTCGGCCTCGTAGTCGACGACCACCTTGTCGGCAGCCTCCTGGGCCGCCTCGATGCTGTCGGCCAGCACGATGCCGATGATCTGGCCGTCATGCCAGATGCGGTCGGTCTCCAGGGTCGTGGTGGTCGGACCACCGTCGGGGCCGATCGGAGACTTGATCTCGGAGCCCACGTTCGCGTGGGTCAGGATGTCGAGCACGCCCGGGACCGCGCGGGCGGCCTCGAGATGCATGGCTCGAATCCGGCCGCGTGCGATCGCGCTGGTGACCAGGACGGCGTAGGCGGGGCTGGCGGGCGCCTCGTCGGACGCGAAGCGGGCTTGGCCGGTGACCTTCAGGGCGCCCTCGATGCGGGTCGCGGGCTGGCCGATATGATGGGCGCGCAGGTGTCCGGTATCGTCGGCCATGGTCAGACCTCCATCCGGCCGGCCTGGAGGAGCGCGCGGACCAGGGTGCGTCTGCCGAGCTCGATGCGGAAGGCGTTCTGGCCGTGGGCGGTCGCGCCGGCGAAGGCGGCGTCGGCGGCGGCGCGGGCGCTCGCCTCGTCTAGGCGATGGCCTTGCAGCGCGGCCTCGGCTTCATGGCTGCGCCAGGGCTTGGCGGCGACGCCGCCCAGGCCGATGCGCGATGTCCGGATCGTCCCGCCGTCGAGGTCCAGGGCAACGGCGGCCGAGGCGAGGGCGAATTCGTAGGACTGGCGGTCGCGGACCTTCAGGTAGAGCGAGCGGCGCGTCCAGGGTCCGGCTGGGACGCTGAAGCCGGTGATCAGTTCGCCAGGCTTGAGGGTGGTTTCGACGTGCGGCGTGTCGCCCGGCAGGCGGTGCAGGTCTTCGAAGGCGATGACGCGGCGGCCGGCGGGACCTTCTACATCGACCGTGGCGCCGAGCGTGGCCAGCGCCGTGGCGAAGTCGCCGGGATAGTTGGCGATGCAGTGGTCGCTGACGCCGAGCACGGCGAGCTTCCGGTTGGCGCCTTCCAGGGCCGCGCAACCGGAGCCGGGCTTGCGCTTGTTGCAGGCGGCCCAGTGGGTGTCGCGGAAGTAGGTGCAGCGAGTGCGCTGCAGGACGTTGCCGCCGAGGCTCGCCATGTTGCGAATCTGCGGGCTGGCGGCGAGGTCGAGCGATTGGGCGATCACCGGGAAGGCGCGGCGCACGGCCGGGTGCTCGGCGACGTCGGACATGCGGGCCAGGGCGCCGAGGCGCAGGTGGTCGCTGTCGGCGGCGATCTCGCTGTGATCGCGGGCCAAGGCATTGATATCCACCACCGTGGCGGGCCGCATGACGTCGAGCTTCATCAGGTCGACGAGGGTGGTGCCGCCGGCCAGGTAGTGGGTGTTGGCCGAGGCGGCCGCAAGGCTCAAGGCCTGGGCGCGGTCGGCGGCGTGCTCATAGTGGAACGGGCGCATCAGGCGCGCTCCATCTTCGCCGCGGCGTCGCGAACCGCGGCGACGATCTTCGGATAGGCCGCGCAGCGGCAGAGGTTGCCACTCATATATTCGCGGGTCGCTTCGTCGGTCTTGGCGTGGCCCTCCTGGACGCAGGCGACGGCGGACATGATTTGGCCGGGCGTGCAGTAGCCGCACTGGAAGGCGTCGTGTTCGATGAAGGCGGCCTGCATCGGATGCAGGACGCCGTCGTGGGCCAAGCCCTCGATGGTCGTGACCTTCCGGCGTTGCACGGTAGCGGCCAGCGTCAGGCAGGCGAGGACGCGGCGGCCATCGATGTGCACCGTGCAGGCGCCGCACTGGCCGTGGTCGCAGCCCTTCTTGGAGCCGGTCAGGTCGAGGTGCTCGCGCAACGCGTCCAGCAGGGTGGTACGCGGATCGAGGGCGAGGCGGTGATCGCGCCCGTTGACGGTGAGCGTCATGTCCATGTGCGGCCTGCCTCCCGGCGCAGGGTGGTGCGCGGCGGGCTTTGCAGCGGCGGCCGCAGCCAGCGGCAGGGCGGCGACGCCCGTGGCGCCGGCCAGAATACCTCTGCGGCTAGGACGCCGTTCGGGTTCGCTGTCGTGCGCCATCCGTCCTCTCGCGCCACGTTCGGCTCAAGAACCCGGCGGCGGCGGAGCGGTTCCGATCAGGCGGCGTAGTACTCGCGGTACCAGTCGACGAAGGCGCCGATGCCCACTTCGATCGGCGTCGAGGGTGCATAACCCAGCGCGGTCTTGGTCTCGGCCACATCGGCCTCGGTGCGGGCCACGTCGCCGGGCTGCATGGGCAGGAGGTTGAGCTTGGCCTTGATGCCCAGCTTCTGCTCCAGGACTTCGATGTAGCGCATCAGTTCGACCCGCTGGCTGTTGCCCAGGTTCAGCACCCGCCAGGGCGCGACGCCACTGGTGGCCGGGTCGGGATGGACCGGGTCCCAACTGGGATTGATCTGGGCGGGACGGTCGATCGCGGCGATCAGGCCATCGACGATGTCGCCGACATAGGTGAAGTCGCGCTGCATATTGCCTTCGCCGTAGACGTCGATCGGGCGGCCGGCGAGCATCGCCTCGGTGAACTTGAAGAGCGCCATGTCCGGCCGGCCCCAGGGGCCGTAGACCGTGAAGAACCGGAAGCCCGTCGAGGGGATGCCGAAGAGGTGGGAATAGCTGTGCGCCATCGCCTCGTTGGCGAGCTTGGTGGCGGCGTAGAGGGTGATCGGGTGGTTCGCCCCGTTGTGGACGTTGAACGGCATGTTGCCGTTGGCGCCATAGACCGAGCTGGTCGAGGCGTAGACTAGGTGCTTCGGCTGCACGGACCGGCAGCCTTCCAGGATATTCAGGAAGCCGACGACGTTGGAGTCCACGTAGGTGCGCGGGCTTTCGAGGCTGTAGCGGACGCCGGCCTGGGCGGCGAGGTTGACCACGACCTCGGGCCGGGCCTCAGCGAAGACGGCCTCCACGCCCTTCCTGTCGGCCAGGTCGACCTTGGCGTGGCGGTAGCCGGCCTCGCGTTCGAGGATCGCCAGGCGCGCGGCCTTCAGCGTGGGATCGTAGTAGGCGTTGAGGTCGTCCAGGCCCACGACCTCATCGCCGCGCGCCAAGAGCTTGCGGGCCAGATGGAAGCCGATGAAGCCGGCCGAGCCGGTGACCAGGATCGCCATGGGTCCCGCTGTGCCACCTTGGGGGCAGAAGTTCAAACGTCGTGAAACGGGCCGTCGGGCGGCTCGACTCTGCCGCCGGGGGTCTTAAGACTAGGCCGTTCAGTTTCGCGGGGGCGTCATGAAGATTTCCACTCTGTTGGCGGCTGTGGCCGTCGCGGTCGCTGGTCTGTCGTCAGTGCAGGCGATGGCCAAGACGCCGCTCACCCACGAAGCCCTGTGGATGATGAAGCGCGTCGGCTCGCCCGAGGTGAGCCCGGACGGCAAGTGGGTGGTCTTCTCGATCACCGAGCCGTCCTACGAGCCGGACAAGGCGATCAGCGACCTGTGGCTGGTTCCAACGGCCGGCAGCGCTGCGCCCAAGCGGCTGACCAACACCAAGGCGGCCGAGGGCGGCGTGGTCTGGTCGCCGGACTCGACGAAGATCGCCTTCACCACCAAGCGCGAGGGCGACGAGGTCGATCAGGTCTATGTGCTGGACGTGATCGGCGGCGGCGAGGCGCGGCGGGTGACCAGCCTCGCGACCGCGGCGACCCGGCCGCAATGGCGGCCGGACGGGCAGGCGCTGCTGTTCGAGACCATGGTCTATCCGAATGCGCTGGACGACGAGGCCAACAAGAAGGCCATCGCCGCCAAGAAGGCCCGCAAATACAACGTCCGCACCTACGAGCACTTCCCGATCCGCTATTGGAACGAGTGGCTCGACGAGCGGATGCCGGCCATCGAGGTGGTGGGGCTGGAGCCCGGCGCGAAGCCCAGGGACATCCTGTCGCCGACCAAGCTGGCCCATACGCCCGGCTTCTCCGGGCCCGAGGGCGAGACCAGCATCTCGCTGTCGCCGGTCTGGAGCCCGGACGGCAAGGAGGTGGTGTTCTCCGCCACCGTCGAGCGTTGGAACTCGGCGTTCAGCGAGGTGAACTACCAGCTCTATCGCCTGCCGGTGGACGGCGGCGAGGCCCAGCCAGTCACGCCCGCCAAGGGCGGCTTCCGCTCGCCTACCTTCAGCGCCGACGGCAAGAGCCTCTATTTCGGCTACGCGCCGCGCACCGAGGAGATCTACAACCTCGCCCGCTTCTCGAAGGTGGCCTGGCCGGCCGGCGGCGAGATCACCACCGTCGCCAAGGATTTCGACCGCGAGCCGGAGCGGTTCCAGATCACTCCGGACGGCAAGACGGCCTACATCCTCGTGCCGGAAGCCGGGAAGACCAACCTCTACAGCGTGCCGACCGCCGGCGGGAAACCGGCCCTGGTCATCGAGCCGGCCACCGGCGGCTATGGCGCGCTCACCATCCCGCAGAAGGCGGCCAAACCGCTCCTGATCGCCAACTACGGCAGCTCGGTCAGTCCCGAGGAGATCGTGCGCATTGACCCGGCGGCCAAGACCCACGCCAACCTGACCAATGTCGACACCGCCGAAGCCGCGACCTTCGATTGGCAGGCGCCGCAGCACTTCTGGTTCACCAGCGCCGGCGGGCGGCAGATCCACAACATGATCATCCTGCCGCCGAACTTCGATCCGTCGAAGAAGTACCCGCTGCTGGTCTTCATCCACGGCGGCGCGGCCAGCATGAACGCCGATGCGATCGGGCTGCGGTGGAACTACCACCTGCTGACGGCCGCCGGGTACGTGATGCTGATGACCGACTACACGGGCTCGACCGGGTTCGGCGAGAAGTTCGCCCAGGCGATCAAGCTCGATCCGCTGAAGACGCCCGGCCTGGAAATCGACCAGGCGGTGAACGAGGCGCTGAAGCGCTATGCCTATATCGACGGGACGAAGATGTGCGCGCTAGGCGCCAGCTACGGCGGCCACATGGTCAACTGGCTGGAGGCCACGACCACCCGCTACAAGTGCCTGGTCAGCCATGCCGGCGAAGTCGATCTCGAGAGCCAGTGGGGCATGAGCGACGGCATCTACAACCGCGAGGTCACCAATGGCGGGCCGCCCTGGGAGGGCAACCCGATCTGGCGCGACCAGAGCCCGATCACCTACGCCAAGAACTGGAAGACCCCGATGCTGCTGTCAATCGGCGAGCGCGACTTCCGTGTGCCGATCGGGAACACGCTGGAGAACTGGTCGACCCTGCAGCGGATGAAGGTGCCGAGCCGGCTCCTGGTGTGGCCGGACGCCTGGCACTGGATCCTGAAGCCCGAGGACAGCCGCCACTTCTACGCGGAGGTCGACACCTGGCTGGCGCACTACCTGAAGGACGGGCCCGCGCCGCCGTCGCCGGGAGCCATGACCACGCCGAAGTGATCGATTTGGCTGCGTCTTGCGGTGATCCGAAGCCGTAACTCTGCGTTATGGGCTAGGGACG
>NZ_DATAPY010000088.1:0-19826 GCF_036264965.1 Phenylobacterium sp.
CCCGCCGGAGTTCTGGAAGTCCAACGGCGACGAGCTGCTCTACACGTGTGACCTGGTGACCCGCGCCCAGGCGGTGGACGCCATCTACATCTGGCTGGCGGCGCTCAGCGCCTACCGCTGCGACCTGGCCACCCTGGTCGAGGACATCGACGTGAAGTCCACGGCCTGGGTCGCCCTGTTCCCGGCGCCGAACTCCGAGGTGTTTTTCCGCCGCGGGGGCGCGCATTTCCGTTCCGACCGGATCGACGACGCCGTCCTGTTGCAGGCCGAGATGCGCGACCAATGGTACGGGGGGAACGGCCGCCATGACATCATTCGCGACTTCGTGGGCCCGTCGATCGACACGGGCTTCCGGCTGACCGCCTGGTCGAGCCCGCGCCGGCTGATCCTGTCGGCCGACCTGGCGTTCCTGCTGACCAGCTCCTACGCCACCGCCGACGAGCCCCTGCCGCTGCACTTCTCCGGCGCACAGAAACTGCGCGGCGTCATGGACGAGCAACCCTATCCGATGATCTGGCTGCCGGTCGGCGCCGGCGCGCGGAAGGACGTCCATGACGACGGCATCGGCCGCCACCTGAGCGACCCCGAACTGCTGCGATCGTTCTGCGAGGCGATCGTCGAGCAGAACTACAAGGTGTTCACGCCGCTGTTCCTGGCCGACGACCCCGATGACGACGGCGACTTCGGCTGGACCCCGCCCTACATCATCAACCGCATCACCAAGGACTGGCAGGCCGAAAAGCGTCTGAAGCTGGCGGCCTGAACATCTGATTCCGCTCGTCCCGGCGAAGGCCGGGATCCAGATCGCATGACTCTGATGCTGATCGGATGAGCTCGGCGGAAATCGAGACTGCCTCTGAGACAATCCATCTGGATCCCCGCCTTCGCCGGGATGAGCGGTAAGAGACTAGGTCTTGCGCCGGTCCACAGTCTCGACGCTGGGGTTGGCGCGGAGCGCCGCGGCGATGTGGGTCAGGTGGCGGGCGTCGTTGACGTCGACGTCGATGTCCACGTCGAAGAAGTCGTTCTGGCGGTGGTGCATGCGCAGCTGGACGATGTTGCCGCCGGCCTCGCCGATGATCGTGCAGACCTGACCGAGCACGCCGGGCGAATTGCGGATGGTGGCGATCAGCTTGGCGCGGGCGATGGAGTTGCGCTCGGCCTCCGGCGTCCACTGCAAGTCGCGCCAGACCTCTTCGTGATCCTCGAACGCCGCCAGGCTGTCGCAGTCGATGGTGTGGACGGTCAGCCCCTTGCCGTCGTCCTCGATGATGCCGACGATCCGGTCGCCCGGCACCGGCGAGCAGCCCTCGTGGAAATGGATGCTGACGCCGGGCGTCAGGCCTCCGCCGCGGACATAGAGCTTGGCGGCCTTGCCGTCCTCGATGCGGTGGCGCGCGGCGGCGGCCTTTTTCTCATCGGCCTTCAGCCCCGGGAACAGCGCCTCCAGCACCTGCGGCGGCGAGACCCGGCCGCGGCCGACGGCGCTGAACAGCTCGTCCTCGGTCGCGACGCCGAAGCGGTCCAGCGCGGGCCGGAGTGACACGTCCTTGCGCGACTTGCCCGCCGCCTCGAACGTCTGGTCGACGGTGGCGCGGCCTAGCCTCGTGAACTCTTCCTTCTCCGTCTGGCGGATGTGGCGGCGGATGGCGGAGCGTGCGCGGCCGGTGATGGTGATCGAGCGCCAGTCCGGCGGCACCACGGGCTTGCCGCCGCGGATCACCTCCACCACGTCGCCGTTCTGCAGGACGGTGCGGAGCGGCTTCAGCTCGCCGTTGATCTTCACCCCGATGCAGGTGTCGCCGATGTCGGTGTGAAGCGCGTAGGCGAAGTCCAGCGGCATGGCGCCCCGGGGCAGGCTGACCAGCCGGCCCTTGGGCGTGAAGACGAACGCCTGGTCGAGGAACATCTCGAGCTTGGCGTGCTCCATCAGCTCCTCAGCGTCGCCGCCGTGCTCCAGCACCTGGACGAGGTGGCGCAGGTTGACCAGCGGGTCGCGGCCGCCGGCGGCCTTCTGATGCTCCAGGTCGAAGCCGTAGGACTTGTCCTTGTAGCGCCAGTGGGCGGCCACGCCCTCCTCGGCCACGCGGTCCATGGCCTCGGTGCGGATCTGCATCTCGATCCGCATGCTCCGGGGACCGACGACGGTAGTGTGCAGCGAGCGGTAGTTGTTGCGCTTGGGCGTGGAGATGAAGTCCTTGAACCGCTCGGGGATCGAGGGCCAGGCGCGGTGGATGACGCCCAGCGCGCGGTAGCAGTCGTCCTCGGTGTCGACGATCACCCGGAAGGCGTAGATGTCGGAGAGCTGGGAGAAGCCGATCGATTTGCGCTGCAGCTTGCGCCAGATCGAATAGGCGTTCTTCTCGCGCCCGAAGACCCGGGCCGGGATGCCGCCCGCCTCCAGCCGCTCAGCGATTTCGCCGGAGACCAGGCTGACCGCCCCGCCCTGCTGCTGGCGCAGCGTCTCCAGCCGCCGGCCGATGGCGTCGCGGGCCACCGGGTTGAGGTGCTCGAAGGCGAGCTCCTCCAGCTCGGTGCAGATCACATGCACCCCGATGGAGCGGGCCAGCGGCGCGTAGATGTCCAGGGTCTCGCGCGCGATCCGTTCGCGTTTCGCGGGGCTGGAGATGTACTGCAGCGTCCGCATGTTGTGCAGGCGGTCGGCCAGCTTCACCAAGAGGACGCGGACGTCGCGGCTGATCGCCAGGATGAACTTCCGCAGGTTCTCCGCCTGGCGCAGATGCTCGCTTGAGAGTTCCAGCTTGGAGAGCTTGGTGACGCCCTCGACCAGCTCGCCGATCTCGGAGCCGAACAGCTCGTCGATCTCGGCGCGGGTGACCGGGGTGTCCTCGATCACGTCGTGCAAGAGGGCGGTGACGATGGTCGCCGTGTCGAGGCGGTAGTCGGTGAGGATACCCGCCACCTCGATGGGGTGGGCGAAATAGGGATCGCCGGAGGCCCGCTTCTGCGCGCCGTGCATGCGCATGGCGTAGACATAGGCGCGGTTCAGCAGCGCCTCGTCGGCGGTGGGGTCGTAGGAGCGGACCTTCTCGATCAGCTCGAACTGGCGGAGCATCTTCGGACGCGCAGACGCCGCTCCCCCTTTGCCCGATGGAGGGGCGGGAACGGCGGCGGAGATTGGGACGTCCTTAGGGAGGGCGGCGGTTTCAGGCGCCGCCTTGGTGGTGAGAGGTTCTGTGCCTTCTGGGCTCAGTACCGCTCCTCCTGACCGCCGTCGCGGTCGCTCTGCAGCGCGCGGACCAGTTCCAGCTCGCTCATCTGCATGTGGGTCGGATCGGCCAGCAAGGCCAGGGTCTCGGCCTCTTCCTCGGCTTCCGAACGCTCGTCGACGCGTTGCAGGGTGCCGATCAGGGTTTCGCGCAGCTCCTCGGCGTCGACCACGTCGTCGGCGATCTCGCGCAGGGAGACGACCGGGTTCTTGTCGTTGTCGCGATCGACCAGGATCTGCGCGCCGGCCGAGATGGCGCGGGCGCGATGCGCCGCCAGCAACACGAGGTTGAAGCGGTTGGGCACTTTTTCGATGCAGTCTTCGACAGTGACGCGAGCCATGGAGTCCTCGGAACGGGGGGAGAACCGGGGAAAATAGAGGTTCGGGGCGCATTGTGCAATGCCGCAAAAGCCGCGGTAGTGTCTCAGTTTGAAATCGATCGACGCTCAGGTACCTTCGTGGTGAAGCTGGGGAGTGTCACTGGTGCCTGTCATTGCAACGTTCGATATCGTAGGCGCCAATCCACAGGAGCGGAATCGAATCCAGAGCTTCTTCGAGCGCCTTGGCTGGGAAAACCTTGGCGGTAGCTCCTACAGGTATCCGCGACTTGGAACAAATGATCAGCCGGTTGAGGATTGGCTAAATCATATCGTCCCGGCTCTGATGCTCTTCCGAGCATTTATCGTGTCGTCCGGTCGTGAATTGCGGCGCTTCACCATCGATGTGCAGTCGTCGTCTGGCTACAACCCAGTTACCCAGTTTGGTGCGGCACCGACGGATGGCGCGGGGTTGAATCTTTATCCACCAACAAATTCGGCCTTTGGCGAAGCTAATCTGCGACACTGGATAACCGGGGTCGAATACCCCTACTGAGCCCGCTTCTTGTATGGCCCGCGCTTCGCGGGCTGCGGGAGGCTCGCCTCGATCCGCTCGGCGATGTCCTCCATCGACCACAGCTTGTCCGTGATCCCCGCCGCCATGGCCGGCGTCATGCGCAGCGTCTTGTGGATGCGCACGAAGTTGTAGAATGCGAAGTACAGCGCCAGGGCGTGGATATGGTTTTGAAGCTTCTTCGAGAAGGCATTGGTTAGGCGCGTGAAACGGCGGTTCTGCATCCTGATCGAAAGGTTCGCCCGCTCGGCGTAGGATGTGGAGATGTGCGCCGGGTCCGGGTTGCCCTCGATGATCTTGGTCTTCACGCCGGTGCAGATCGGCGGGCTGTAGCGGGCCTGCCCGAGCTTCGTGTCCGACTGATAAATCTTGTCGATCATGGCGTAGTCCACATCGATCCCGAAGGCGTCGTCCACGGCCCGTAGATAGGCCGTGTGGCCGTCCGTGGTGAGCTGGACGCGCTCGCTGACGATCCGGCTGCGCAGATCATCCATAACGATGCTGGCGCTTTGGCCGGAGCGGTCGCCCACGAAATACGAAACCATCAGCTTCGTGTCGGCGTCGAGCGCGGTCCAGGTCCACACGTCGCCAGCAAACTCCGGGGCGCCCTTCACGTTGGCGAGGTTCCGCTGCTTGGCGTAGCAGAACGACCAGATTTCGTCGGCTTGGATGCGCTCGGCCTTCACGCCGCGCACCAGCTCGTTATGCATCGCCAGGCAGGCCTCGCCAGCGTCTTCCAGAAGCTTCGTGACGGTGTTGATCGACACGTCCGCGATCCGGCTGATCGACCGCATCGAGACGCCCTCGCAGAGCATCGAGAGGATTTGGACGCGCTTGGCCAGAGGCAGCTTGTTCATGCCCCTTTTATCTGAACTTATTGCTTGAGTGTCACGCATAAAGTTCACTTCACGGCATAGAGGCGATGCTTCCCGAGATACGTGCCGTACAGGCGCCGTATGTCGTCCTCGCTCAGGTTCAGGAACCCGCGCAGCTCATCGACGCCGTATCCAAGTTCTTCGGCATGAAAGCGCACGACGCCGGGGAACACGGTCGACTTCTCATGGGGAAAGTCAGTTTCTTGAGGCTCCCGAGTGCGCCATCCAAGCATTGAGAACTTCTTCCACAGATATTCGCTCTGATGGCGCGTAATCAGATCCAGCGTCGATGCGCGATAGACAAGAGACGCCATAGACACGCGCCAATAGGCTTTTTGACGTGCCAACCACTCAAGGGTGACGCGCTGACCGATAACACTCCGGGAAAACGTCTTTTCCGGAACGAGCAACTCACTTGCGAAGGCGTTCGCTTCTTCTTCGATGTGCTCTGTAGGAACCGTGTGCATGATGATGTGGCCCAACTCATGGGCCAGGGAGAACCGCATCCGGTCGGCCGGTACTCGGCTATTAAGAAAGATGCACGACGGCAGATCGCGCACCGTCATCGTGACGCCATCAATCGGGGCGTCGAACTCGCACCAGATCACGACGATCCCGGCGCGCTCGCAGAGGTCAGTCAGGCTCGCAATCGGTCCCTCAGGGATAGACCACGCCTTGCGGATCGCACGAGCGATCTCCTGGGGGCCGCCACCCTCATCAACATCGATCTTCGGACGGGGCAATTGTGGAACAAGATCAACGGCCCGAAGGTATCTCCTCAGGTGGATCAGCCTGAGGTTCAGTTCGGCGTGCACTTGCCGGAGGGCACCCTCTCGGACGCTCGCCTTTTTCCTGTTCATTGGGTGGACGCTCAGGGGCAACCCCGTGAGGCCATCTTCCTGATAGAAGAAGGGCGCGGGGAAGCGCAGCGCGTCGGCGATCCGCGTCACGTTATCCGCAGATGGGCCATCAACCGTCAGCCCGTTCTCAATCCGGCTGTAGTGACCTTGATTCAGCCCAGCGCTGGCCGCGACCTCAGACTGACTCTTCTGTCGGTACTGCCTCGCCAGAAGCAGCAGCCCAGGATTGAAGTCGGAGGGCATCACTCACCCTCTTTGCCGCTCTTCTCGTCGTCAGACGTGGCGGTGCCCCGAGGCTGAATAACTGCATCGGCGGCAGGCGCGACGGGCTCCGTGCGCGTCGGCAGCTCGATGATCTCGGCGCCGCTGGCGGGCACCAGCTCAAAGTTCCACGACACTTGACGCTTGTCCCTCGCGACCATGCCGACCCAAACGATTCCGGTCTGAAAGCGATTCAGGACGTATGCCGCCTCGACCCGCTGCAGTTCGCCCAGGCCGAATAGGTCAGGAACCTCGTGATCGTGGAAGAGCTGCGCCAGAAAGGTCGGATAGTTGCTGGACTTGAGTTCGATGTTGGCCTTCTTGAACCGGATCAGCACCGTCTCATCGATGACGAATGATACCGTGTCGTGATGGCGAACGACGCGCACGCCGGGGTCGCCGGCGAGAGCTTCGATTGCCGCCTGCACAGCATATTCCCACACCAGCGCGGCGCGGGTGGTCTTGCGGCGCCACCAAGCCAAATCGGCGAACTCGGTCGAGACCTTCGACCACGAATCCTCGACGGCGCCGCGGATCAGCGCGGCGCGGTCACCAATGGCGAGGACCTGCTTGACGGTCTCTTGGTTGGGCGTAGGCAAGGGCGGCAGCTCCGAGTCGGGGGTGAGGCTGTAAATATGCCTGACCCGCTTCCGGTTTCCAATCCCTAAATATGCGCAGTCCTATGCTTTTCCCCAGCGTTTGGCCGCCGCCTTCTTGGCGATTTCCGACCGCTGTTCCGGCGTCAGCGCCGCCGCCCTGGCCGCGCCGCCCTTCTTGCCGCCTGCACTGTGGTGCGCCTTCGATGGATCGACGCCGGTATCCTCGACCTCGCCCGTCGCGATCTTGCCGATCATGACAGCGAGGCCGATGGCGTCGGCGGGGCGCTTCTGTCCTTGGGGGCCCTTAGGCAAGCTCGCCCCCTTGAATGTGAACGAACGGAATCCCGAGACGATCAGCCTCGGCGGCGGCCCGCTGCATTGCGAACGTCTGAGGCGAAACGCCTGTGTCGTATGAGATCACAAGGCTCTTAGGCTCGCCCACGCATGTTTCGATGTCGAACGCGCCAGACGGCGTGCGCCGGATCAAGACCCAATTCGCATCACTCGGCGGCGATGCTCCAGGCTTGAGATGAAGAAATTCGGCCATGCGCCGATCATATGGGGAGCGCGAGCCGGACGCCATGCTTGTCAACTGCCGCCGATTTCAAACTGAGACACTACCAAAGCCGCAGGCGTAGCTTGGGCTTCCTTACGTCCTGTTCACCACGCCCGGTTGCAATTGCTCAACCGATGGCCGCTAGGGTGAGGCTTCGCACCTCCCCGGAGTCCCGTATGTCGTCCGCGTCCCCTGCCCGCCAGGAACGCTTCCCCTGGGAGCCGGAGTCGGTCAACCGCGCCAATCTGGTGTCGGCGGGCGTGCGCCAGCTGCTGCTGCAGAAGATCCCGGCCACCGACGTGCGCGCCCAGAGCCTGCTGGTGGCGGCCGGCGCCCTGGCGGGTTTCGCGGCGCAGAACTCGGCGCTGGAGCAGGGCGAGCTGCTCACCGCCCGGCGCGATCTGGTGGCCCCTGAGAGCCTGATGCTGCGCAAGAACCCCGAGGGCCAGCGGTTCCTGGCCGGGCGCTGGATCAATGCGGCGTTGCTGCTGGGCTACGGCCACGGCCTTCCGTTGCAGCGTTTCGTGGTGCAGGCGGCGTCTCAGGCGGGCGCCAAACGCACGGACTTCGCGGACTACTGGGAGCTGGAACGCAACATCGCCAAGGCCGCCGCCGAGGGCGAGCTCGGCCGGCTGGAAGCCAGCGAGGACCGCGCGCCGCTCGCCCGGCCGCAGGACCTGTTGCGGGTGCTTTGGCCGACGACGCGGCGGATCATCATCGCGCCCATGCCCCTGGAGCTGGGCGACGAGCCGCCGCTGCACGAGGCGCACTGGTCCTCGATCCTGGGCCTGGTCGCCGCCCGGCTGATGACCCAGACCGCACAGATCGTACCGCCGAAGCTCGCCGCCGGGCTGGTGATGGAGGGCGCGATCATCGCCTCCAAGCTCGACCCCGACCTGGTGGACCGCGGCCGCTGGACCCTGGCGCCCGGCCCGCGAGGCCTGCAGATCGCGCGGGACGACCGGCGGCGGGTGGCCTGATTTTCAACCGCTCATCCCGGCGGAAGCCGGGATCCATACAGACCCGGGGACTTCCTTCGATCGCGCGAGATCGCAGGCTCAGCTTGGGTCCCGGCTTTCGCCGGGACGATCGGGGTTAGAGAGGCTTCGCGTCGCGCCCGACCGTCGCACTCGCCGCCAACTCTGCTGCCGTCTTGCCCAGCACCGGGTGCACCCAGTCGGGCGCGATCTCCGCCAGCGGGCCCATCACGAAGAGCCGTTCGTGCGCCCGGGGATGCGGCAGGATCAGGCCGGGGGCGTCGCTCACCTGGCGGCCATAGGCGATCAGGTCGAGGTCGAGCGTGCGCGGCGCATTGGCTTCGCCGCGGATCCGTCCAAACTGACCCTCAATGGCAAAAAGCGCCTCCAAAACCGTCCGTGGAGGGCCGCTCGCCTCGACAATCGCCACGCCGTTGCGATATTCCTTGCCCTTCGGATCGGGCCAGGCGGCAGAGCTCCACCAGCGCGATCGGGCCAGCACGGGCAATCCGGCCTGGGGGAACCGCGACAGGGCCGCTTCAAGCAAGGCTTCGGACGACGGCTGATCGCCGGGCATATTCGAGCCCAGGGCCACGATCACCGCGTTATCGCGCCCCAAGCGTTCGGTCCTTCGAATATTTCGCCATTGGGAATTTTGAGACGATGACCTTTTACCCCACCGACCGCCTGGCATTGTTCATCGACGGGTCGAACCTCTATTCCGCGGCCAAGGGCCTGGGTTTCGACATCGACTACCGCAAGCTCCTGGAAGAGTTCCGCAAGCGCGGCGTCCTGGTGCGGGCCTACTATTACACCGCCCTGGTGGAGGACGAGGAGTACTCCCCGATCCGCCCGCTGGTCGATTGGCTGGACTACAACGGCTACTCCCTGGTGACCAAGGCCGCGCGGCAATACACCGACAGCCAGGGGCGCAAACGCTGGCGCGGCGACATGGACGTCGAGATCGCCGTGGACATGATGGAGATGGCCGCCGGCGGCGCCGACCACCTGGTGTTGTTCTCCGGCGACGGCGACTTCCGGGCGCTGGTGGCGGCGGTACAACGCAAGGGCTCGCGGGTCACGGTCGTCTCCACCGTGAAGTCGCAGCCGCCGATGGCCTCGGACGACCTGCGCCGGCAGGCGGACAACTTCGTCGATCTGGCGGACCTGTCGGAGATCATCGGGCGGCCCTCGCGCCTGCCGCGCTTCATCCAGGAAAGCCGCAGCGAGCGGCGCCACGAGGACGAACCCGAAGCCGATGCAGAAGCCTAGAGGTTGGGGGCCTGAAGCCGGCGTCGAGCCGGAGCCCGCGCGCGACTGCCCGCTGTGCCCGCGGCTGGTGGCCTATCGCGCCGACAATGCGGCGGCCCATCCCAACTGGTTCAACGGCCCGGCGCCCTCGTTCGGTGACGAGGACGCGCGCCTGCTGGTGGCGGGCCTGGCGCCCGGCCGCCAGGGCGCGAACCGCACAGGGCGGCCCTTCACCGGCGACCACGCCGGCATGCTGCTCTATGCGACCCTGAAGAAATGCGGTTTCGCCACCGGGGACTATGACCCCGACGGGAACGACGACCTGCAGCTGGTCGACTGCATGATCTCCAACGCCGTCCGTTGCGCGCCGCCGGGCAACAAGCCGGAGACTTCGGAAGAGAACCGCTGCCGCCCATTCCTGACCGCCCGCATCGCCGCCCTGCCCCGGCTGAAGGTGATCGTGACCCTGGGCGACGTGTCGCGGCGCAATGTGCTGAAGGCGCTGGGGTTGAAGGCCTCGGCCGGCCTGCCGGGCCACGGCACGGAGTTCCAGGCGGGGCCCTATGTGGTGCTGAACAGCTACCACTGCTCGCGGCTCAACACGAACACCGGGCGGCTGACGCCGGAGATGTTCGAGGCGGTGTTCCGCCGCGCGCGGACGCTGATTGGATGGTAGGTTTCCTCGGTCGAACTTGATCGGTCGGGGGACCTGGTATGATTTTCGAACAGATCGCGACGGGCGGGTGCCAGAGCTACCTGTTGGGCTGCGAGGCGACCAAGGCGGCGGTGCTCATCGACCCCGAGCTCAGCCGCATCGACCACTATCGCGGCCTGTTGGCCCAGCACGGCCTGACCGTGAAATATGTGGTCGACACCCACACCCACGCCGACCACTTCTCGGCCAGCAAGGAATTGGGCAAGGCGCTGGGCGCGCCGGTGGTGATGCATCGGCTTTCGCCGGCGCCGCACGCCGATATGCGGCTGGACGACGGCGACATGCTGATCGCCGGCGGGTTGAAGCTGAAGGCGCTGCACACGCCCGGCCACACCCGGGATTCCATGAGCCTGGTGATGGACGACCGGGTGTTCACCGGCGACGCCCTGCTGATCGGCGGCACGGGGCGCACCGACCTGCCCACCGGTGACCCGCACGAGCTGTTCGACAGCCTGTTCGAGGGCCTGCTGCGGCTGCCGCCGGAGACCGAGGTCTTCCCGGCGCACGACTATAAGGGCCGCTCGCACTCCACCATCGGCGCGGAGATCGCGGAAAACCCTCGGCTGCAGAAGACCGAGCGGGCGGCGTTCGTGGCGATGATGCAGGCGCTGGACCTGGCCGCGCCCACCCACCTGACCGAGGCGCTGCGCACCAACATGAGCGGCGGCAAGACGGTGGCGCAACTGCTCAGCGAGGCGGCGGCCAAGGTGCCGTTCATGTCACTGGCCGAGCTGAACGCGCGGCTGGGCGGCAATTCCCGCGACGTGGTGGTGCTGGACATCCGCGAGAAGGAGGCCTTCGACGCGGGCCACGTGCCCGGCGCGCGCCACTTGCCCCGCGGCCAGCTCGAGCTGCGCGTCAACACCGAGCTTCCGGACCCGACGCTGCGGATCCTGACGGTCTGCGAATTCGGCAAGATCTCGACCCTGGCGGCGGCCACCCTGCGTGAGCTGGGCTATGGCCGCGCCATCGCCCTGGACGGCGGCATGAAGGCCTGGCGAGAGGGCGAGTTCCCCCTCGAGAATTAGGCTCTTCGGCGCACGGCCCGCAGGATGATCAGCAGCAGGGCCGCGCCGACGAAGCCGGTGAGGATCGCGGAGATCCAGCCCGTGCCGACGTGGATATGCAGCACGCCCGCCAGCCAGCCGCCGATGAAGGCGCCGATGATGCCGACCACAATGTCGCCGATCAGGCCGAAGCCGCCGCCGCGTACGAAGGTCCCGGCGAGCCAGCCGGCGATCGCGCCAATAACCAGCCAGGCAATCAGACTGTGGTTGTCCATGGGGTGTTTCCGTCCTTTGGCGCGGCGCCAAATCGGCGCGGCGTCCTTTGGGTGACCTAAGCTTGAGCGGCGCCGAAAGGTTCCCCTCGCCTCGCCCCCTCGCTTCCTGACGCCCACCCCGCTAGGCTCGCGCCACCTCAGCCTGCAGTGGATTCCCTAACCTTGAAGACACCCCTGTTCCTCGGCCTCGCCGCCTGCGCCGCCGTGCTCTCCGCCCCTGCGTCCGCGCAAAGCCCGAAGGTCGATCCGGCCGAGCACGACCAGGCGCTGGCGCTGCTGAAAAAGAGCATCTCGTTCCGCACGGTGATCCCCGGCGACCAGGTGAAGCCCTATGCCGAGTACTTGAAGAGCGTCTTAGTGCAGTCGGGCTATACGCCCGACGAGGTGACCGTCCGCCCGGTGCTGGGCACCTCGATCCTGATCGCCCGCTATCCGGGCGCGGACCCGCACCTGAAGCCGATCGTGATCATCGACCACATGGACGTGGTCGAGGCCAAGCCCGCCGACTGGACGCGCGATCCGTTCACCCCGGTTGTTGAGAATGGCTACGTCTTCGGCCGCGGCGCCATCGACGACAAGTTCGACGTCTCCATGGTGATCACCGTGCTGGGCAAGCTGCGCCGCGAGGGCTGGAGGCCCGGACGCGACGTGATCCTGGCGCTGTCGGGCGACGAGGAGACCCTGCAGCAGACCGCGCGGGTGTTCGCCGGCGAGCTGAAGAACGCCGAGCTGGTGTTGAACGGCGACGGCGGCGGCGGGGAGCTCAGCGAGGACGGCAAGCCGGTCTATTACGGCCTGCAGGCGGCCGAGAAGACCTACGCCGACTTCCAGATCATCGTCACCAACCCCGGCGGCCACTCCAGCCGGCCCGGCAAGACCAACGCCATCTACCAGCTGTCGCACGACCTGGAACGGCTGGAGGCCTATCGCTTCCCGGTGATGACCAGCGAGATCACCATGGCCGGCTTCAAGGCGGCGGCGAGCCAGGTCCAGGGCCCGATGGGCGAGGCGCTGCGCCGCTATGTGGCCAATCCCAGGGACCAGGGCGCCATCGACACCCTGTCGGCCGATCCCGACTTCGCGGGCCAGCTGCGCACCACCTGTGTGGCGACGATGATCGAGGGCGGCCACGCCACCAACGCGCTCCCGCAGAAGGTCATGGCCAACGTCAACTGCCGCATCTTCCCCGGCACGCCCTCGGAAGAGGTGCGCGCGACCCTCGCCAAGGTGATCGCCGACCCGAAGGCCAGGATCGAGCGCCAGAACGACGGAGCCATCGACGCCGGCGCCTCGCCCCTGCGTCCCGACGTTCTGGCCGCGGTGACCAAGGCGGTGCAGGCGCGTTATCCCGGCCTGTCGGTGGTCCCGACCATGTCGGCGGGAGCGACGGATTCGATGTTCTTCCGCGCCCTGGGCGTGCCCGCCTACGGGATCGGCGGCGCCTTCATGAAGTCATCGGACGACTTCGCCCACGGCCTGAACGAGCGGGTCCCGGTGGCGACCATCGACGGGGCGCTGTTCCAGTGGGAGAGCGTGTTGAAGGACCTGGCGAAGTAGCTCACCGCCAGTAGTGATAGCGCCAGGCGGAGCTGAAGCCGGCTTTGCGGTAGATGCGGCGGGCCGCGTTCGCCTCCTCGACCTGCAGGAAGACGCGCTCCACGCCCCGCGCCCGAGCTTCCCGGCCCATGGCGGCAAGGACGGCGGCGGCCAGGCCCTTGCCCCGATGCGCGGGCGCGGTGCGCATGCCGTGGATGCCGGCCCAAGCGGCCCCGAAGCTCATGACGCCGACGCCTTGGGTTTCGCCGTCCTCGCCGGCCGCGCCGTAGATGGCGCCGGGCGAACGAGTGAGCGCCGCGATGCGGTGGGCGCCGTCGGCCGGATCGAAGCCTTCGCCCAGGAAGACCGCGCCCCAGGCATCGTCAGGCTCTGACAGGATACGCGCGGAGGTTTCTGAAAACTCAGCCAATTCCGCGATAAAAGCGGTCTTGAAGATCGTCGGCTGCTCAGGCGCAAACCCCCGGCGGGTGAGCTCCTCGCGGACGGCGGCCAGAGACGGAACGTCGGCGACGCGGAAGGCGGGCTTCAATCCCCGTTCGCGGTAGGCCGCCTCGATCTCGCCGACGGCTTCGGGGCCCATGTCGTGGCTGAGCGGCGCGGCGCTCCTGGCCCGGCCGATGGTCCCGTTGTCGAGGGGGACCAGCCAGCCGCCGATCTCCAGGGTCTGCGGCGGCGCGACGGCGGCGACGGTGTCGCGCTCCAGGGCCTCGACGGCGGCCGGACGCACCTCAGCTATGGTCCTTCATCAGCCGGGCCTTATCGCGCTGCCAGTCGCGCTCGGCCGTGGCTTCGCGCTTGTCGTGGTCCTTCTTGCCCTTGGCCAGCGCCACCTCGAGCTTGGCCAGGCCCCGGTCGTTCCAGAAGAGTTTGATCGGGATGATCGTGCGGCCGTCGCGCTGTACGGCGCCGATCAGCTTGTCGATCTCCTTGCGTTTCAGGAGCAGCTTCCGGTGGCGGCGCGGCTCGTGGTTGAAGTGCGGACCGGCCTGGGCGTAGGGCGGGATGTCGGCGTTGACGAGCATGATCTCGTTGCCCTCCACCGCCGCATAGCTCTCGGCGATATTGGCGCGGCCGTTGCGCAGGGATTTGACCTCGGACCCGGTGAGCTGAAGCCCGGCCTCGAAGAAGGTCTCCAGGAAATAGTCGAACCGCGCGCGGCGGTTTTCCGCGATCAGTTTCCGCGGCGTATCGGAGGCGGCCATGCTTAAAGCCGCTCATCCCGGCGAAGGCCGGGACCCAGATGGGTTAGCTCAGATGCGGGCGCGATCGCGCTCAGCGAAAACCAGTCAACCTTCGGCGCTTCGCAATCTGGGTCCCGGCCTTCGCCGGGATGAGCGGCAAGAGAAACACGCACTCAGAGAACCCCCGCGTCCCGCATGGCGGCGAGGACTTCGGTGCGCGAGGCCGCGCCGGCCGGCACGATGGGCAGGCGGGCGTCCTCAGCGCAGAGGCCGAGATGGGCAAGCGCAAACTTGGTCGGCGACGGCGAGGCGTAGGTGAACAGCGCCTTGTGCAGACGGATCAGCCGGTCCTGGCCGTAGAGCGCGCCTTGCCACTGGCCGGCCATGGCGTCGTTGTAGAAGGCCGAAACCTGCTCGGGCGCGACATTGGCGGTGACCGAGATGCAGCCGTGGCCGCCGTGGGCCATGTAGCCCAGCGCCGTCGGGTCATCGCCGGAGAGCATGGTCCAGCCCTCGCCGCACATCAGCCGCTGCTGGCTGGCGCGGGCCAGGTCGCCGGTGGCGTCCTTGATCCCGACGATGTTCGGCAGCTTGGCGAGGCGGGCGAGCGTGTCGTTGGAGATGTCCACGCCCGTGCGCCCGGGAACGTTGTAGACCAGAATCGGCAGTTGCACGGCCTCGTTGATCGCCGCGTAGTGGGCGTACATTCCCTCCTGGCTGGGGCGATTGTAATAGGGCGTGACGATCAGAGCGCAATCGGCGCCGATGGTCTTGGCGTGCCGCGTGAGCTCGACGGCTTCTTCTGTGCAATTGGAGCCCGTGCCCGCCACCACCGGCACACGGCCGGCGGCGGTCTTCACGCACAGCTCGATCACCCGGCGATGCTCGTCGTGACTTAGCGTCGCACTCTCCCCAGTGGTGCCCACCGGCACGAGGCCGTGCACGCCGCCTGCGATCTGGCGCTCCACGAGGCGAATGAAGGCGTCTTCGTCGACTTCCCCGTCGCGGAACGGGGTGACGAGGGCGGGAAGGACGCCCCGGAACATAGGCTCGGTCATGGAATGCAAATTGCCGTGATTGGACGCCTGGAAAGGCATCGTTCAGATTCGGCGCGACAATATGATCGGGTGGGCATGGCCCGCAATGTCCTATTGATTCGTTTCGAGTTCCGTTGGGCGTCACGTGAACAGACTAGTGCGCAAGGCCGTGATGATCGCAGGCGTCGCCGCCATGGCGAGCGTGGCGGCGCGCGCGCAGACCGTCGATCCCTTGGGCGACCTGCTGGAGAGCGTCACCAAGCCCTCGATCATGGGCGACGCGCCCCTGCAGCCGGCCAACGCCTCCCATCGCCTCACCGACCGCGACGCCGGCCTGCTGCGCCAGGCCATCGAGGCGGCGCGGCGGGCCAACGTGAACGGGGCCCGCGACGCCATCTCGCAGATGAGCGATCCCCTGGCGCGCAAGACCGCCACCTGGGTGCTGATCGACTGCGACGCCGACATGGTGGGCTTCTATGACGTCGACAACGCCCGGCGCGATCTAGCCGGCTGGCCGCGCGCGCAACGCCGCCAGGCCGCCGCCGAGCGCCTGCTGGAGACCGCCGGCAAGACCCCGCAGCAGGTCGTCGACTGGTTCGCCGGCGCTGAGCCGGCCACGGCGCAGGGCGCTATGGCGCTGGCTTCGGCCTATCGGGGCCTGGGCCGGCCCGCCGACGCCACGACGCTGGTCAAGCATTGGTGGCGCGACAAGAGCTTCGATGAGGCCGCTCAGCGCGCCATGCTGGCCCGCTTCGGCGACGTGCTGACCGGCGAGGACCACGTCCGCCGAGCGGACGTCCTGCTCTATGGCAAGGAACTGGGCGCCGCGCGGGACATGCTGGCCCTGCTGCCGGCCGACCAGCAGCAGGCGGCCCGGGCGCGCCTGGCGCTGCGGAGCGACGCCCGTGACGCCACCGACCAGGTGGCCACGCTGCCGCCCTCGCTGGCGCAATCGCCGGGCGTGGCCTTCGAACGCGCCGCCTTCCTGCGCCGCAAGGGCATGGACATGGCAGCGCTCGAGGAAGCGGCCTATTTCCCGCACGAGGTGACCAGCGTCGACCAGGGCGACCGCATCTGGGACGAGCGGCGCCATCTGGTGCTGACGGCGCTGCGCGCCGGCGACGCGCACGCCGCCTATTCCGCGGCCGCCGACAGCGGCCTGACCTCCGGCTCGCCCGGCGCGGACGCGGAATTCGACGCCGGCTGGGTGGCGCTGACCAAGCTCAACGACCCGGCCAAGGCGGCCAAGCATTTCGCCAATCTGGAACGGATCGGCACCTCGCCGGTGACCCGCGGCCGGGCGTTCTATTGGGAAGGCCGCGCCGCCGAGGCGCGCGGCGACAAGACCGCCGCTCAGGGCTTCTACGCCCAGGCCGCGAAGTACAACACCTGCTTCTACGGCATGCTGGCGGCGGAAAAGCTGGGGATGCGCCTCACGCTGGCCTCCGATCCGCAGATCACGCCGCAGGCCCACGCGGCGTTCGAAGCGCGCGACGAGATCGCCGCCACACGCCTGCTGTTCGACTACGGCCAGCGCGAACTCTTCAAGGTGTTCGTGCTGAACCTGGATGACATCCTGCCCACCGCCGAAGACGAGGCGCAGCTGGTCGATCTGGCCCGTGGCTACGGCGATATGGAGCTCTCCATGAAGGCCGCCCGCGGCGCAGCGCAACGGGGCTTCATCCTGCCGCAACGGGCCTATCCGCTGCGCAGTGCGCCCGACGGCGGCGCGGCCGAGCCCGCCCTGGTGCTGGCGATCACCCGCCAGGAGAGCAGCTTCGACCCCAACGTCCGCTCCGGCGCCGGCGCGCGGGGCATGATGCAGCTGATGCCGGCGACGGCAAAGATCCTGGCCCGGCGGATCGGTGTCGGCTACTCGCCCTCGCAACTGGACGAGCCCGAGTACAACATGCGCCTGGGCGCGAACTTCCTAGGCCAGTTGGTGAGCCAGTTCTCCGGCTCCTACGTCATGGCCGCGGCGGGCTATAACGCCGGGCCTGGGCGCCCGACGCAGTGGACCCAGTTTTGTGGCGATCCGCGCGGCGGCTCCACCGACCCGCTGGACTACATCGAGTGCATCCCGTTCTCGGAGACCCGCAACTACGTGATGCGGGTGATGGAGAACATGCAAGTCTACCGCGCCAAGCTGGCCGGCGGCTCGATCCCGATCACGCTGAGCGCCGACCTGAAGCGCGGCGCCTATGGCGCGGCCCCGGTGAACCCGTTGCCGACGATCGCCGACTCCTCGACGACCGGGCGATAGACCTTCTTCGAACCACGAAAAGCGCGAACGCGGCAGTCCTGAGAGGCCCGCGGAGCGGGCGCCTCCTATTAGAACCACGGAAAACACGGAAAACACGGAAAGCGCCGGCGTCTTCCGTGATCTTTCAGTGTTTTCCGTGGTTGAAAGACTGAGCCTCCGCTGTCGCGGAGCCTCGGAAGCGAACCCTAGCCGCCCATCAGTCGGTTATGAGGCCGTTCAGGAGGCCGTCGAGGGTCACCTGGATCAGTTCGTCGGCGGGCGCCCAGCCGAAGTTCGGACGCGAGGCGTAGAGCGCGACGACGCCATGCGTCGACATCCACAGCGCCTGGGCCGCGGAATCCGCCGAGCCGGTGCGTAGGCGCGCGGACGCTGCGATCTCACGCACCACGTCGCGGAAGATGTCGTAGCACTGGGCGCCCATGTCGGCCGTGCCCTCCGGCCAGGGGTCTGCGGCGATGATCCGCGGCCCGGAGAACACCAGCTGATAGGCGTTGGGATGCTCAAGGCCCCAGCGCATGTAGGCCTCCAGCATCATCCGCACACGCACCACCGGATCAAGCGGACGCGACGCGAACTCGCGATTGCGCTCCAGCAGCAGCTTCAGCGTCCCCTCGCAGATCTCCAGGAGGATGCAGCCCTTGTCCTGGAAGTGCATGTAGAGCGCGGTGGAGGAGACGCCGACCTCGTCGGCGATCTTGCGGATGGTGGCCGCCTCGTAACCGTGGGCGACGAAGATGCGCTCGGCAGCCTCCAGAATCTCGGCGCGGCGCAGATGGCCGTCGCCCTTGGCCTTGCGGGCCGAGCGGCGCGGCTCGTTCAATATGGCGGTCACGAAAGGCCCTCTTTCAGAAAAGCTCAATCGCACACTAAACGAGAATCGGCGCGTTACCGCAAGGGCAGCGTCCGTGGCGGGTAGTGTCTCAGTTCGAACTTGACCCGAAGCGTTCGTTCAACCGAACGCAATAAGGACGAAGGAACTCCCTAGCCCACCGTTCCTTAGCTTCGATCGCAGGTTCAAGCCTTAGCAGCGCCTCTGGCTGCCAGCGCTTCCTGAACTCCGGATCGAGCGGCAATGCGTCGCTCTCCGAATATACGCCAATGAAAGGGAGGAAATCCGGGTCGCGATCGAGATCAGCTTTGAAGCCCAAGTCCATGATTCTCCGGGCGCCGAGCAAGTATGATATCGAACCGTCCAGCATCGCAGCGGCAGTGTCGGCGATCGCGTTCAACTGACTCCCTCCGCTGGTTGGCTGCGGCTTGGCCGCTGAGATAGTACTGGACGCTGACCTCTAAGCCGGTTCCATGGCCTGCGCCCTGGCGATGACGCTGTCGACGTAGGCGCGGCGGGCGTCGAAATCGCGGGCGATGTTTTCGTCATCGTCCTGCAACGCCTGCACGTCGGTGTCGGCGAAGCCGATGATCCCCATCTCCTCGTAGCCCTTGCGGATGGTAGGGCCCCAGAGGCCGATGTCCTTCACGATTGGCACGATGCGGGTGAAGAGGGACGAGCGGAAGGCGGCCATGAAGCCGGAGTCGTACATGTGCGCGGCGCAGGCGGCCGGATCCAGCCCAAGGCGCTTCCACACCTCCACGGCGTCGAAGCGATCGCGCATCAGGTAGCAAGCCTCGAGCAGGAACTCCTCGCGCTCGTCGCGCTCCTTCTGGGTGAGGGTCGGATAGTAGTCGCGCAGGGCCAGGCGGCCGAAGGCGACGTGGCGGGACTCGTCCTGCATGACATAGGCGTTGACCGCCGCGGCCAGGGGGTTCTGGGCGTTGTCGCGGATCTGCTGGAAGGCGGCCAGCGCCAGGCCCTCGATGACCACCTGCATCCCCAGATAGGTCATGTCCCAGCGGCTATCGCGCAGCACCTGGTCGATCAGCTCCTGAAGCGGCGGGGTCATTGGATAGGCGACAGCGAACTTTTCCAGGAGGCGCTTGTAGCTCTCGACGTGGCGAGCCTCGTCGATGGTCTGGGTGGCGGCGTAGAATTTGGAATCGATGTCCGGCACCTGGGTGACGATCTTGGCGGCGCAGATCAGCGCCCCCTGCTCGCCCTGCATGAACTGGGCGATCTGCCAGCCCTGGAAGTGACGCCGGACGGTGGCCTTCTCCTGGCGCGACATGGCCTCGTATTGGGCCATGCCGGAGATCGGCAGCATTTCCTCGGGCAGTTGCTCGGGATTGTCCTCGTCGAGCTCCTGACTCCAGTCGATGCGCGTCGTGGCGTCCCACTGCATCTCGACCCCCTTGCGGTAGAGGCCGGCCATGGCGGCGCGGCCGTCGTCGTAGTCC
>NZ_DATAPY010000089.1:0-26028 GCF_036264965.1 Phenylobacterium sp.
CAACGCCTCAACCTGATCGCCGCGCCGCGTCACACAAGGCCCCTTGCGCTCGTGTCGCGGCGCGTCAATCATCACTCCGCCGCGACTGTCATGTCTCATCCTGATTGACGCGCGAGTCTCATCCGGTTTGTCGCGCCACACGCAGGACACCCCGACCCCCACCCGCTAACGTCGGCACCCCTCCTCATAGACCTATGGCGATTTACTGGGCCGCTGATTCAAAATCAGACCGGGTCCTGACGCCGCGCCCAAGGCTCACCCATTGATTATGGTGGCTAGCGCTCGCGTGCCGTACGCTCGTGGCATGGCGGCGACATTCCGAGCGTATGTGCATGCGGCGCTGCCCGCGGACGACCATGCCCGGGCGTTCGTCGATTTCGCCAAGGCCGATCCGCTGCTGCCGGAGGCTCGCTCCTGGGCCGATCTGCGGGACTACCTCAAGGTTCGCCACGTCGGACGCGCAGCCATCAAGAATGCCCTGTCTGCATGGCGAGACTACGAGGGGCAGAGGAATACCTTGCGGCGGGACTAGTGCAGGAGCCCACGGTACGCGTCGTCGATGAGCGCCAGCACCACATCCAGCCGGCTCAAGACCTTCCGTACGCGGGGATCGAACGTCGCCGCCTCGACCAGGCCTTCGCGCTTCGACTGAAGCTCGGCACGGAAGCTGCGGAGCAGCTCGACCGGTTCACGGGATTCTGACGGGGCGGACACGGCTAAATAGCCACCGCATCTGGCATGGCGCGAAAGAGCGCGACGATCTCACGCTCCGGGTCGCCGCCGAGCGCCTTCACGAGCGCATAGAACTGCACCACGTCCAACCGTCGCTCCCTGCGTTCGATAAACGACACCCACTGCTGGGTCTTCCCGATCCGCCGCGCAAGTTCGACCTGGCTCACCTGCTGCGCGCGGCGCAGCTCGACGAGGTGGTCGATCACAAGAGCATAGGCGTCGGAGAAGACCGACTTGGGCATGGCTGGAATCCGATCCAGCCGGGCCAATATACGCCTTTTAGGAGTACTCGGTTTTCTTGTACATTTTTTTGATGTAGCCGTGTTTTCCGACGCGCCGCTTGTGGCGCTTGGGGGGACCTATGGCTTCCAAACTTTCTCTGCTCGCTTCTGTCGTCGTCCTTTCTGTGGGTGCGCTCACGGCGGGGGCGGCGAATGCGGCGCTGACCTTCACCATCGGGACGCAGGTCTCGTCGCCGATCGCGCAAAACGACTTCGAGCAGATGTGCTGTTCGACCTTTCCCACCAACACCGTCTATTCGCAGGGCGGCGTGTCCGTGCAGTTCGTGGGCGGCGGCACGGTCCTTACCAATGTGGCGCCGGACGGAAGCTTCGCGTTCTATACGCCCGGTGAGGACGGATACTTCGACATCACGTTGACGGGCGGGGGCACGTTCAACGAGCTGTCGCTGCGGGCGGTCGGCCTGTGGTCGCCGGATGGCGGGGCGTTCGAATACGAGGGGCTGAACAACGGCAACTTCATAGGCGGAGGTGGGGTGTCATCGCCCGGCTTTTCCGCGCCAGAGTTTCTGACCTTCAGCGGCGGGACCATGAACGAACTTCGCATCCAGGGTCAGCAATTCAACTTCCCGCTCGTCAATGCCGCAGCCGCGTCGGCCGTCTCCATCGATGATATCAAGATCGGTATTGCGGGCGTGCCGGAGCCTGCCACCTGGGCGCTCACGATCTTCGGCTTTGGCGGGGTCGGCGGGGCAATGCGCCGGCGTCGCGCACTCTTCGCATAGCGCTTGCGCAGCGGGTCGATTTGGGTACGCGAGCATCGGACTGCGGAGTGCTTTCGGAGTGCTGCGGAGGAAGACCGCGTGCCCCAAGATCGCGAATGCGTCGAGCGTTAGCGATCAGGCGGCGCGCGGAAACGTACGCGCGCTGAAGGGCTTGCTGGGCGCGTCGTCGATCAGAAGCTTCAGATAGAAGTGATGGTTCGGCAGCGTGAGCAGGTCTTCCACGCCAAATGTCGGCTGAAGCTCTTGAGCGAGGATCACCGCGTCTTCAGCACCCACACGAAACGACGCCAGTGTGCCCGCGTTGGCGAGCACCGCATGACGCACGTCGGGCTCTAGCTGCGCCAGGTACTGATGCGCGAGCGTCAGGCCCAGCCCATACTTGCGGACCTCGGCGAGCATGGTGGCGAAGGCCAACGTCGTGAAGGACTGGAACTCGTCGACGTAGGCGTAGAAAGGTCGGCGGCTTTCTGGCGGCGCATCGGCGCGGCTGAGCGCAGCCACGCCGAGAGTCGAGACGAGGAGGCCACCGAGCGTGGCCGCACTGTCCTCGCCGAGTTGGCCCTTGGAGAGGTTGACCAGCAAAACCCCGCCCTCGTCCATGATCGACCGCAGCCGCAGGTCCACCGCAGGCTTGACCAGAATTCGGTACAATGTCGGGTCTGACAGCAGCGCGCCAAGCTTGTTCTGGATCGGAGCCACCACTTCGAGCCGGTAGCGATCCGGGTAGTGCTCGAACTCGGCGAACCAGTACCGGCGCACCACTGGATTGCGTATCTCCAAGTTTTTGCGAAGGCTTCCGAATCCTTCTTCAATAGTATTTGCCATAGATGTGCCGGTGCGCTGCTAACGCATTCATCTTACCCCGCCGACTCTGAGATCACACGGAAGTTTAGCAAATCATGTCGACGGTATTCGGGCTGACCTCCATCGTTTAAAGAGGCGCCCTTGTTGAGGGTTTCAACACCGGCGCGTAGCCCGAAGGGAATTGAGACTCCGAGACAAGTTCGGCCGGTAGCCCAGACTGGCCCCACTCTGCAGAGACTACGGCACAGTGAACGTCCCACTACTAGTGAAGGTGTGGATGGTGTAGCCGCCCGATGTTATTGCCATCCCGCCGCTCGCGACTTGCGAGCCTGGGTATCTGATGATCACGATCCCCGACCCCCCGGCCGCTCCGGTCCCCGAGCTAGGCCACCCGCCGCCGCCATTGCCGCTGTTGGCCGCGCCGGCCACGCCGCCCCCTAGCGCTCCACCGCCACCGCCGCCCGCACCGTACGCCACGGAGGCGCCTGAAAGGCTGCTTAGGTAGCCAGATCCGCCGTTGCCACCTGCGGGACCGGAGACGCCCGGTCCTGCAGCACCGCCCCCGCCTCCGCCCCCACCACCGCCACTGTTTCCGGGCGCGCCATCTGAACCCTGGCCGGGTGTGCCGGCGCCATACCCCGCGGCGTCGCCGCCGCCGCCGCCGCCCGAGCCGCCATTGCCAGAAGCCGAGGCGATGTTGCCCCGGGCCCCATGGCCCCCGCCGATCGCCATGGCGAGCACGCCGATCGTGGTGTTGGCACCATTTGCCTCGGTCGTCCCGCCGCCACCGATGGCAATGGAGAGCGACAGGCCGGAAGTCAGCGCGTGCTGGCTGTAGACGACACCGCCCCCGCCGCCGCCCCCGCCGCCGCCGTTCCCCGCGGTGCCACCGCCCCCGCCGCCGGCCACAACCAGATACTCAAAGACGCCACTGGTCTGGACCGTGGCTGTCACCGTGGCCGTCGAGGTCAGGCCCTCGCCGTCACTGATCGTGTAGGTGAACGTGTCGGTTCCGGTGAAGCCTATCGTCGGCTGATAGGAGACCTGCCCGGTGTTCGCCACGGTCGCCACGCCATGGCTCGCTGAGCCGACAGCGATCACCGTGAGTGCATCGCCATTCGGGTCGGAGTCGTTGGTGCGTGGATCGAAGATGAGCGTCGTGTTCTGAAGCATGACGACGCTGTCATTCACCGCGACCGGGGCGCCGTTCGTCGAGGTGACTGCTAGGGTTCCCCCGGTCGTGAAGGTGTGGATCGTGTAGCCGCCGATCTGGGTAATCGTGCCGCCCGTCGCCTTCGGCGCGCCGCGATAGCGAAGGATCACAACGCCGGAGCCGCCGCTTCCGCCGGTCGTCGACAACGCTCCACCGCCGCCGCCGCCGAGATTGGATGGCGCTGACTGGCCTGCATCGCTCCAGTAGCCGCCGGCGCCGCCGCTTGTGCCTCCGGCAGCGCCGGCGAGGATGTTCACGTCGTCGCCGTTACTGTAGCCGCCGCCGCCGCCGCCTGCGGCATAGTTGGCGAGCGAGCCTGAGATTGAGCTGTTGACCCCCGCACCGCCAGCTCCCGCCGCTGAACCGGTCGGGGAGGCCTGTCCGGGCGCTCCAGCACCGCCGCCGCCTGCCGCTTCATGTGAAACGCTATCGCCGCCCTTGAAACCTTGGCCGCTCGTGCCGCTGCCACCGCTCATTGCAACGAGCCCGCCGCCTCCGCCCCCAGACCCTCCATTCTGCGCCAAGTAGGCGCCGCTGGCGTACCCACCGCCGCCGCCGCCCGCCGCAATGAGGCTGCCCAAGGAGGATGAACCCCCATTGGCGCCAGGAGCCCCGCCCGCCCCGCCCGAGCCGACGGTCACGGTCAGGGAGCCAACGCCCGTCGGGGTAACGCCCTGAAGGAGCCCACCCGCGCCGCCGCCGCCGCCCTCAACGTTCCCGCCGCCGCCGCCGCCGCCCACGACAAGGTATTCCACGCTGAGCGCGTTAACCGAGACAGTGGCCGTGGCGGTCGCGCCTTGGTCGTTCGCGATCGTATAGGTGAAGCTATCGATGCCGCCGTAGCCGCTGGTTGCGGTGTAGGTCACCGCTGTTCCCGAGCTGCCGATGACGGCCGTGCCGTGGCCGGGCGCCGTCAGCGCTATGATAGTCAGCGGCCGGTTCTGCGGGTCGCTGTCGTTGGAGCGCGGGTCGAAGGTTACGGGCGTCCCGCCGGTCGCCGCGATGCTATCGCTGACGGCATTGGGCGGCGGAGCGGGCAGCACCGTGATTGAGATGAGCCCGGTGGCCGTGCCGCCGCGACCATCGCTGAGGGTGTAGTTCATGCTGTCGCCGCCGACGAAGCCTGGGTTGGGCGTGTAGGTGACGGACTGGTTCGCGTTCAGGGTCGCGACGCCATTGGTCGGCTGGGTGATCGCGGTGATCGAGATTGGATCGCCGTTGGGATCGCTGTCGTTGAGGCGCGGGTCAAGGGTCACCGCCTGGCCTTGCGCGGTCGAGACGTTGTCCTGGACGGCCACCGGATTGGTGTTGCTGCTGTTGACGGTGATGGCAGCGGTAGCCGTGCCGCCACGCCCATCGGAGATCGTGTAGTTGAACGTGTCGGACCCCGAATAGCCGACCGTTGGCTGGTAACGAACAAGGCTCGATCCAATCACGGAGACCGTCCCGTGGGAGGGCGAGGTGGTTCCGGTGATCGAGAGGACGTCGCCATCGGGATCGTAGTCATTGTTCAGTGGGCGCAGGTCGTTGATGCCATCGACGACGGCCGTAGCGCGGTCGCTGATGTTGAACTGGTCGGGAACGGCGACAGGTGGGTGATTGGTGCTGGACTGCACCATGACCGTCACGACCGCGCTCGCGGTCCCGTTGTGTCCGTCGGTGACCGTGTAGAGGAAACTGTCGGCGCCGAAGTAGCCGGCGTTCGGCGTGTAGGTGAGGCTGACGCCCGCGTTGATTATGACGGTCCCGTGCGGCGGCGGATCGGCGCCGCTGATCGCCATGGCGTAACCGTCGTTGTCCAAGTCGTTGATGCGCGGGTCGAAGGTGACCGCGCCGCCGGTGCTGGTGATGCTGTAGGGGTTGGCGACGAGGGGGGTGTTGGCGGCGGCGGCAGAATAGATTTGCAGGTCACCAAGGCCGACGCGGCCTGACGCCAAGCGATGGATGCGCAGGTATCGGAGCGCGACGCCGCCCAGGCTGACCGTCTTCGTTGCGCCGGGCGAGACGCCTTCGATCGTGGCGGCGGTATTCCAGATCGTTCCATCCGCCGAATATTCGACAGCGGTGTCATTGAGGTCGGCCAGGGTGACGCCGGTTGTGCTCTCGATGGCCGCGGCGACGGCGATGTGGTTGACGTTCTGGACGGAGCCTAGGTCGGCCATGACCCATGGGCCGGTCTCGACGTTGGTCACATGAATGGAGTTAAGCGCGTAGAAGCCGCCGTCGCGCATGCCATTGGTGGTCGAAAGGCCGGTCGTCCCGCCGTTCGAGGAGGTCGACCACGCCGTCGGTAGGATCTCGGTGAATTCCGCGCCATTGCTGACGCGGGTGCGGTTGCCGGCGCTGTCGTAGGTGTAGGCGACCTTCTTGCCGCTGGCGTCGATGGCCGAGACGACCCGGCCCAACGCGTCATAGGTGTACTGGGTGGTTTCGGCGGCGCGGAGACTGGGCGCAGAGGCGCCAAGGGCGATGACGCACGCGAACAGCGCGCAGACCACGCGGTAGGCTATCCGCCCCATCGTCCCCCCTTGCGGTAGCAAGCTTGGCCATAGAAGCGGGGATACCCGGCAATTGCAATAGATCTAAAACACAACCTCAAGGACATGGGGCGCGGCCAGGCGAGAAAGAGCCAGAGGCGGCTTAGGGTGCACCGGGAAATTCGAGGTGATAGGTCTTGCCGGCCAAGGCGAGGTTGCCGTGCGGCGCGCACGCTGCGACGGCCGCGAGTGCGCTGGCCTCGGCCTGCAGGCGCGGTTCGGTGATCAGGGCGTTGACGTTGCGCACGACCGTCGGTGGGGTCCGCAGTCCGCCCGCGCCGTCGAGCGCGACCTCTAGCACCACAGGCACCCGACCCCGCGCGCCCAGGTTTCGCCAACAGGGCTCGATGGCGCCCCACAAGGCGCCGGCTGATCTGCTCGCCGCGTCGCCGTCTGCGTCGCGGCGTCCGTCATAGACCACCCTCTGACTTGCAGAGACGAGCGCAGGCGACGGCAGCCGAGCCCCCTGGCGATCAGCGCGCGGTTCAGGGCGCGGCGCCTGTGGAGTCGATTTCGACTGGGCCTGGACCTGGTCGACCAAGGCAGCGACGTCGGCGTTGCGGCGGGTCGGCCCCACCGGCATGGCCTCGCCCACGGCGGCGGGATGCAGCTTGGCCAGGATGGACAGGCGCTCGGGGTCGGTTTCGCGCGCGGCCCCCGGCGCCGGCGAAAGCCGCACGACGGTCACGGTGAACACCGGGCCTGAGGGTCCGCCGCTAGCACCGCCGGAGGACATCATTCGGCCCGAAGCCGTACTGAAGGCGAGCGCGACCAAGACCAAGTGGATCGCGAGCGACGCCAGGAGCGCGTGCAGGCGCGGCAGTGCCGTCGTCTTTCGACGGGTGTTATTTGCGGCCCTGGATCGCGTCGCGTCCTGCACGCCGTCCCTGCAAAGTCAGCGAACCAAAACCGGAGGTTGCGACCCCTGATCTATATGATATCGCTTCTACTGCAACGCTTGGGGGGCGGCGCGCGGTGCAGTGTCTTCGGGTCTTGAATTGGTGCGCGAGAGGGCGCGGGGTGCCGTGGGCTGCGGCATCCAGCCGTGCAGTCTGCGTGCGCTCCAAAGACGATGGTCCCGAAGCGGGCTATGCGCTCGTCGACGCCCTCGTTGGGATGCTGATCCTCGCATTGGCGGTGATCTTTAGTCTCGACGCGGGCCACGAGGCGCGGGTGGTCGCCGATCAGGCGCAGGAAGTCAGCCGGGCCCACACGCTACTCACGCAACTCCTCGAAAGCGGTCCGCGAAGCTTCAACGACGCGACAGGAACCAGCGGTGCTTTCGACTGGACGATCGAAACCCGCACGACGGGGGGAGAGCGGCCGATCGCGGTTTGCCATCGCCAGGTCAAACTGACGAACGTCGCTACGAAACGCGCCTACCAGGCGGCGACCCTCGAAACCTGCCCCGTGGAGGATGCGGGGTGAACGACGCCGGCTACACCCTGTCGGAAATGCTGGCGGCCTTGGCGGTCATCGGCCTGTCGGTCGGAGGCCTGTCGCTTGGCGTCCAGGTGATCGCGCCCCTGCAACTGTCGACGAGCCGTGCGGTGAGCAAATTGGAATCGACCCGCGCCGCCCAACAGCGGTTGGAGCAATGGCTGGCGCGAGGCGCCCCCTTCGGCTCGCAGCAGCCCGACCAACTGTCGGGGGATGCGACGAACCTCCAATTCCAATGTGGTGAGCCGGCGCCTTGCACGGCGCAGATTCTCACCGCCGGCGCGACGGCCCAGTTGAAGCTCACCAATGGCGATTCCGCCGCGACCCCTTCCGTGCTGCCGCTCACGGCGGCCGCCGCCAGCTTCCGCTATCACAGCGCCGAGACAGAGGGCCAGGCCTGGCCGCCCTCCGATACTACCCGCCAGGCGCTGCGCTCCGTCGCGCTGTTGCAGACGACCTCCCAGGGGGACACCGCGGTGCTTGAGGCTCGCATCTGGCCGGAGCAGCACGCAATATGCGACTTCGATCCGGTCATGCAGGACTGTCGGTGACCTGATGACCGACGCCTTGCGCCGCGACGTTCGTCCAGAGCCCGAGCCTGCACGTCCGGAGGATCATCCGCGCGTCTTTACCCGCGCCATCGTCACGCCGCCTGCACCGCCTTGGGAACAGGCTCGGGCCGCGAACCTCGACGCGCGTCACGGGGCGCCGCTGCCGCTGCCGGACCTAGTTCACCGCGTGCGGCGCCTTTCCGGGTGGGCGCCCGGCCGGCCGGGTCGCTTCGCGGTCTTCTACGTCCGAGCTGCGGAGCTTCGAGGCCCCTTCGAAGCCGCGGTCGAGGTCGAAGGTCAGACGGTGAAGGTCGCCTTCGGCCAAGGTGGAGCCTCGACGCAACGTATCCAAAGCCTGGCGGCTGTGCTGCTCCTCTTTGGGCTGACCGGCGCAGTGCTGGGCGCCGGCGCGGTGATGGCGCTCAATGCGCGGGCGGAGGCGACCGGGCAACTAGAAGCGGCCGAGAAGCTCGCGGCGGCCAAGCTTGCCGCGGCGCAGGGTTTTCACCGTCAGGTTGTCCAGGCGCGCGACCTCCACACCGCCCTGGGCGCCGCGCGCCCAATCGCCGATGTGCTCGCCGATCTCTCCTGGGTCGGGACCTCGAAGACGCCCGAGGCCCGCGTTGCCGCCGTCCATTGGAAGGGCGGCGTAATGGCGGTGGAAGTGCGCGGCGAAGACCCGCCGTTTCCCGCCAGCGACCGCCGCCTTGAGCGTGCAACTCGTCCGTTGCGACCCGGCGTCTGGCTGTGGGGCGTCGGCCCACGATCCGCGCAGGACGCAAGCGCACCGGCTGGGGCGGTTCGTTGAGCGCGCGTCAGACCCTTAAGGCGATGGACCTGGCGCTTGCCGCGGGTGTGGCCATGGCAGGCGCACTGGCGATGGCGCTCCTGCTGACACAGCTAGGCGCGCCGGCCAAACTGAGTGCGCGGCTTGAGGCGTTGACGGTGAAGACCGATCAGGCCCGCGACTTGATGCGGGCGCCGCCTTCTGACCGCCTGTACGCAGCGGACGCCTTGTGCCGACATGACCCTGGGGCGGCGGCCCAGGCGCTTCGGGAAGGCCTCGCCGCGTCTGCCGCACAGGCGAACCTGAGTGTCGATTTCCTGGAGGCGCATCCGGATGGGCCAGGCGACAGCCCAGGGGGACTGGCGCCGATGCGGCTGAAATTCTCGGTCACCGGCTCCTATGAGAACGTTGTGGGCTTACTGGCCACCCTGGCTAGGCAAAGGCCCGCGATCTTCGCCGATGGCGTCGACCTGACCGCCAAGACCGCCAACGTGACGGCTAGCTTTTCGGGGCGTGCGTTTTGCGCCGCGTGACGCTTCTCGGATGGGCGGCGCCGGCCGGCCTGGCCACGGGCCTTGCGGCGTGGATGCTCGCGGGCGGCGCCTCCGCCGGCCTCGATAAGCTGGATGGCGTCGAAACGCGGCTTATGGCGCTGAAGCCGCCAGCGGCCCGTCGGGCCGCCAACGAGATCGGCACCGCCGATCTCTTAGCGACCCCACTCTTCGCCCTGACCACAGGACCCGGCGCTATCCGCGAACCCTCGATCCGCCTGGACGGGGTGTCGGTTTCCAGGCGCCGGCTTGCAGCCCTTGTGTCGATCGATGGGAAGCCGGCTCTTTGGCTGACGGCGGGCCAGAGCAGCGACGGCGTCACTCTGGAGGGGGTTTCGTCGTCCGCCGCCACCTTCGAGACGGCTGTCGGGACAAAGACCTTGAACCTGGGCGAACAGTCCGCAGCGAGTACGCCGGACCCGCATGCGGCGCCCGCACCGGCCGCTACACCTGGGCCGTCGGGCCCCGATCAGATGCCACCTGGCCGTCACGGACCACCGGAGCCGGCCAGCGCGCCGCGGCCCCGCTAATGGCATGGATCGCCTTTTTCCCGAGCCGGGCTTACGGTTCTGCCCGACGCCCGGCGCGTGGCGGCTGCGCAGCGCTGCTCCTGATGATTTTGGTGGCATTGATCCTGGCCCCGCAGAGGGTAGCGCGCGCCGCCCCGCAGCCGACAGCCGCGGCCTCATCCGACAGCTACACCTTCGCCTTTGACAACGCGGAGATTCCGCAGGTCATCCAGGAGATCCTCGGCCAGCTCGGGGTCGCCTACACCATCGATCCCACGGTCAGTGGGCGCGTGTCCTTCCGGATCGATCAACGGCTCAATCGCGAACAGCTCTTGGCGTCGCTCGAAGCCGTGCTGGCGGCGAACAATGTAGCCATGGTGCACAACGGCGACGCCCTGCTGATCACGCCGCAGGCTAAGGCGAAGTCCGCAGCTGAAATCCACATTGGCGCTCAGGGAATCCGGGGCGTGGGCTACGAGGTGGTCGCCGTGCCCCTGGGCTACGCGCAGCCCAGCGAGGTGGCTCGCGCGATGGAGGCTGTCGCCGCCGCCGACAGCGTCCTCTATTCGAACGACAAGCTGGGCCTGCTGCTGCTCGGGGGGTCTGGCGCGCAACTCCGCGCTGCGCTGGATACGGTCAAGGTCTTCGACCAGAGCGCCTTCCAGAACGCCCGAATCCGATGGTTCGAACTCTCGCAAGCCCAGGCCACCACTGTCGCCCAGGAGCTTGAACGCATCGCCCAGGGGGCTGGGCTCACAGGCGTCAATGTTGTCGCGCTGCGCCGTCTCAACGGGGTGATCGTCTTCGGCAAGTCGTCCGATGCGCTCGACGAACTCAGCAAATGGGTGAAGCGGCTCGACGTCCCGGACAAGGCGGTCTCCTCGACGCTTTGGGTCTATCGGCCGCGCTTTACGGCGGCGGACGCCCTGGCGCGCACCCTGAGCGGTCTCTTGGGTACGTCCGGCGCACAGAGCACGGCCACCGCGGCCAGTCCGACAACAGCCTCGCAAGGGGCGACGGCGACCTCGTCGGCGTCGCTGCCGCCGATCTCTGACAGCGGCGGCGGTCGCGGAAGTTCGGGCGACGAAGATGTGCGGATCGGCGTGGACCGGGAAACCAACACCCTGCTGTTCTTCGCCGCCCCCACGCGGTGGGTGTCCATTCAGCGCATCCTGAACGAGATCGACCGGCCGCAACGGCAGATCCTGATCGAAGCCTCAATCGTCGAGGTCACCCTCGGAAAGCAGTTCCAGTTCGGTCTCGACTGGTCGGTTCTCTCCAAGAACCTTCAAGTCAGTTCGGTGAATAACAGCACCGGAACCGTACAGGCGTCCTTCCCCGGACTCTCGGTCACCTACATCAGCGGTGACATCAAGGCGGCTCTTAGTGCACTCGGTTCGCAAACCGAGATTGAAGTGGTCTCCGCGCCGAAGATCATCGCGCTGGACAACCATACCGCCCATCTGCAGGTGGGCGATCAAGTGCCGGTCGTGACGCAGTCGGCGGTGAGTACCGCCACCTCGACCGCGCCCTTGGTCAGCACGGTCGACTACCGCAACACTGGCGTGATCCTGAACGTGACGCCGCGCATCGCCGGCGAAGACCGCCTGGTGCTGGACGTGTCCCAGGAGGTGAGTACGGTCGCCAAGACCGACTCCTCCACCATCAATTCCCCCACCATCCAGCAGCGTCGGTTCGAAACGTCGTTGATCCTGGAAGATGGCAAGGCGGTCGCCTTGGGGGGGCTGATCAGCTCGAACCGGTCAAACAACAATTCCGGCGTGCCCTACCTCAAGGACGTGCCCTTTCTCGGGGCCCTCTTCCGGTCGACCTCACACGACACCAGCCGCAGCGAACTGGTGGTCTTGTTGACCGCCCGTATCATCAAGGATGACGCCTCCGCCAAACGCGCCATGGACGACCTCGCCGTGGACCTGCACGAAATCCAAAGCCGTGGCTTCCTCGATCCAAAGCCGCAATGACGCGGGCTACGCCACGCCGACCGCGCTGGTGTTCACCCTGGCGCTGGCGCTGGTCGCCGCCGTGCTCGTCCAGCGCAGCGTCAGCCAGTTGCGACTCGCACGAACCGACCTTGTCCGAGCGCAGTTGGAATACGCCCTCGACGGGGCCCAGCTGTCGGCGGCCGCAACCGTCGTGCGCAGCGGCGCCGGCGGACCCTATCGTTGGCCGTTCTCCACCGACGTCGGCTGGGTCGAGGCGGTCGCGGAGTCGGAAAGCGACAAGGTGGGCGTCGCCGCCGCCGCGCAGCTGGACGCCAACGTCTACCGCGCGCTGGGTGTCGAGGACGTGGACGCACTCAAGGGTCGGCTCGCGGCGGTTGGGGGCGGCGCACTCCTGGACGTCGGGTCGTTGGACACGGCTCCGCTTTGGCGGACCTGTGCCGCCAGTCTGGTCTCCACCTTCGGCACCAAGACCTCAATCACCGCCCCAAGTGTCCAGCAGCCGCACATGGGCGACCTTACGCCAGCTTGGCGGGTCGGCGAGGTGTGGCGCCTGCAGGTTACAACCTCGACGGGTTGGCGCGATGAGAGGATTGTGAGATTTACGGGAGACGAACGTCATCCGGCGGCCGTGGTGCTACGCCAGATGTCGCGCGGCCAAGGGGGTCAGGGGCAATGCGACGCAGTATTCGCCGCCATGGCGTGAGCCAGGACGCGGGCTACACGCTGATTGAGATGCTGGTGGTCATGGCGATCATCGGCCTGATCGCCGCTGTGCTCGTGCCGGGCCTGGTCGGCCAGATGGGCCGCGCCCGCGCCAAGACCGCCCAGGTCCAGCTTGAGACGGTAGCGGCCGCGGTGGAAAGCTTCCGCTCTGATGTCGGGCGCTACCCGACCAACTCAGAGGGCTTGAATGGCCTCCTCTCCCAGCCGGCGAATGCCGACGGCTGGACAGGCCCTTACGTGAAGAGCACCAAGGCGCTCAACGATCCCTGGGGTCATCCGATCAACTACAAGGAATCAGATGACATGCTGACCTTCGTCGTCACGAGCTACGGCGCCGACGGCCTGCCCAACGGAGATGGCCTCAACAGGGATCTCCAAGCGCCGCAAACCCAATGATGGCCGAGGCGCCAATCCTGGGCGTTGCAGCGCTGGCAGGCCTAGCGCTCGGCAGCTACGCGGTGACGGCGGCTCTACGCTTCGGGCGGGCTGAAGGCGCATCGTCCGGCCGCTCGCATTGCGACAGCTGCGGGCAGACCCTGGGCTTCGCGCAGACCGTGCCCCTCGTCTCCTACGCTGTTGCAAGAGGGGCTTGCGCAAGTTGTCGGGCGAAGATTGATCCCGCGCACCTCGTGGGAGAGCTTGGCGGCGCACTCATTCTCACGATCGCCTTCGCCGACGGGGTGACGCTGAGGGCGGCGCTGCTGAGTGCGCTGGGCCTGATCCTGCTGGCGGTGTCGGTCATCGATTGGAAGATCGGCCGGCTTCCCAATGCCTTCACCGGCCCGCTCGCCGTCGCCGCGCTGGCTCTCGCTGCGCTGCGCTCAGTGGCTGCCGTGGAATCCGGCCTGCTCGCCGCCGCGGCCACCTTCGTCGTGTTCCAGGGCGTCCGGTGGCTGTCGCTGCGCCGCAGAGGCGATCCCGGTCTGGGCTTGGGCGATGTGAAGCTGATGTGCGCCCTAGCTATTTGGCTGAACTTGGCGACGCCCTGGATGGTCGTCGGCGCGACGGCTCTGGCCGGCGCCGGGATCGCGATCCGGCGGTCGGGGCAAAAACGCATCCCGTTTGGACCGGCGCTGGCCGGCGCCGGGTGGATCGTGGGTATGGCGGGGGAGTGGGGCCATTGGCCGACGACAGCCTGAGCGCCGCCTTCACCGCCCCGGCGCGCGGCCAGCGGGGGCGCGTGCTGCAGGCGCTGGTCGATCAGAAAATTGTTGACCTCTCTGCGGTCGCCCAGGCGGAACTCATTTCGGGCCGAACGGGGCAGCCGGTCGAGCAGGTGCTCAACCAGCTTGGCAGCCTTTCGGATGATGACCTGGTCGACGCCTATGCGGCGGTCTGCGGCTGCGAGGTCTGGGAGCCGGCCCGGCGTCCGACTGAGGTCGATCTATCGTCGTTGGGGGTGTCAGTGGACTTCCTGCGCCGCGCCCGAATGCTGCCGATCCAGCAGTCGGGTAAGACCCTTGTCTGCGCGGCCTGCGATCCGCTCGATGACGAGGCGCTCACCGGCCTGGTGTTCGCCACCGGCTGCGACCTGAAGCTGCTGGCGGCCCGTCCGTCAGACTGGACCCGTGAGTTCGAGCGCGCCTTCGGAACGTCGCGAGACCTGAGACCGCAGGTTGCCGATGAGCGCCGTCTGGAGCGGGCCATTGATCTGGTCACCGACAAGTCGGTGGAGGGCAACGGCGCACGGCTTGTGGCGGCCGCCTTCGAAGCGGCTATGGCCAGCGGCGCCTCGGACATCCACTTCGAACCGACCCGAAACGACCTGCGTATCCGACTGCGGGTCGACGGCCGCCTGGTCGATCATCAAGTGGTCTCGGCCGATCTGGCGGCGCCCGCCGTCTCGCGGGTCAAGGTCATTGCCAACCTGAACCTGGGCGAACGGCGCCTGCCTCAGGACGGGCGCACGACGTTCGTCGTCCATGGGCGACAGGTGGATGTGCGGGTGGCGACGTCGCCGACCGTCTTCGGCGAGTCCGCGGTCCTGCGGATTCTCGATCGGTCTTCGGTGCCCCTCGACTTGGACACCCTCGGCCTGAGCGGCGACATCGTCCAGGTGCTGCGCCGGGCCGCCAAGGCCGCGCACGGTCTCTTCCTGATCACAGGACCCACCGGTAGCGGCAAGACCACCACCCTCTATGCCTTGCTCCAGACCTTCGTCGGCTCGGGAAAGAAGGTGCTGAGCGTCGAAGACCCGGTCGAATATCACTTCGAACATGTCTCCCAGACCCAGGTGGCGGCCCATCTCGGCCTGACCTTCGCGGCAGCCCTGCGCTCGTTCCTGCGGCAAGATCCCGACGTCATCCTGGTCGGCGAGATCCGCGATCCGGAGACCGCCGCCGTCGCGATCCAGGCGGCGATGACCGGACACTTTGTTCTCGCCTCGGTCCACGCCAACGATGCGCTGGCCGTGCTGCCGCGGCTGCAGGACATGGGCCTCGAACCCTATCAACTGGCGGCCGGTTTCCGCGGCGCGGTCGCCCAGCGCTTGGTCCGGCGGCTCTGTCCGCGCTGCGCCGTCGCTGGCCCGCCGACCGAAGCGGAGCGGCTTTTCGCCCGCTCCGTCGGGGTCGAGCCACCTGACGGATTGGCTCACCCTGTGGGCTGCACTCATTGCAAGCGCACTGGCTTCAAGGGGCGCATCCCGATCAGCGAGGCGTTCCAGGCGAATGACGATCTGCTGCGGGCGGTGGCGGATCGCGAGCCCGCCCGTCAGATTGAAGAGATCGCCCGGCGCGCGGGGCTCTTGGGGATGGCGTCGGATGGCTTCGACAAAGCGATTGCGGGGGTGACGACCGTCGAGGAAGTGGCCGCAGCGATCCATGGATGACCTGCAGTTCAGCTATGTGGCGGTCGATCCGGCCGGCCGGCGGGTCAAGGGCGTCGTCGCCGCCCGCGACGACGCCGCAGCCTTCGAAGGCCTGAAGCGCGATGGCCTGTCGCCGCTTCGCCTCACGGCGCGGCGCGCGCGCACGCAGGTGGCGAAACAGTCCCAGGCGCTGAGCCACCGTGAGTGTGCGGAGTTCCTGTCGAGCCTCTCGGACCTGCTGACTGCGGGCGCCGATATTCGCACCGCCCTGGGAATCCTCGGCTCCCGCTTCGATCGCCCGTCGGTCAAGCAGCTCTCCGAACAGCTGGCGGCCGATATCGGCGGCGGCGACTCACTGGAGATCGCCTTCGCACGCAGCTTCGACCGCTCGCAGCCCTTTGTGGCGCCGATGGTGGCGGCAGGGGAGGCGGCGGGCGACCTTCCGGGTGGTCTGCAGCGGGCCGCAGAGGTGATCGGTTCGCGCCTCAAGCTGCGCGACCAGCTGGCTTCGGTGATGGCTTATCCCGGCTTTGTGCTCTTGAGCGCCATTGCCGCGCTCCTGGTCATCCTGCTCTTCATCGTCCCCTCGATCGCGCCCCTGACCGAGGAGCTCGGCGCCACGCCGCCGCCGGCCATGCAGATGATGCTGGCGTCCAGCCGCTTCCTGCAGGCGAACCTCACCGTGCTGGGGGTGGGTCTCCTGGCCTCGATTGTCGCGCTGGCGGTGGCGGCGCGCGCGGGACTGCTCTCTGCGCCGCTCGAACGCCTGCTGCTGGACGGGCCGATGAAACGCACAGGCCGCGGCCTCGTGTTCGGGGGCTTCGCGCTCACGCTGGGGACGATGATCGCGGCGGGAGCGCCCATCAGCGACGCGCTTCGGCTGGCGATGCGCTCGGTTCCGCACAAAGGAGTCCGTCGACGTCTGGAAGCCGTGCTGCGCGCCGTCCGTCAAGGCGCCTTTCTGTCGGACGCCTTGGCGGGGGTGCGTGGGTTTCCACCGACCATCATCCGCCTTGCCGCGGTCGGGGAGGTTTCGAACACTGTAGGGCTGCTCCTCATGCGCAGCGGCCGTATGGAAGAGGACACGGCCTTGCGCCGCATCGAAACGGTGGGCCGCATTGCCGGGCCAGCGATGATCGTCGTGTTGGGCGGCCTGCTGGGGTTGCTGATGGCCGGCCTGCTGACCAGCGTCAGTCAGATTGGCCAATCGGCCTTGAACTAATGGACGAAGGGAGGCTGCGAATGCGTCAGCGCACGGTGGAGAGCCTCGCGGCTCTGGCGGCGTTAGGGGCGACCCTGATGGCGTCCGTCGCCGTGGCGGAGACCCCGCCCTTGGTGGCGGCTTACAACCAACAGCTGGTCCGTCAGTGCGGCGGCGACATGACGCCGGCGCTGGCGACACAGGTCGTGCAGCAGATCGACCTCAACGGCGACAAGATCGACGACTGGATCATCGACGCCGGACGCTATCCCTGCCCGAACCGGGCCGCCGCGTTCAAGGACGCCGGTTCCCAGGTCACCGTCTTCCTCGGCCGCGCCGACGGCCGCGCGCTGCCCGCCTTTCAGCGCATCGCCTATGGATCCCGCATCGAAGGCAAACCTGCCACGGGTTATGCGCTGTGGCTGACGCTGGGCGGTAGCGATTGCGGGGAGGGCGATCCCAAGGCCCGTTGTGATCGCCGCCTCACCTGGCAGACCGTCGAGCAGCGCTTCGAGCTGGTCGACCCGGCCGCAAAACCGCCCACGTCCACACTGCCACCGAAGAAGAAGTGACGAGACGCTTCAGACGAGCCGGACCACTACCTAAATCTGTTGCCGGCCGATTGCGCAATTGACGGTTGCCGAAGCTTGACCGTAGGCTCACAACCTGTCCGAGAGTGGGCACCGGGGGGTGAGGGATGGCTTCTGGCGGCGCGGCCTTGCGGGGCCTCTTGCGTCTTGGGCTCGGAGTTCTGGCTTCGCTAGCCATTTGGCAATCGGCTGAAGCGGCCGCCTCGACGAAGATCGGCACAGCGCCCCTGCTCACGCCGTCGGCGGCGGATGCGTACTACGGCTCGGCGACCACCCATACCAATTCCACCAGCGTTTCGGCGCGTCCCGCCGAGGTGCAGGAGCTGGCGCGGGCGCTGAAGAACGATCCGGACCTGATCTATGAATACGTCCGCAACAACACCGAGATCGTCTGGACCTATGGCCTGACCAAGGGCGCGATGGGGGTCATCGTCGACCGGGCGGGGACGTCGTTCGATCAGGCGCACCTGATGATGGAGCTGCTGCGCCAATCCGGCTTCACGGCGTCCTACAACCTGGGCACGATCACCCTGACGGGCGCACAGTTCCAGGCGTGGTCGGGGATCACCTCGGCGACGGCAGCCTGCCAGCTCCTGTCGAGCGGCGGCATCCCGGCGGCGATCAACGGCTCGACTTCGAGCACATGCTCCTATGGGGCGGCGACGATCACCACGATCGATGTGAGCCATGCCTGGGTCTCGGTGGTCATCCAGGGCGTAACTTACGTCTATGATCCGGCCTACAAGGACCACACCTTCACCACCGGCCTGAACCTGGGCACGGCGACCGGAATGACGTCCGGGACCATGATCGGCCTCGGCGCCACCAGCGGCACGACCTCGGGGATTGGCTATGTCCAGGCGATCCCCAACACTACATTGAGCGGCGTCACCGCCGACTTGAACACCTATGCCGCGGCCTTGGACACGGCGCTCTCCACGAGCCTGCCGACGGCTGGGGTGGCGGACATCGTCGGCGGCCAGGCGATCAACACCCAGGCGATTCCGCCGGGAGGCCTGCGCCAGCTGTCGCTGCCCTATACGACCAACGTCCTGCGCACGATCACCGGAGACCTGCCCGACCAGTACCGCACCAGCCTGCGGGTGCAGGTGAGCAAGGCCCGGCCCGGCGGCTCTTCGTCTGGCGTGATCGACCAGACGCTCTACGTCGATGAGATCTACGGCTGGCGGCTGATCTTTGACCCGAACTTTGACACCACGGGAGCCACCTTCAACGCGACCCTCAAGCTGGTCGACGACTTCGGGACCGTGAACAGCCTGGCGACCACCGGCTCGTTCTCGGACAACCCCACCTACAGCCGCGGCGATGTCACCCTCACCGCGAACCTGCCCTACGCCGCCAACAGCGGCGCCTACATGGACGCAGTCGTCACCCGCACTCTCACCTATGCGCTGCCGTTCACCATCGTCCATGGATGGGGTGACGAGGGCCGGGGCCTTGTGGACAAGTGGGGCGCGCGGCGCGACGGGGCGATGCCGGCGCCGCCGGACTCGACCTGCCACGTTTGCTTCAACTCTTACAAATCCTGGAAGGGCGATGGCCGCCGCGAACTGCTGGCGGCCGAGTGGTTGGCGCAGGCGTCCCGCGCCGCGCGGCTGAACGCCGCGATCGGCAAGTCGATCTTCGCGCAGCACTATTCGATCGGCTTCTCGTCGGCGGACACGACGGTCGTCCACACGTCCAACGGCTCCTACTGGATCACCGACAGCTTCGACCGGCTCGATGTCGAGACCGGCATGAGCCTGACCAGCACCTCAGCGACAGCACTCGACCGCCGAGCGGCGGTGTTCTCCACCGTGGGCGCGCTATCCGCGTTGAAGGGTAATGTCACCGCCCAGGTCGCGGACCTCGTCGACGCATCTTCGTCGGCCAACCGCTTCGAGTGGGGCAACGCGCCGGACACCACCACAGACCCGGCCGGCGGTTACACGCGGCCGGTCTATCTCTTCCAGACGACGACCGACGCTTCCTTCGCCATGGCCTTGGCGACGTCAGAGTATATGACCACCACGACCAACACGGACTATCACTCCGATAGCGCGACGCCCCCCATTGGCGCCACCGAAGTCGTGGCGCGGCGTCAGGCGTTATCCGACGCCGTCAACGCCTATGTCACCGCGGGCTTCAGCGTCGCGGCGTCCAGCGAGGCGTTCCTCGGGCCCGGTAGCCGGGCAGGCGGCTTCGCGCCCTATTCAAGCGGCCAGTACACGCACAGCCAGAGCCCGCAGCGCGGCGGTGCGCTTGTCGCCACCAAGTACGACGTCAATGGCGACCCAACAGAGATCGCCCACATCGCAGTGAACCCCACCGGCCTGGTCGACGGCGGCGGCGGCGGCGCACAGATGTTCCAACAGATGGAGTATGACCCGGCGACCGCCGCCGATGTGGTCAAGGGCCGCTTCGTCAGTCCGCAGGTGGGCTCCGCCACCGTGGCCAGCGCGGCCAGCATGACCATCGGTTCAGGCGGGTTTCCCTTTTCGCTGACGGGCAAGCTGACCTGGCGCGACGGGGACGTGCGCGAAGAGACCTATGGTCCCGGCGCGCACCGCGAACCGCAGGGCGGCTGGACGACACCTTATAACAACACCCTCACAGTCTCCGGCAGCGGCCTGGAAGCCATGGGCGACACCGACGCCAGAGCGACGATCGGGACGGTCGCCGCCTTCTGGGCGGCGCAGGACCTCTACCGCGCCTCGCCATCGCTGAAGCGCGACGTGGTGGGCGAGTTGATCATGGCGTGGTGGGGCCACACCATGACCCAGAACGTGGCGACTGTGGCGGTTGGCACCAACACACAGCAATTTGTCCGCAAGCCGAACGGGACTTGGTTCTCGCCGGGGCCGGGAACCTACTACCGGCTGGCCCAGACCGGCGCGCCGACGATCTCACCCCGGCATCCCAACGGCTACACGACTTGCCAGACTAACATGCTCTCCTATGTGCCGACGCGGGGCTGGTCCTATTCGGGGGTATCGTTCGCCGTGACCGGGCCGAAAGGCGACGTCGAGGCCTTCGACAACTGGACCAACCAGATGGTCGACACCCCGACCGTCACCTGCGCCGAGCAACGCGGTCTGCGCATTTCTAGCTGGGCCGCGGCCGACGGCGCACAATTGAACTACACCTATAGCCGGCCCAGCGGCTACTCGACCCAGATCGAGGTGCTCGACCACATCATGAACAACCTCGGTGGTCGCCTGAACTTCACCAATGGCGGCTTTGGCGGCTTCTTCAACGCGGTGGTCGGATCGGGCCTTCGCCAGTTGACCACGTCGACCGTCGGCGGCCAGACCAGCCACACCGATCCCATCGGATCGGTGACCAAGTTCGACATCTCGACTCTCGGGACGGGTGACTATGCCAAACTGAGGATGCAGAACGTCTACGCGGCCGACGATGGGACCAATCCGTCCCGCCAATATTTGCGCGACACCCTGGGCCGCGTGGAGCAGATTCGCGACAAGCTGGTCCTCCAGGGCGCGCGGGCGCCACGGCAGCTCTACCTCGCCAATGGACTCCGTACAGAGGCCGTCAACGCGCTGGGCTACAGCTCGATCACCTATGCCGACCTCAACGGCCGCGCGATCCGGACGATCAATCCCCTTGGGGCGGTGAGCACCACGGTCTACGACGGCCGCGGCCGGCCGGGCACGGTAACGTCGCCGGACAGCATCCAGACTCAGTTCCAATACAACGACCGCAATCTGCTCACCCAGAAGACGATCAACGCCAATCCCGCCTCGGCTGAGGCGGGCCAGACCATCGTCACCCAGTTCGGCTGGGACACGACCAACAGCCTGATGGTGTGGAGCAAGGACGCAAAGGGCGCAGAGACGGGCTACACCTATTCGTACGGCGATCTCACCAATACCCAGTACCCGCCGGCGAGCACCGGCGCCACGCGGCTCACCTCCGCCAACTACTTCTACCCCACCGGCCAGGCGCTCGGGATGACGGTGCCCCTAGGCCAGGAGATATCCGCGACCTACACCGGCGCCAGCGTCTACGACCTGAACAACACGGTCGGCAGTCTCTCTGACGACATGATCGCTGTGACGCTCGACTACCAGGGCGATGCGACCCAGATGCGCGGGATGGGCTACGACACAATCGACATCACCCGCGACAACCTGCGGCGGGTGACGTTGTACGTCGAACCCCTGCCGAACAGTTCGGTGCCAACGACGCCTCGGGTGGCGACGCGTGTAACGTACGATGTCCTGGGGCGCACCACGAAGGCCGAGAAGGGCTCCTACATCGGCACGACCTTCACGCCGATCGAGACCTATTCGCGGACCTATGATGCGGTCGGAAATCTGGCCACGAGTGTCACCCCCGCTGGCCTCGCCCAGTACAGCTACGACGCCCTGAACCGCGTGGTCTGCACGGCGGTGCGGATGAATGCAGACGCCTACGGCTCCCTGCCCGCCGACGCCTGCGCGCCCTCGACGGTGGGGCCGATGGGGCCGGACCGGATCAGCCGCGCGACCTACGATCCGGCGGGGCATGTGGTCCAGACGGAGACTGGCGTGGGGTCTCCCTTACAGCAGGTGACGGCGCGCTTCGGCTATTCCCCCAGTGGATTGAAGACTTCGCTCACGGACGCCAACGGCAACCGTAGCACCTTCGAGTACGATGGCTTCAACCGCTTCAAGCGGTTGCGCTATCCGGCCCCGCCGCGCGGCTCGGGAACGTCGAGCACCACCGACTATGAAGAGAACACCTATGACGTGAACGGCAATGTCACGGTGCTACGCCGACGGGACGGGACGACGATCGCCTACAGCTATGACGCGCTTAACCGCGTCACGCTGAAAGACCTGCCGGGAACCACGACGGGGGACGTCTACTACAGTTACACCGTTGGTGGCTTTGCCAACGGCACGAACTTAGTGATTCGAGCCAGCTTTGGGTCCTCGACAAACACGACCAGCTATACGAAGCAATTTGATCAGGCGGGACGCTTGGTACTTGATGGTGCAAACATCGGGGGATCGTTCTTCTACTCAAACACCCTGAGCTACGACGGCGCCGGGCATCTGCTTAACGCCATCTACGCCGCGTTCACCTCGACGCGCGACTGCTGTATTAACAACACAATATCCTATGGCTATGACGGAGCGAGCCGGCTGATTGGCGTTAGGATTGGGCTTAGGTGCCTCTCCCCGGCCTGCACGACCGAGCCGGTGGAGACCATCACCTATGGCGCTCTGAACCGGCGTGCATCGGTGACGCGGCCCAACGGTGTGACCACCACCTACGGCTACGATGGCGCAGGGCGGCTGACCTCGCTGGGCCATGCCGGACCCACGCCATCCCTGGATTTCCTGCAGACACTCTCCTACGGCCCGTCAGGCCAACTTCTCAGCCAGGGCCAGGCGTCGAACCCCTACATCTGGAGCGGCCAGCCGACGACGACGGCCAACTTCACCCACGACCAGTTGAACCGTGACGCAGCCATGGCCGCGGCGTCGGGCTATGACGCCAACGGCAACCTGATCTCCGACGGGGTGAGGAGCTTCACCTACGATGCCGAGAACCGGCTGACCGGGGTGACCGGCGGGACCGTGCCAGTGACCCTGGCCTACGACCCCTGGGGGCGGCTCAGCACTGTCACCGCCAGCGGTGCGACGACGATTTTCGCCAACAGCGGCGATCAGGTGCTGGGCGAACTGCAGCAGGATCCGTCGGGATCGGGCGCTTCAGCCTCGTTGCGGGACTACATCTACGGGCCTGGCGGCGAGCTTCTGAGCTGGCACGCCGGCGCCGACTTCAACACGGCCTTGAGCTGGTTCCACACCGACCGGATTGGCTCAGTCGTCGCGACCTCCGACCCCGTGGGGGCGATCACCGCCTACACCTACGGCCCTTACGGTGAGCCACAGAGCTGGGCGGGGTCGCGCTTCCGCTACACCGGCCAGATGGCGATCCCAGAGGCGCAGCTCTACCACTATCGGGCGCGGGCCTACGACCCGATGATGGGTCGGTTCCTGCAAACCGACCCCATCCGGTACGGGGATGGAGCGAATATCTACGCCTATGTGCACGGAGATCCGGTGAATGGAAGTGATCCATCGGGGCTGACCTATTGCGACAATCCTTTCTTCGACGACACATGCGGTCCCGATATTAATATCGTGCCCTTCGATACTCCCCCTGAACTCCTTCCTCCAACGCCTGAGCCAGATGATCCACCTGGCGTGCCAGACGAGACGCCCCCTCAGCCGATCGCAGATCCTGGCCCAAATCCAGATGGGGCGCCTCCGACCGATCCGCAGCCTATTGGCGCTCCAGTCGCTCCCTGGCAACAAGCCTTAATCGCTGCATGCCAATTCTTGGGAATTTGCGACTCTCCACCTAACAACCCGTTTTCGCCCACACCCGAAGACAAGCCCGTGCCAGAACAACCTGTGCCCCGCGGAACGCCGGCAGCGGGCTCCGGATCTCCAGGCCCAGGCGGCCCCGGGCCGTTCATTCCGCCCAAGCCTCTTCCAGAGCTGCCCTTCTTTCCGTTTGACTTTGTTGTTCCCTTTGTAAATTTCGATCCGTTGCTGTGGTTCAGGGTGCCAATACCGGGCACACGTCCGAACCCCGATGCTTAGAGTGCATGGCAGGCCATGAATGAGCAGAGATTCTGTCACAGATCAGCCAGCCGATGCTCTCTGCAATTTAGAGACCGAGGACTTAGCAAGGTGAAAATCCCGTTTAGTCGTCGAATTTCCAAGTCAGATGATGGCAGTTTGGGGGATCCGTTTTTTTCGGAATATGGAATTGCCCGCGATCGAATAGCGTCGGGGGACCACGCTGGTCGGGTTGAGATGGAGCGTCTGGCGAAGGCTGGATCTTTGTCAGCGATCTTGTATTTGGCCGACGCCCTTCGGACAGGTTGGTTGTACGAAAAGGATTTGGAATTATCCGAAGAGTGGTACCGCGTCGCTGTGACAATGGGATCTCATCGCGCAATATATAGCATCGGTCAGATACAATTGGCAAAAGACGAAATAGTAGAAGCAATGAATAAATTTAGAATTGGTGTGGATGCAAACTATCCACCTTCAATAGATAGTCTAGCGGGTATTCTATACAATAGAATTCGCACTGAAAGCAGCATCAAGGAGGCGAAGTCGCTTTGGTGGCGAGCCGCTTCGATGGGGCACGTGTACGCGATAAGGAATTTGGCTCGCTTGTACATAAGCGGAAGAGAAGGTGTTTTATTAATCCCTTTCGGATTAATTGTCCTCATATATGCAGGAGTTTCGTTTCTCTTTAATTATCGGTATGATCGTTATAGCTATAAGATGAGATGATGGGATATGGGGACGCGATACCTATCCCCCATCCATACGTTCCCAGTGTGTTCTGATTGTGCTAGGTGGCTTCCATGGCTCGCCTTGCCCGCGTCATCGTCCCCGGCCTTCCGCAGCATGTGACCCAGCGAGGCAACCGGCGCGAGCCGATCCTCTTCGAGGAAGGCGATCAGGAGATCTACCGTGACCTCCTGGGCGAGCAGGTGAAGAGGCGCGGCGTCGAGGTCTGGGCCTGCTGCCTGATGCCGAACCACGTCCATCTGATCCTCGCGCCGGGCGATGAACTGGGGCTGGGCTTGGCGGGGGATTACGGTGACACTGTACGAAACAGGCGCCACCATCCACTCCTGTCTCGGGGGATAGGGAGCCGCAGCATGGCCCGTCTGGCGCGCGTTGTGATCCCCGGCCTGGCGCACCACGTGACGCAGCGAGGAAATTACCGCCAGCCGGTGTTCTTCGGCGACGATGACTACCGCGCCTATCTCTCGCTGATTTCGGCGGCGGCAAAGGGCTCGGAGACCGCCATCTGGGCCTACTGCCTGATGCCCAACCACGTGCACTTCATCATGGTCCCGTCCGACGCCGACGGCCTGCGGCGCACCTTCGCCGAGGCGCATCGCCGCTACGCCGCCCGGATCCACGCGCGGCTCAAGGTCACCGGCCATCTGTGGCAGGGTCGCTTCAGCTCCACGGCCATGGACGAGCGCCACCTGATGGCCGCCGCGCGCTATGTGCCGATGAACCCGGTGCGCGCCGGGCTGGTCGACCGCGCTGAGGCCTGGCCGTGGTCCAGCGCCCGCGCGCACCTGGCGGGGTCGGACGATGGCGTGGTCACGGTCGGGCCGCTGCTGGACCGCATCGAAGACTTCGCCGGCCTGTTGGCCGCGGCCGAGGATGAGGCGGCCGTCCTCGCCATTCGCCGGTCCCGCTCGACGGGCCGGCCAGTCGGCGCGGCGGATTGGATCGCGGCGCTGGAGGCCAAGACCCGGCGAAGCCTCGCGCCGGCCAAGCGCGGCCCCAGGCCGCGGACGCCCGCCGATCTGCAGAGCGACCTATTTCCTACAGTGTCACTGTAATCCCGCGGCCTCGAACACGCCGAATGGCTGGGGCTGCTGCTCGACCATGAGCTGACGCTGCGGCGGCAAAAGCGCTTCGAACTGCGCGCCAGAGCCGCGCGTCTGCGTCACGACGCCAGCCTCGAGGATATCGACTACCAGGCCGCGCGCGGCCTGGACCGCAGCCTCTTCCTCAAGCTGGGATCCTGC
>NZ_DATAPY010000090.1:0-8592 GCF_036264965.1 Phenylobacterium sp.
GTCCCAGCAGATGCCGGCTCCGATGCGGCCGAAGCGGGTCTGCCAGACGCGAAATCCGGTGTCGCCGGGGCGGAAGTAATATTTTTCCATATAGCCGGGCCCGTCCGGGATATGGCTCTTGCGGTAGACGCCCAGCGGCGCGCCGTCGGCGTCGATCATCACCAGGCTGTTGAAATAGTGCGGCCCCTCGCGCTCGAAGATCGAGATCGGCAACACCACGCCCAGTTCGGCGGCGAGCGGCGCCAGGCGCGTCACGCAGGGATGCTCGCGCCAGGGGTGGGCGTGGGCGAACCAGCGCTCCTGCTGGGCGACGCAGAAATACGGTCCCTGGAACAGCTCCGACGGCAGGATCACCTGCGCGCCGCGCGCCGCGCCCTCGCGCACCAGGTCGGCGACGCGCGCGATATTGGCGTCGAGGTCCTCACCGAACGCCGCCTGCAACGCCCCCAGCGTGATGGTGCGCGCGCTCATGCCGGCTGCTGCTGGCTGATGCAGTGGAACGAGCCGCCGCCGGTCAGGATCGCCGACGAGGGCAGGCCGATCACCTGACGGCCGGGGAACAGGTGCTCCAGGGCCTGGACGGCGAAGCGGCCGGCCTGGTCCGAATAGAGAGGCACGATCACCGCACGGTTGGCGATCAGGAAGTTCATGTGGCTGGCCGGCGCGGCCTTGCCGTCGGCGCCATCGATCCAGCCCGGCGACGGGATGCGCATGACCGTCAGCCGGCGGCCCGCCGCGTCGGTCATGCCGGCCAGCCGTTGGGCGGCGTCGTCATAGGCCTTGGCGTTGGGATCGCCGCGTCCGAAGGCGACCGGGCAGGCGACGACGCCGGGCGCCACGAAGCGCGCCAGGTTGTCGACGTGGCCGTCGGTGTGGTCGTTGGCCAGGCCCTCGCCCAGCCAGAGCACCGTCTTCGCGCCGAGCGCCTGCGCCAGGGCGGCCTCCGCGTCGGCCTGGCTCCAGCCCGGGTTGCGGTTGGAATTCAGCAGGCACTGGCCGGTGGTCAGCACCGTGCCCTCGCCGTCGTGATCCAGCGCTCCGCCTTCCAGGACGAAGCCGAACTCGTTGAGCGGCGTCCCCGCGGCGGCGGCGATCTGACCGGCCACGGTGTCGTCGTTCGGCAGCTGGTACTTGCCGCCCCAGCCGTTGAAGCGGAACCCCTGGGCGACCAGGCCCTGCGGACCCCGCGCGAAGATCGGCCCGGTGTCCCGCAGCCAGATATCGCCGAAGGCGCCGGTGACGATCTCGATCTCAGCCGCCTGGCCGAGCAGGCGCCGCGCATCGTCCGCGCCCGCCTGCGTGCCGGTCATCAGCCGCACCCGCTCGCCGCCCGGACCGGCGAGCGCGCGCGCCAGAGCGGCGACCTCGGCCTGGGCGCCCGGCAGGTCGTCCTCCCACAGCTCCGCATGGCTGGGGAAGCCCAGCCACATCGCCCGGTGCGGCGCCCATTCGGCGGGAACGGTGACAGTCATCCAGGATCAACCTCAAGCGACGCGCGCAGATGGTCCGCCCGGCCCATTCCGTCAAGGCCAGGTTCAAGACTCCAGCGTGCGAACGGTGAACTCTTGGTCGGTCGCAGTGAGGCCGGCACGTCGCGCCCGAGACTCCGCGAAGCGGAGGCTCGGTCTTTTGAACCACGGAAAACACGGAAAGAGCACGGAAGGGGTCGTCCCCGACGTCGCAGCTTGATTGAATCGCGCGCTATGCGCGCAACAAGACCTTGGCTGTTCCCGGTCTGAACACCTTGCGGGAGGAGGACCTCGCAAGCGCCGCCCCAAACGAAAAGGGGCGGCCCGTCGCCGGACCGCCCCCTCGAACTTGAACCCGAAACCTCGGGCTTTAGAACTGCGCGTGCAGGGTGACCGAGAGGGTCCGCGGCGCGTTGAAGGTCGGGAAGTAGGACGACGCCGTCTTGGTCGTGGTCGAATTCAGCACCACCGGGAAGGCGTTGGTGATCGAGGACGTCAACTTATACGGCTCGCGCGTGTTGGTCAGGTTGAAGACGTTGAACTGCAGATAGGTGTTCTGCGCGCCCCACCAGGTGATCGGCATGCGGGCGTCGAAGTCGACGACCGTGATATCCGGCAGGCTGGCGGTGTTCATGTCGTCGAGGAAGCGCCTGGAGGTGTACTTCACGTTGGCGCCCACATCGATCCAGCCGAAGTCGTAGCGCGCGTTGGCGGTGAAGGTCTGGTCCGGGTTCAGCACCAGTTCCTTGCCGGCGGTCGGCAGGGCCAGGGCGACAGCGCCGGCGGTGGCGACGACTTCGTTGCTCTTCACGTCGCTCTTGATGAACTCGGCGCTGGCGTAGACCGAGAAGTGCTCGAACGGATGGGCGCCGATCGACAGGTCGACGCCATAGATGTCCACGGCGCCGATGTTGCGGTCGATGGAGAGCGTCGGGTCGGTCGGGTCGAAGGACTGAACGATCCGGTTCTTGTAGTTCACGTAGAAGCTATCGACCGAGGCGATGACCGCCGACGTCTGATAGCGGTAACCGACCCCGAAGCTTTCCGAGGTTTCAGGCTGCACCAGGGCGGTGACCGATGAATAGAGGTCGTCGGTCTTCGGCGCCGAGAAGCCTTCCGCATAGGTCGCGTAGATCATGTGGTCGTCGGCGATACGGTAGGTGACGCCCGCGTTCGGCAGGACCTTGTTGAAGTTGAAGGTCTGCTTGAACGGCATGCGGAAGTTCGGGAGCTTGGTCGCGGCGTCGAACGAGATCGAGCCGGTCTTGCCGAACAGCAGGGTGGACAGCGCGTTGGTGTTCCCCGCCACGACGCCGGCGTTATAGGCCGCCTGCACCAGGGCCGGATCGATGGTGTCGCAATAGGCGCTGGTGCCGTTGAAGGTGTAGCAGAACTGCTCCAGGTCGCGCTTGAAGAAGGGCGCGCGCACGCCGACGTTCACGTGCAGCTTATCGTCCATGAACTTGCCGATATAGTTCGCGTTGACCTGGTTCAGCTCGGCGATCGAGTGCCGGTCGCGGCCGCGCAGGGTGCTGCCGTCGGCGGTGGCGACCGGGGTCGAGCCGTCCATGCCGTTGCCGCCGAACACCGAGCCGGGCAGGCCGTTCACCGGATTGATGAAGCCAAATTCCTGGGTCTGGCGGTGCATGCCGTAGTCGAGGGTGTAGCCGAGCGAGAAGTGGTTGTGCTCGTCCATGTCATAGAGCAGCGAGCTCAGGATGACCCAACGGTGGGTGTTGGTGTTGTTCGGGCTGTAGAGGTCGACGGTATCGAGCGTGTCGCCATCGCCGTTCAGGTCCACGCCGGGTGAGCCAGCCTTGTTGCCCTTCAGGCGCGGGTCGGTTTCCGAGATGCCCTGGACGCCGCCACCGTTTGCCAGGGTGTAGAAGAACGACGGGTCGAAGGTGAAGGTCAGCTTGTCGGTCAGCGAGAACTTCGAGGCGCCGCGGATCGTCCCGAACACCACCGGGTTGGGGTGCAAGGCCCAGAAGTTGCCGTCGAGGCCGCTGGCGCCGGCGCTGCCTTGCTGGAAGCCGTTCAGGCAGCCGTTGTTGATCAGGGTTCCGCAGGAGGCCAGCGGGGTGTCGACCTTACCGGCGACGGCGGTCGGCACCGACCATTGGGTATTGTAGTCGAGCGTGCTCTTGCTCAGTCCCGGTTGGGCGAACTGGGCGAGGGAGGAGCCGTCGTAGAAGTAGTCGTGCTCCAGCACATAGCTGGCGGACAGGCTGAGGAAGTCGCTGCCCTTCAGCGGCTGATAGATGCGCGCGTCGAAGCCTTCCTTCATTTCCGGGCCGGCTCCGACCCACTTGTCGGCGTGGTCGTAGTTGCCGGTCAGGAACATGCGCGTGCCCCAGGGGCCGACTTCGCCGCTTTCGATCTCCCCGTAGTAGCGGGTGAAGTTGTTGCTGCCGGCGGTGGCCTGACCGATGACCTCGCGGTCCTTGGTCGGGATCTTGGTCACCAGTTCGACGGTGCCGCCCACGGCCGAGGCCGTCGGGCTGTCGACCGAGGTCGCGCCCAGGTTGACGATGATCCGGTCGGTGATTTCCGCCGTCAGATATTCGCCCGGGAACACCGCGTAGTTGCCGGTGTCGTTGACCGGCGTGCCGTCGATGGTGACGCCGATGTGCGCGCCGTCGAAGGCGTGGATGCGCAGGTCGCCCGACAGGTTGCCGGTGGCGTCTTCCGAGGTGTAGTTCACGCCGGGCAGCAGGTTGATCAGCTGGGCGAAGTTCTGGCCCGCTTGCTGGTGCTCGAAGAACTCGTGGTTGACGATCGCGACGTCCTTGGCGTCCTGAACCTGGGTGATGACGCCCGAGACGTTCGGAGCGCCGCGGGCCCCGGTGACGACCAGTTCCTGGATCTGGGTGGCGGTCGACTGCGCCAGCGCGCTCGAAGCCAGAAGCAGGCCCGTGGCCAAGGCGGTAGACGCGCACAATGCGCGGTTCAGTTTCAGATGCATAATATCCCCTCTTAGGAGCCCCCGAAGCCGTCACCCCAGACGACTTCGCAGTCTTGATTTAGCCGTATATCGCGCAAATCGCACCGGTTGGTGACGCTTTTGCTACGGTGACGCCGCCTCGCGGCAAGAAGCCGGGATGTGTGGCGCCGGCGCCCCTCCTATGGGCGCCGGCTTACGGCTAGACCCTTCCCGGTTCAGGTGTTTTCACCTGAGCCGGACGAGAAGGGTCTATCTTCAAAAGTTTAGAGCGCGTCGGACGGGTGAACCGGTTTCCACTTCACCCTGACGCGCTCTAGGGTCCCCGGCAATGATTGGCCCACGGATTTCCGAGACGCGGCGCGCGAGCGACCTGGATCAGGACGGCCGCGCCGCCCTGTGGCTGGTGGCGGGCCTGACGCTGCTGCGGGTGATCGCGCTGTTCCGTACACCGCTGGAGCTCTATCCCGACGAGGCGCAATACTGGCTTTGGTCGCGCAGCCTGACGTTCGGCTACTACTCCAAGCCGCCGATGATCGCCTGGGCGATCTGGGCGTCGACGGCGCTCGGCGGCGACACCGAGCCCTGGGTGCGGCTTCCGGCGGTGCTCTTCCAGGCCGGCGCGACGCTGTGCGCCTTCTGGATCGGCCGCCGGCTCTATGGCTCGAAGGCGGGACTGGCCGGCGCGGCGCTCTACGCGCTGGCGCCGGCGATCCAGCTTTCGGCGACCGTGGTGGCGACCGACGCGCCGCTGCTCTTCTTCCTGGGCCTGGCGCTCCTGACCTATGTGGCGCTGCAGGACGTGCAGGGCCGCGACCGATGGCTGCTGGCCGCCGGGCTCGGCGCGGCGCTCGGCCTGGCCTTCCTCAGCAAATACGCCGCGGCCTACGCCCTGATCGGCATCGGCCTGCACCTGGCGGTCTCGCCGAAGGCGCGGCGCGGTTGGACCGCAGCCTCGGCGGGACTGGCGGCCGGGGTCTTCGCCCTGGTCCTGGCGCCCAACCTGGCGTGGAACGCCGCCCACGGATTCGCCACATTCCGGCACACCGTGGCCGACGCGCATTGGGCCAAGGGCCAGCTGTTCAACCTGAAGGAATTCGGCAAATTCCTGATCGAGCAGTTCGTGGTGTTCGGGCCCATTCCATTCGCCGTCCTGGCCTTGGGCGGGGCGATCCTGGCGTGGCGGCGACGGCTGGAGCCGGCCGATCTGTTGCTGCTCTGTTTCGCCGCTCCGCCGATCCTGATCGTGGCCGTCCAGGCCTTCGTCAGCCGCGCCAACGCCAATTGGTCGGCGGCGAGCTATCTGCCCGGCGCGATCCTGGCGGCCGCCTGGCTGATCCGTTGGCGGGCGCGGCGAACCCTGATCGCGGCGCTGGCGATCCAGGGCGTGATCGCCGCGGCCTTCTTTGCTCTGGTGCTGCAACCGAAGATCGCCGACAGCCTAGGCCAATCCAATGGCCTGAAGCGCGCCCGTGGCTGGGACCAGGCCGCCCAGATCATGGTGCGCAAGGCCCGCGCCGAGGCGCCCGCGGGCCTGAGCGCCATCGCGGTCAACAACCGCTTCCTCTATTATGGCCTAGCCTACTATGGCCGCGACTACTTCCGCGAGCCGCTGGCCGCGCCGCTGAAAATCTGGATCCGCGGCGCCCGCGCGGGCAATCAGGCCGAGGCCTCGGCGCCGCTCACGCCGGCCGACGGCCAGCGGGTGTTGCTGGTCGCCGTCGAGGGCTGGTTCGACACCGAAATCGCCCGCGATTTCGCCGCCACGTCCGGCAAGGAGCTGGACGACATCTTCCTGGACCGCAGGCACCAGCGGAACCTGGAGATGTTCGTGGGTTCGGGCTTCAGGCCGCAGCCGCGCGATCCGAAGACCGGCTACCCGGCGCCCGAATGGACGCCGGCGGCCGGCGCGTTCGGCAAGGCGGGCGACGCCGGCTCGGAGCCTTCGCCGACGCAGCCCTGAGCGTGCGGCGACCTAGAAAGCCCGGGCGGTCCGCGTCGGCTGGGTTTTCGACGGGTCCACCGGGAACACCGTCGTCGCCTTGGCGAGGTAGCGATCCGGGAACACCTCGCGCAGCATGGCCACCTTGGGGAGGTCGTAGGTGGCGATGTAGGGCTGCTCGGGGTGCCGGGTCAGGTAGTCCTGGTGGTAGTCCTCGGCCTTGAAGAACCCCTTGAGAGGGTCGACGCGCGTGGCGATCGGCTTCTTGAACACGTGGGCGTCGTTGAGCTGTCGGATATAGGCCTCGGCCACGCGCTTCTGGTCGGGGTCGGCATAGAAGATCTCGCCCCGATACTGCGTCCCCTCGTCCGGGAACTGCATGTTGAGCTGGGTCGGGTCGGTGGCGACCGTGAAGAAGATCCGCAGCACCTCGCCATAGCTGATCTGCTGCGGATCAAAGACGATCTGGACCGATTCCGCGTGGCCGGTGGTTCCGGTGCTGACCAGTTCGTACTGCGCCATCGCGCCCGGACCGCCGGCATAGCCGGAAAGCACCTTCTTGACGCCCTTCACGTGTTCGAACACGCCCTGGACACCCCAGAAGCAGCCGCCGGACAGCACGGCGGTCTCCAGCTTGCCGGCCGCGGGCAGCGCGACGTCGATCCTGGGCACGGGCAGGGCCTGAGCCGGCGAAGCCGCCTCGGCGCGCGCGATACGCAAGGGCCCAACGGCGAACGGCAGGGCCAGAAGGCCACAGGCGGCGGCGACTAGGGCGAGTTTGGCGGACTTCATCAAGGTCTCTCCGGGCGATGTCTTGTCACGGCTGGGCGCCGGCGCCGAGCCGGGTTTCCGTGGGATCAGAATGCCATTCGTGACGGCGTGGGTCATCCATCATACGCGCTGATGGCCCATCCGGTTACAGGTACGGCGGTTGCCGCGGGGCGTGGGCGCGCGCAACGTCAGCGGCGAGATGAGACAGTTCAGCTATGCCGAGGCGCTGCGGCTCCTGGCCGCGCTCCGCGACGACAGGGGCGAGACCCTCGACCGTGACGCGCACGGCTTCGTGCAGTTCTGCCTGGCCAACGCCGCGCACAGCCATGGCCAGTTCCTGCAGGACCTCTGGGTCACCTACGAGCTGCGCGCCCTGCGCTATGGCTTCTTCGTGGATTTCGGGGCGGCCGATGGGGCGCACGCCAGCAACAGCCTGGTGCTGGAGCGCGAGCTGGGCTGGCGCGGCATCGTCGCCGAGCCGGCTCGGGTCTGGAGCGAGGCGCTGCGCCAGAACCGGCGCTGCGCCATCGACACCCGCTGTGTCTGGAGCCGCAGCGGCGAGACCGTCACCTTCAACCAGACGCCGCAGGCGCTGCATTCCACCATCGACGACTATTCCGCGTCGGATGGCCATGCGGCCTCGCGGACGGAGGGCGAGCGCTATCCGGTGGAGACCGTCTCGCTCATGGACCTGCTGAAGACCTGGGATGCGCCCGCGCGCATCGACTACCTGTCTCTGGACACCGAGGGATCGGAACTCGACATCCTGCAGGCCTTCGACTTTTCCGCCTACGAGGTTCGGCTGATCACAGTGGAGCACAACCACACGGACAGGCGCCGGCCGATCTACGACCTGCTGACGTCAAAGGGGTTCGTCCGCAAGTTCGATGAGCTGTCGGGCGTCGACGACTGGTACGTGAAGATCCAAGCTTAGGCCGCGACAGCCTTGGCCACCTCGAACGCCGCCTCGGTCTTGGCCTTGACCTCATCGACCGTGACGCCGGGCGCGAGCTCGAGCAGGGTCAGCGGGGACTTGCCGCGGCTCACGTCGAACACGCCGAGTTCGGTGATCACCAGGTCGACGACGCGCTGGCCGGTGAGCGGCAGGCTGCAGGCCTTGACCAGCTTGGGCGCGCCGGACTTCTCGGTGTGCTCCATGACCACGACCACGCGCTTGACGCCGGCCACCAGGTCCATGGCGCCGCCCATGCCCTTGACCATCTTGCCGGGCACCATCCAGTTCGCCAGGTCGCCCTTTTCCGACACCTGCATGGCGCCCAGGACCGACAGGTTGATGTGGCCGCCGCGGATCATCGCGAAGCTGTCGGCGCTGGAGAAATAGGACGTGTCCGGCAGTTCGGTCACGGTCTGCTTGCCGGCGTTGATGAGGTCCGGATCCTCCTCGCCTTCATACGGAAACGGCCCGGTGCCGAGCATCCCGTTCTCGCTCTGCAGCGCGACGTCGATGC
>NZ_DATAPY010000091.1:0-25518 GCF_036264965.1 Phenylobacterium sp.
GTCAGCCGGAGGGCTGACGGTGGGGTCGCACTCCGTTATCGGCGCGAGACGGCGCTCCGAATATCGCCGAGGGGCCGGAAACCCCACCTCCGACCTGCTCCGCAGGCCACCTCCTCCCACAAGGGGAGGAGGGCGTTTGCACCAGACTCGTCCTAGGCCTAAGTCTCGCCATGCGGTGGAGTAGACTTCTCAAATGCCTTCGTTACGCGTGTTGGGGCACGCCTTCCGAGCCTGGCGGCGGAATCTCAAGTGGCGCAAGCACGAGCCCGAGACCCCCTACCTCGCTGACCTTTTGTCCGGGGCGCCGGTGTGCCTGCACGTGGGCGCCAGCGACGGGCGGCATTCCTATGTGATGACCCAGGTGGCGCCCAAGGCGACCATCTACGCCTTCGAACCGGCGGCCTTTTCCTATGCGGTGCTGCAGCTGACGGTCGCCTGGCACGGGATCGGCAAGCAGGTGACGCCGGTCCACGCCGCGGTCGGCGACAGGGCGGGCGAGATGCTGCTGGTGACGCCGCGCAAGATCAGCGGGCGGATGGGCCGCGCCTACGCCTTCGTCGCCGACGAAGCCCCCGACGGCAAGGCCCGCCCCGACCTGCAGGACACCGGCCGCGAGATCCAGACGACGCCGGTGGTCACCATCGACGGCTTCTGCGCCGAACGCGGCATCGGCAAGGTCGACTTCATCCGCATGGACATCGAGGGCGCCGAGCTGATCGCACTTCGCGGCGCCGAGCGGGTCATCGACCGCGACCGGCCGCACATGATGCTGGAAATCCACCCGCTGATGCTGGCCGAACGATTCGGCGGCACGGCCGAGCAGGTGGTCGCCTTCTTCAAGGGCCGCGGCTACCGCATGTTCGCCCTGAACGGCGACCGGCTGGAGGAGCGCTTTGACGCCGCCAGCAACCTGCCCTGGAAGGACTACTTCTTCATCCACCCGGCCCGGGCGGCGCGGTTGCCCGACGGCGTGTTCAAGGCCCGGATGGCGGCTTAGCGCGACCGCGAGGCGGCGGTGAAGACCGTGGCGCCGGCGCCGGCCGGGCCGGTCGCCGTGGCGCGTCGCGTTGAGGCGCTGCGCCAGGCCGTCACGCGGGTCATCTGGAACGAGGCCGAAGACCCCGACCACGTGACCTTCATGGAAGAGGCGCTGGAGGACGTGCTCACGCACGAGATGCTGCGCGACGGCTTCTGTGCCGAGACGCTGGACGACCATGTGGCCCGCGTCTGCCTAGAGCTCGGCCTGTCGCTCGACGACGCCGAGCGCTGGCGCGACCTGCCCGATCCGCTGGAGGATGAGGGCGATCCGGGCGACGAGGCGGATCGGCGCAGCTCGGGCTGAGGTCAAAGCTTCCTGATTGGCCACGGAAAGCACGGAAAGAGCACGGAAGGGGACCCGATCCGCGAAGTGGCGGATGATGTCTATTGCGCGCAAAGCGCGCGATTTCGCGTGGCTCGGCCGCCTCAGGCGGGCCGCCTTCCGTGCTTTCCGTGGCTCAAAAAAGCGGAGTCTCCGTTGCGCGGCGTCTCAAGGCGCCCCTAGCCTGCGCCCAACGACCTTGGGAAGAGATGCTCCATGCAGGCGCTGATGATGGACCGGGCGCTGACGCTGCCGTCGATCCTGGAATATGCCGCGCAGTACCATCCGGATCGCCAGGTCGTGGACCGCACCGTGGAGGGGCCGATCCATCGCTACGGCTATGCGGAGGCTTTGCGGCGCACCAAGCGGATGGCCAATGCGCTGGTGGCGATGGGCGTGAAGCCAGGCGACCGGGTGGCGACGCTGGCCTGGTCGACGCACCGGCATTTCGAGCTCTATTTCGCGGTGACCGGGATCGGGGCGGTGCTGCACACCATCAATCCGCGGCTGCATTCCGACCAGATCGTCTGGGTGGCCAACCACGCCGAGGACGCCTTCTTGTTCTTCGACATCAGCTTCGCCGGCCAGGTCGCCGAGCTGAAGGACCGAATGCCGCTGGTGAAGCGGTTCGTGGCGATGACCGACCGGGCGCATCTGCCGCCCGAGGCGCCGGCCGACGCCCTGGTCTACGAAGACCTCATCGCGGCCAACTCGGACCGGTTCGACTGGCCCGAGATCGACGAGCGGCAGGCCTCGGGGCTTTGCTACACCTCCGGCACCACGGGAAACCCCAAGGGGGTGCTCTATTCGCACCGCTCGACGGTGCTGCACGCCATGGCGCTGGGCCTGCCGGACGCCTTCAACTTCTCGGCGCGCGACGTGGTGATGCCGTGCGCGCAGATGTACCACGCCAACGCCTGGTGCACGCCCTATGCGGCGCCGCTGGTGGGCGCGACCCTGGTGCTGCCGGGCCGGGCGTTGGACGGCGCCTCCATCGCCGAACTGATCGAGGTCGAGGGCGTCACCTTCCTCCTGGGCGTTCCGACCATCTGGGTGGGCGTGGCTGACCATCTGGACCAGACCGACGCCCGGCTGACCTCTGTGAAGACCATCGCGGTCGGCGGCTCGGCGCCCACCGCGGCCCTGGTCAGCCGCATCGAGGACCGGCTGGGCGGCCAGGTGCGCCAGATCTGGGGCATGACCGAGACCTCGCCCCTGGGCGTCATCAACACGCCGCTGCCGGAGCACGAAGGCGAGCCCGCCGAGGCCAGCCAGCAGCGCAAGCTCAAGCAGGGCCGCGGCCTCTGGGGCGTGGATATGCGGATCATCGGCGAAGACGGCGCCGAGCAACCCCGCGATGGCCAAAGCGTCGGCCAGCTGCAGGTCCGCGGGCCCTGGGTCGCCTCCGCCTATTTCAAGCATGACGGCGGCGAGGTGTTCACCGACGACGGCTGGTTCGACACCGGCGACATCGCCACCCTGGACGCGGAGGGCTACCTGCGCCTCACCGACCGGGCCAAGGACGTCATCAAGTCCGGCGGGGAGTGGATCTCGACGCTCGACCTGGAGGACGCGGTCTGCTCGCACCCGGCCGTCGCCATGGCCGCGGCCGTAGGCGTGCCGCACCCCAAGTGGGATGAGCGGCCGCTGCTGCTGGTGACGCTCCGGCCCGGCCAGACAGCGGATCCGGAGGCGCTCAAGGCCCACGTCGCGGCCCGCGTCGCCAAGTGGTGGACGCCGGACGAGGTGCGGATCGTGGACGCCCTGCCGATCGGGCCCACCGGCAAGGTGCTGAAACGCGAATTGCGTGACCGCCTGGCCACAGAGGCGGCGGCAAGCGTGACCTGAGATGAATGGCGGCGAACCAACCCTTTAAGCCGGCGTTCCGGATTCCTAGGTGACACTGCATCACCTGAAGGAGGGCTGATGGCCGTGGCGCGGAAGAGACCAAAGGGTGTGCTGGCCATGGGTTGGGCCTCGTTCGAGAGCGCCGTGCGCGGCCGCACCGAACATGCGCCCACCTCGGCCGACTATCCTGACACGGTCGTGCGCCGCACCAGCTTCGAGGCCGGCGGCGGCCTGGGCTGGCGGATTTCCGCGCTTGAGACGCCGCGCGAGACGCCGGCGCCCTGGAAGATCGTGGTGATCACCGGCGCGCCCTCCTGGGCCGAATACTGGGCCGAGACGCTCGCCGAACTGCCCGCGGACCGCGAGATGATCGTCGTCGACCGGCCCGGCTATGGCGCCTCCGAGCCGGCCGAGCCGGTCACCGATATCCGCACCCAGGCCCAGGCGCTGGCGCCGTTACTGACCGCGGCGCGGGGCCAGAAGGTCATGCTGGTCGGCCAGAGCTATGGCGCGGCGATCGCTTCGCTGATGGCCGAAGCCAACCCGGGCAAGGTCGAGAGCCTGGTGCTGCTCTCCGGCTTCTTCGGCGAGACCGGCCCGACCTCGCGCTGGCTGATCGACGTGGGGTCGCGGACGCTGAAGGTGCTGCCGCGCGACCTGCGCCATGCGGTGATCGAGGCCTCCGGCCAATTGCCGCAGCTGGCCTACGCCAAACGCGCGCTCAGCCAGGTGTCGATCCCGATCCACATGATCCATGGCGACCACGACGACTTCGCGCCGATCGAGGCAGCCGAGCGGCTGGCGGCCGAGACGGTGACGCGCCGGCCGATCGACTTCGTACGCACGGCGGGCGGCAATCACTTCCTGAACGACGGCCCGGCCGAGCAGCTGATCGCGGCGCTGGAAGCCTGCATCCCGCAGCGCAAGCGCTGGGCCTTCCGCTGGCCGACGCTGGCTGGCTTCGATCTGGGGCGTGTGCTGGGCCTTGGCGCGCCGCGCACGCCGGCCGGCGTCTAGCGGGTCGCCAGGCCGACGGCGCCAGCGAACAGGATCACCACCAGCCAGGGCGGCAGCTTGGCGACCGCGAGGAAGACGTAGGCGCCCGCCGCCAGCGCCCAGTCGCTGGGCCGCCGCACGGCGGTCATCAGCACTGGGTTCCAGAGCGCCGCCGCCAGGACGCCGACCACCACGGCGTTGACGCCGGCCAGGGCGCCCCGCGCTGCGGGTTGGGTCTTCAGCCGGTCCCAGAAGGGGAGGACGCCCACCACCAGAAGGAGGCTCGGCAGGAAGATGGCCGTGATCGCCACCAGGCCGCCGCGCCAGCCGCCCGGCGCCACCTGCTGGGCCGCGCCCACGAAACCCGCGAAGCTGAACAGCGGGCCGGGCAGCGCCTGCACCGCGCCATAGCCGCCGATGAAGATGTCCGGGTCCAGCCAGCCGCGCCCCACGATCTCGCTCTGCAGCATCGGCAGGACCACATGGCCCCCGCCGAACACCAGGGCGCCGGTGCGGTAGAAGACGCTGGCCAGGCCCAGGCTGGGGCTGTCCAGCAGGGCGGCCAGGAACGGCAGCATGCCCAGCAGCAGGACGAAGGCCGCCAGCGCGCCGGCGGAGACCGCGGGCGGGACCCTCTGCGTCGCCGGATCGTCAGGCTCGGTCGACCCCGGCTCGCGCAGCAGGCCGAGGCCGAACAGGCCGCCAGCGATCAGCGCCAGGATCTGCGGCACGGGTCCGGGCGAGAGGATGAGGCCCACGCCCGCACCGATGGCGATGCCGGCGCGGATCGGCCCGACGGCGAGCGTGCGGGCCATGGCCACCAGGGCGTTCAGCACCACCGCGGCGGCGGCGAGCTGCAGGCCGTGTAGCACCCCGTCGCCCCACCCGGCGGCCAGCTGCGGCGCGAGATAGGCGAGCGCAATCATCGCCACGCCCGCCGGCAGGGTGAAGCCGACCCAGGCGGCGATCAGGCCGAGGTAGCCGGCGCGGCGCAGGCCGATGGCCATGCCGAGCTGGCTGGAGGCCGGGCCGGGCAGGAACTGGGCGAGCGCCAGGAGGTCGGCGAAGGCGCCTTCGTTGAGCCAGCCGCGGCGCTCCACGAACTCGCGCCGGAAGTAGCCGATGTGCGCCACCGGGCCGCCAAAGGCGGTCAGGCCCTGGACCAGAAAGGCCCGGAACACTTCCCCGGCCTGGCTGGGCCCTGCGCGGCTTGGCGGCGGCGTTTCGTCCATCAGCTCCTGTCTTGCGGCTCCAAGGTCAGGCTGTCGATTCCTTATACGTCAGGTGAGGCGGGGTTTTGGGCGGGGTTGGGGCGAAAGCCCTTGGCCGGCCCATCTGATCGGCGATAAGGCTTGTCCCCGAAAGGCCCGGTCCGCGGGCTCCAATCGTAGGGAATCCGCCATGAAGGCCGCCGTGCTGCGCGAAGTGGGCAAGCCGCTTCAGATCGAGCAAGTCCAGATCAACAAGCCCGGCCCGCATGAGGTGCTGATCCGCACCGCCGCCGCCGGTCTCTGCCACTCCGACCTGCACTTCATGCAGGGCTCCTATCCGCACCCGCTGCCGGCCGTGCTGGGCCACGAGAGCGCCGGCGTCGTCGAGCAGGTGGGCTCGGAAGTGCGCACCGTGAAGCCGGGCGACCACGTGATCACCTGCCTGTCGGCCTTTTGCGGCCACTGCGAATTCTGCCTGACCGGGCACATGAGCCTGTGCGTCTCGCCGGAGACCAAGCGCGGCAAGGACGACGAGCCGCGGCTGTCGGCCCCCAACGGCCCGATGATGCAGTTCCTGAACCTGTCGTCCTTCGCCGAGCAGATGCTGATCCACGAGCACGCCTGCGTGGCGATCCGCCCGGACATGCCGCTCGACCGCGCCGCCCTGATCGGCTGTTCGGTGACCACCGGCGTCGGCGCGGCGATCCATACCTCGAACGTGCGGCCGGGCGAGACCGTGGCGGTGATCGGCTGCGGCGGCGTGGGCCTGTCGGCGATCAACGGCGCGGCGATCGCGGGCGCGAGCCGGATCATCGCCGTCGACATGGTGGCCTCGAAGGGCAACCTGGCCATGGAATTCGGCGCCACCGACTTCATCGACGCGTCCCAGACCGATGCGGTCAAGGAAGTGATCGAGATGACCAAGGGCGGCGTGCACCACGCTTTCGAGGCCATCGGCCTGGCCAAGACCGCCGAGCAGGCCTTCGGCATGCTGCGTCGTGGTGGCACCGCCAACATCATCGGCATGATCCCGGTCGGTCAGATGGTCTCGATCATGGGCGCTGCCTTCCTGGGTGAGAAGAAGCTGCAGGGCTCGCTGATGGGGTCCAACCGCTTCCCGGTCGACATGCCGCGGTTCGTGGATTTCTACATGAACGGCAAGCTGAAGCTCGACCAGATGATCTCCCAGCGCATCAAGCTGGAGGACGTCAACGAGGGCTTCGAGGACATGAAGAAGGGCGAACTGGCCCGCTCGGTCATCGTCTTCGACGCCTAACCTTTCGGCGTCATCACCAGCCACGGCGTCGGTCCGCCGCGCCACTCCCAGACCGCCAGCAACTGGTCGAGATGGGAAAGGTCAAGCAGCCACGGCGGCGGGTCGAACACCTTGGGCCTGAGGTCGACCCGGACGATGTCGTGGGTCGGGGAGAAGCGCTCGATCATCGTCGCTAGGCAGCCGCGCCGGAAGATGTCGTGGGTCTCCACGATGATGTTCATGCCGGCCAGGGCGGGGCTCAGGGCCGGCTGCAGGATCTCGATCTCGGCGCCCTCGGTGTCGACCATAACCAGCATGCGCCGGCCGGCGAACGCCTCGAAGCCATCGGGCGGGAACTCGCCGCCGATGATGACGCGGTCGGAGACGCCGTTCTTCGCGGCCAGCTCCGCGCAGGCGGTCTGCGCGACCGGGTTGATGTCGTGGGCGTGGACCACGACGCCGGGTATCATCCGCGCCAGGCCCACCGCGTAGTAGCCCTCAGCGCATCCCACATCGACGACGCAGTCCAGGCCCGCGTCAGCGAACGCTGTGAGGTAGGGGTGCAGCTCCGATTCATAGGTCCCGAGCAGCCTGGGCATGAGCGCGCCCTCCGCCGCGGCGGACACGTACTCCATCCCGGCGAACAGGCCTCCGAAGATGCGCACGCCATGATGGGCGATGAAGGTGTTGATCAGCAGCTGTGAGCGCCAGTGGCTCATGAGCCGCAGGAAGCCGTTGAGATCGTTGTTGGTGGCGGTGTCCGACAGCGCCTGTGCGCGCTGCTTCACGGCTCCGACGACACGCCGCACAAGGTCTGTTGTCATCCGCCGCGGTCCTCGTTCCCCATTTGCCGGGCGCGCCGCTCCGGCAGATCTCAGCGGCCCCCGCTTGCGCCGGCGGCGCCGGCCGAAGCCAGGGCGGCGCTTCTGCCGGCCAGCAGGGCGTCGATGTGCGCCTTCTGGTCTCTGAAGCTCGCCAGGTCCGCGCCGGCCAGCACCGTGCCTTGCGGCACCTTGGCTCCGATCGGGTTCACGCGCTCGCCGTTCTTCCAGATCTCGTAGTGCAGGTGCGGGCCGGTCGCCAGGCCGGTGGCGCCGACATAGGCCACGACCTGGCCCTGATGGACGTGGACGCCGGGATGGATGCCGGCGGCGTAGCGGGAGATATGGCCGTAGCCGGTGTCCCAGCCCTCGGAGTGGCGGATGCGCAACCAGTTGCCGTAGCCGCCCCAGGGGCCGGCCTGGGCGACGACGCCGTCGCCGGCGGCCAGGATCGGCGTGCCGGTCCCGGCGCCGAAGTCGATGCCCTGGTGGGCGCGGGTGTAGCCCAGGACGGGATGTTTGCGCATGCCGAACAGTGAGGTGATGTGCGCGCCGTCGACCGGGGTGCGCAGCAGGAAGCCTTTGATATTCTTGCCGAACTCGTCGAAATACTCGACGTCGCTCCCGCGCGCGAAGCGATAGAACTTGACCCCGTGCAGCTCGGCGTACTGCAGGTCGCCGGCCTCGATGGTGCGGCCGGCCTCGGTGACCTTGCGGTCGAAGATCAGCTTGAAGGCGTCGCCCGGCTGGATGTCGCGCTGGAAGTCGAGGCGATGGGAGAACAGCTTGGCGACCTCGGCAGTGATCGCCGGCGTGGCCCCGATGCGCTGGGCGCTCTCGTAGAGCGAGCCCTCGATGGCGCCGTCCGCCACGGCGGTCTCGTCGCGCAGCTTCTCGTCCAGCTCGCGCAGGCGCAGCGCGCCGTCGAAGCTGCGGGAAAGGGTGATGGCGCTGGCCGGACCGGTGCGCAGGGAGAGCCCGATCAGCCGGGCCTCGCCGCGGCCGCCGCCGGCGACGCGCGGCTGGGCGATGGCCGCATTGATCGCCATGCCGGCCTTCAGGTGGACGGTGTCCATGGCCTTGGACAGCATGGCCACGGCCAGCTGGGCCTCGGCCGGGCCGACGCCGGCGCGGCGCACGGCAGCCTCCAGCGTCTCGCCGCGCTGCAGCTTGACCGGGACGCTTTGCGGGGCGTCCAGTCCCGGCTGGGACTGGGCATGGGCGAAGGCGGTGTTCTGCAGGGCCACGACGGCGGCGGCGTCGAGCGGGGCGGGAAGCTTCGGCGCGCGCTGGGTGACGGCGACGCCCGCGCCGATCGCCAGGCCGATGACGGCCGCGGCGCCGGCCCAGACGTAAGGCGCGCGGGCGGAGCCGGCCCGCCACAGATCCATAAGTCGCATCTTGCCCCCAGGCTGCAGCAGGACTGGTAAGGCCTGCCGCTCACAAAGCCAAGTTCCCGACGAGCCTTAAGACGAGGTCGCGTCGGAGGCCGAAAGATGGCGCCGCGGCCGCTGTCCGCAGGTCGGGTCGATTTGTCGCTTGGACCTAGATCAAGGTCAGCACCAGGTCCGCCGGACGGCACAGGGCCGCACCCTTGGGCGTGACCACGATCGGCCGCTCCACCAGCCCCGGATCGAGGATCATGGCCGCAATCAGGGCGGCGTCCGAGGCGCGGGGGTCGGTAAGCCCAAGCTCGTGGGCTTGGGTGCCGCGCACCCGCAACACCTCATGCGCCGACCTGCCGAGCCGCTTCAGCAGCCCCTCAAGCTGTGGGCGGGTCCAGCCGGCCTTGAGATATTCCACGACCGTCGGCTCGATGCCGTTCGCGTACAGCAGGGCCAGGGTCGTGCGGGACGTCCCGCAGTTGGGATTGTGATAGATCGTGACATCGCTCATGGGCGGCGGCTTAGCGCGCGGCCTGCGTCAGGAAAAGCGTCACCAGGCAAAGTGGCGCTCGCCGGTGAGCTCGGCGCTGTCGGAAACATCGAAGGCCATCAGGTCGGGCGCGCGCTCGGGCAGAGGCGCGGCGCCGGCCGGCCACGCCGTTGTGGTCACCTCGTAGGCCACGTCGAGCTTGCCGGGTCCGGCCGCGCGGAGCGTCACGTCGAAGGGCTGCGACGCCGTCGCCCAGAGCACGCGAGCGTCCTTGCCGGGCTTGATCGGCAGGACGGCCGGCGCGCCGGCGACGGTCAGGATCGAGGCGGCGGTGTCGCTCTTGAACCGCAGATAGGCGCTCCGGGCGCCCGGCGGCGGGGCGACGTGCAGACGAAGGTCGCCATTCGCGTCCTTGCTGAGCGACATCTGCGGCGCAGGGAGGTCGAGGTAGGGCGCGCTCGCCGCCGTGACCTTGCCCAGCGCCCAGTGGCTGAGCTTGGCGGGTGTCCCACCGTCGGCCTTCAGCACCTGAGCCGTCCAGGGCGTGTCGGCCGGCGTGCGGCTGAAGCGCCAGGCCTTCCTGGCGTCCCGGTCCAACTGGTAGCCGACGAAGGTCGCCTGCGGGTGGCGCGCATCGTAGGGGTGGTTGAAGCGCACGGTCGCCGTCAGGGCCAGGCCCGCCAGGATCAGCACCGGGCCCACCAGCCGCGCGGGCGGGGCGCCCTCATCCGGCTGGGCCAGCGGCCAGACCACGAAGAGGGCGATCAGCACCGGCAGGCCGAGGAGTTCAGGCAGGTCCAGGCTGAGGTAGGAGACGTGGGCGAGGCTGGCGGCGAAGGCCAGGCCCAGCGCGCCCGCGATCGCCAGCGGCGCCAGGGCGGCGGGCCTGCGCCCGGCGGCCAGCGCCGTGACGACGGCGGCGAGCGCCCCCAACGCCAGCGGCCAGGCGATCACAAAGGCGGCCGGAGCGGCGGCGGCCTGGGCGGCGGCGGCCAGTACGAGGCCCAGGACAAGGGCGCCCGCCCAGGCGGCGGGTCGGCTCACGGGCCGTCCGTAGGCCGCCAGGCCGATCACGGCGGCGGCGAGGCCGAGGCCCAGCCCGATCTGGTCGAGCCCGCCGAAGGCGCAGCTGGCGACGCCCGCCAGCAGCGGCACGACGATGGCCTTGCGCCGGCCGCGCGCCACCTCGGCGATGGCCACCAGCAGCATGCCGAGACCCACCAGGACGAGGGCGGTCTCCCAGCGCGGCGCCTGGGCCAGCAGGAAACGCTGCTCCAGGTATCCGAACGGGACGCCGGTCGCGCGGCGGGCGAAGTGCATCACCGCCACTGCACTCAGGACGGCGAACAGGGCGGCGCCCGCGCCGCGCGCCATGTCCAGCCAGCCGAACGCTTCGATGCGCCGGGCGCGAACCACCGCCCAGGCCAGCAGGCCCGCGCTGGCGGCGACGATCAGCCAGCCCACCATCGGCGGATAGGCCAGGGTCATGCCGCCCGGAGCCTGGCTGTACACCACGTCCGGCGTGGCGGCCGGCAGGTTTGGCGCAAACGCCACGGCCGCGACCGTCGGCAACACCTGCTGCCCGAGGTCCTGCAGCGACCCCTGGTCCAGTGTCGCGGGAGTCGAAGAGGGCGAGTGATAGTCGAACTGGCGGCCGATGAAGGCGTAGTTCAGGCCCGCCACGCCGGCCTTGCGCGAGACGGTGAAGTCCGTGTCGTTGGGCATGCGCGCATAGACGAAGCCGGTCAGGGAGGAGGCCTGGGGCCGCACCGCCGTCTTCTGCAACAGGGCCACGGCCGCGCCGTTCCGGGCGCCGGTCTGGAACATCTGCACCCGGCCAGAGGAGCCGCGCGCCTCCATGTTGAAGACGAAGCCGATGTGTCTGGCCATGGAGTCGCCGGCGAAGAAGGCGTTGGCGCCGAGCAGACCCGCTTCTTCGCCGTCGGTGATCAGCAGGACGACGTCGCGCGCCGGGACCCCGCGGACCTTGAGGGCGCGCACGATCTCCAGCGCCGAGGCGACGCCGGCCGCGTCGTCCGCGGAACCTGGGGAGGCCGGCACGCTGTCATAGTGCGCCATCAGCGCCACGGCCGGCGCGCTGCGGTCCTTGCCGGGAAGAACACCGACCAGATTGTCGACGGCGCCGGCCGCGGCGCGGCTGGCGTCGAACTTCGAGAGATTGACGCCCACACCGTGACGCACCTGCGGATCGAGGCCGAGCGCGGTCATGCGGCGAAAGACGGTGTCGCGGGACGCATCGTGGGCGGCGGCGCCCAGGGGGTGCGGAACGGACGCCATAGCGGCCACGTCGGCCATGGCCCGTTCAGCGGAGAATTCCATCGCCGGCGTGCTCAGCGGCGCCGGCGCCGGCGGCCTCGCATCAGCCCAGGAGATCACCGCGGCCACGATCAAGGCGGCGACCAGCGCTAGCAGTCGTCCCACGGGCATCCTTCCCAACGCAATCCTGCGCTGAGCCTAGCGGCAAGCCCGCGGCAAAGCACGCACGCTCAGTTCGACAGCAGGTCCCGGATCGCGGCGGGAAGGACGTCGCCGAGCAGCGGCTTCTCCAGGATGCGGACACCAAGCTCGGCGGCGGTCTCCCGGACCAGCGGCTTGGGCTGGGTGGTGATGAGCAGCGCCGGGCAGGTGAGGCCGCGCGCGCGCAACGCCCTCAACGCCTCCAGGCCGGACGCGCCGGGCAGGTTCAGATCGAACACCAGGCAGTCAGCGGCCGGCAAAATCTCCTGGCGCAGCAGGGTCTCGGCGCTCTCGTGGACCTCAAGGCGGTAGCCTTCGATGCGCAGGGCGAAGGTCAGCGCCTTGCGCACCGAGCCGTCGTCTTCAACCAGAAGGATCAGGGGCGCAGACAGTGGAGTGTCGCTCTCGGGGTCCATCGCCTTGGGCCGTTGCGTCGGTGAGCCCGCTCGGGGCGTCGACTGCCGTAGGCGCGTGCTGCGCCGGTCCGGTTGGGTAGCATCCGCCGAGTCCGCGCCAAATTTGGGACCGCTACCTAGGTAGACCTACGTAACATGGTTTCCGAAACCGGGATTAGCCTAAATAAAACAATGTTATATGAGCCGGCTCTGGCGAAGGATCTGATGTTTTTCACTCGACAAAAGGTCGCATCGTCCTAACCCTGCGTTTCGGGTTTATTCAACCCTGGGGGGAATAAGGCAACTGTTTCGCGTAACGTGTGATCAAACTGGCCGACGGGGTCGGTTGCAGAGCGCACCGGCCTTTCGATTCCGCGCCTGTGGACGCGGCGTCGATGGGCGCCGGTTTGCTGTTCGCTATGCCGATTTCCGCGGAGGATCGGCATGAGCAACGATCAGCGGGCGGGCAGGCTGGCCTCGCGGCTGCTGCTGATCCTGGCCGCAGGCCTGTTCATAGCCGGCGGTGTTGCGCGGACGCGCATTTCGGGCGACGGCGCCCGGACGCTGAAGACCGTGGGGGTCACCGTCCAGCTGATCGACGACGCCGACCAGATGGCGCTCAACCTCGCGCGGGCCCAGCTCGATCAGGGCGACCTAGCCACCTTCAACGCCGAGATCGCGCGCGTGCGGACGCAGGCCGACGCCGTGTCCCGCCTGGCGGCGGCCGATCCGGCGCAGGCCCAGCGGGCGGCCCGCGCCAAAGCCCTCACCGAAGTCGCGGTGGCCGATCTTTCCGCCAGGCGTCCCCACGCCGACACCGTGGCGGCCACGCGGGCGATCGGCGACCTCGTGGACGCGGAGCGGCTCAAGGCGGCCGCCTACAGCCCGCAGTTCCGCAATCAGTGGATGTGGGGCTTGGCGGCCGTGGCGGTCATGCTGCTGGGCCTCCTCGCCGCGGTCTGGGCGCTGGTGCTGTTCGTACGCCGTCTGCGCCAGTCGGACCTGGCGCTGGCGCAAGCCGCGGTGGAGCTGTCGGCCGCCGAGGTTGAAGCGCGTCGCAACGCCGCCTTCGTGCAGGGCGTGGGCGAGGCGACGCCGGACCTCATCTACGCCAAGGACCGCGACCTTCGCTTCGTCTACGTCAATCCGGCCACGGTGGCGGCCCTGGGTAGGCCTCTGGAATCCATCCTCGGCCTGCGCAGCGAGGATGTGATGGCCGACGCCCTCGAACTGGAGGAGCAGGCCGCCGCCGACGCCGAGGTGCTGCGGAACGGGGCGACCCAGATCCTGGAGGGCCGCTTTACAGCCCCGGACGGGAGCTTTCGGGTCGTGCGATCGACCAAGTTCGCGTTGCGCGACGAAGCCGGCGCCATCGTCGGCGTGGCCGGCCTGACCACGGACGTGACGGACTACCATACGATCCGCGAGGCGTTGGTGGAGTCGGAGGCCAAGTACCGCTCCATCGCCAACGCCATGCCGGCCCTGGTCTGGTCGTCCGGCGCCGACGGCGCGCGGGATTTCTACAATGACCGCTGGGTGGAATTTTTCGGAACCATCAATGGCGAGACGGACGGCTGGGCCTGGCTGGACAAGATCCACCCCGACGACCGCGAGCGGGTCGAGGCGCACGTGCGCCGCAGCATCGGCGTCGGCGAGGCCTATGAGATCGAGTACCGGCTGATGGGCGCGCGTGGGCCGCGCTGGTTCCTCGAACGCGGCGTGCCAGTGCGCAACGAGGACGGTCGCGTCCACCGCTGGAAGGGCGCCTATACCGACATCCAGGAGCTGATCGAGAGCCGGCGCGCCAAGGAGCAGGCTTTCGCCGAGCTTGAGGCTCGCGAGGCGCACCTGCGCTCGATCCTGGACTCCGTGCCAGACGCGATGATCGTCATCGACGACCGCGGGACGATCCAGTCATTCAGTTCGGCGGCTGAGCGGCAATTCGGCTGGAACGCGGCCGAGGCGATCGGGCGCAACATCAGCTTTCTGATGCCCGAGCCCTATCGCGGCGCGCACGACGGCTATCTTTCGCGCTACCTCGCCACCGGCGAGCGCCGGGTGATCGGCCTGGGTCGCGTCGTGGTCGGCGCGCATCGCGACGGTTCGACCTTCCCCATGGAGCTGGCCGTGGGCGAGATGCGCTCCGGCGAACGGCGCTTCTTCACCGGCTTCGTCCGCGACCTGACCGAGCGGCAGGAGGCCGAGCGCCGATTCCAGGACGTGCAGTCGGAGCTGGCCCACGTCTCACGGCTGAGCGCCATGGGCGAGATGGCCTCGGCGCTGGCGCACGAGCTCAACCAGCCGCTGTCGGCGACCGCCAATTACATCCAGGGCTCGCTCAGGCTGCTCAAAGACGAAGCGGTCGACCGTGAAATCGTCCACGACGCGCTGACCATGGCCGCCGGGCAGATGTTCCGCGCCGGCGACATCATCCGGCGTTTGCGCGACTTCGTGTCCAAGGGCGAGACCGAACGGCAGATCGAGAATCTGCCGAAGCTGCTGGAGGAGGCCGGCGCGCTGGCCATGGTCGGCGCAAAGGACCGCGGGGTCCGGCTCCAGTACGAGATCGCGCCCGGCGTCGAACTGGTGATGGTCGACAAGGTGCAGATTCAGCAGGTCGTGCTGAACCTGATGCGCAACGCCATCGAGGCGATGGCGGAGTCCGCCCGGCGCGACCTGACCGTCGCGGCCAGGTCGGCCCCGGACGACATGGTCGTCGTATCGATCAGCGATAGCGGAACCGGGCTCAGCCCCGAGGTGGCCGGCCAGCTGTTCCAGCCTTTTGTCACCACCAAGAAGCACGGAATGGGGGTCGGCCTGTCGATCTCCCGAACCATCGTCGAAGCCCATGGCGGGCGTATCTGGGCGGAGGGCGAACCCGGTCGGGGCACGACCTTCCACTTCAGCCTGCGTGCAGTACGAGAGGAGGAGATGGCCCATGGCGAACTCGTCTGAGGTCTACATCGTCGATGATGACGAGGCGATCCGCAGCTCACTGTCGTTCCTGTTGCGCACCGGAGGGCTGCGATCGCGCACCTTCGAGAGCGCCGAGGCCTTCCTCCTCGAGGCCCGGGATCTGCCGGCCGGCTGTGTGATCACCGATGTGCGCATGCCGGGCATGGATGGCGTCGAACTGGTCCGCCGCCTGGCCGCCGAGCGCCTGCCTCTGGCCTGTATCGTGATTACCGGCCATGGAGACATCACCCTGGCCGTCGAGGCGATGAAGGCCGGCGCCGTCGACTTCCTCGAAAAGCCGTTCAAGGAAGAGGTGCTGCTGGCGGCGGTGAACAAGGCCCTGAACACCGAAGACCGCGCCCGGCACGACGAGCAGTCGCGGATTACCTATCAGTCGGCCTTCGCCAATCTGTCGAAACGCGAACGCGAGGTGCTGGAACAGGTGGTGGTCGGCAAGACCAGCAAGGTGATCGCCTACGACCTGGGCATCAGCCCGCGCACCGTGGAGGTCTACCGCGCCGGCATGATGATGAAGACTGGCGCCAAGAGCCTGTCGGAGCTGGTGCGCATGGCCCTGCTGGCCGGACTCTAGGCGTCAGGCATTCGCGCAAAGAAGAAGGGCGTCCCGCTTTCGGCGGGACGCCCTTCTCTGTTCAGCGACAGGTCTTGGCGGCCTTAGGCCGCGACGACGGCGCCGATCTCTTGCGGGTCGCGCAGCACATAGCCGCGGCCCCAGACGGTTTCGATGTGGTGCTTGCCTTCGGCGGCCGCGGCCAGCTTCTTGCGCAGCTTGCAGATGAAGACGTCGATGATCTTCAGCTCGGGCTCGTCCATGCCGCCATAGAGGTGGTTGAGGAACATCTCCTTGGTGAGGGTCGTACCCTTACGCAGGGAGAGGAGCTCCAGCATCTGGTATTCCTTGCCCGTCAGGTGGACGCGCAGGCCGTTCACTTCGACGGTCTTGGCGTCGAGATTGACGAGGATGTCGCCGGTCTTGATCACCGATTGGGCGTGACCCTTCGAGCGGCGGACCACGGCGTGGATGCGCGCCACCAGCTCGTCCTTGTGGAATGGCTTGGTCATGTAGTCGTCCGCGCCGCCCGAGAAGGTCTTCACCTTGGTGTCGATCTCGGCCGTGCCCGACAGGATCATGATCGGGGTGTTGATCTTGCCGACCCGCAGGGTGCGCAGCACATCCATGCCGCTCATGTCCGGCAGATTCAGATCGAGCAGGATGAGGTCGTAGTCGTAGATCTTGCCCAGATCGACGCCTTCCTCGCCCAGATCGGTCGTATAGACGTTGAAGCCCTCCGACTTGAGCATCAGCTCGATGCTCTGCGCGGTGGCGCTGTCGTCTTCTATCAACAGTACCCGCATTATCGCTCTCCAGTGCGTTTCCGCGTGCCCCGCGAATTCAGTGAATCCGCCCTGGACCTCGCCGTTAACCTGCCTGCGAGTTAATTTAAGACTGGTTAATCGGGAGTGTCCGTCGCCACCGAATCGTTAATCCGATGCGGAATCCGCGACAAGAGTCGCCGTGCGGCCGCAGAGTCGCAGGGCTGTTGAATCTTTCGTGATTGGACAGGAGGGGCGAAGCGCGGGGTCGGAAATGCCGGGGAACAGGCCTTGGCGCCCAGCCGTTTGATCCCCAGATCGGCGGCGGTCGGCCGCGTCGGGAGGATCCATGGCTTCGAAATTCAAACCCCTGGCGGGTCAGGTGATTGTCGTGACCGGGGCCGCGTCCGGCGTCGGTCTCGAAGCAGCCAAGCTGGCGGCCAAGGCGGGGGCGGCGGTGGTGCTGGCCGGCCGCGAAGAGCACAGCCTGCGCGCCGTGTGCGAGGAGATCGGTCGCGCGGGCGGACGATGCCATCCGGTGGCCGGCGACACCGCCACAAGCGAAGGCTGCGACCGAGTGGCGCGGGCGGCCGCGGCGCGGTTCGGACGCATCGACAGCTGGATCGAAGCGGCGGGCGAGGCGGCGGCCGTGGCGTACGCCGCCCGGGTGCTGGCGCTGCACATCGGCGACCGCGACGAGCCGGGGGCGCTGGTGGGCTTCGGCCGCCGCTTCGACGCGGCTGCGCGCGCGCAGCTCAGGGCCGCCAAGGGCAAGGTGGCTGCGACCCTGGTCAAGCTGCCCAGGGACTGGCGCCACGACAGCCCGCCGAAAGTCGCCGCCGAGGCTGCCCTGCACGCGGTCACGCGCCCGATGGGCCGGATGGCGGTGGCGGCCAAGGGCGCGCGCCTGACGGCGTCGACGACCGCGCGCAAGCATCCGGGCGTGCTGGCGGGCGTGGGCCTGCTGGCGTTGGCGGGCGCGGCGCTGTGGTTCGGCCGCGGGCGCATCGCCCAGGCCGCGACGGCGGCGCGGCCCCGCATGGCGCGCGTCGTTCGCCCTGTGTTGACAGAGGTGGTTAAGCGCCGGCCGATGATGGCGGCCAAGATGGTGGCCAAACATCCCAAACAAGCCCTGCAATTGGCCAGGGCTCTGCGCTGATCTTCATCACCCCTTAATCGCGATCACGCGACTCTGTGGCCCTGATTTCGAGGGCTGTTCGTGAAGAGTCTGGTGGCCGCGATTGAGCGGCTCGATCCCCTGACCGTGTCCGGCCGCGTGGCCGCCGTGAATGGCCTGCTGATCGAGGCTCGCGGCGGGCTCACCCGCCTGTCGGTGGGCGCTCGCGCCGAGATCGTCCGCTTCGGCGAAAAGCCGCTGTCGGCCGAGGTGGTCGGCTTCCGCGACACCCGCGCGCTGCTGATGCCGTTCGGCCCCGTCGAGGGCGTAGCGCCAGGCGCGGAGATCCGCATCGAGCCCTTGGGCTCGGCCGTACGTCCGACCAAGGCCTGGCTCGGCCGCATCATCGACGCTTTCGGAAACCCCGTGGACGGCAAGGGCCCGCTGCCGCAGGGCGCCGCGGCCTATCCCCTGCGCGCCGCGCCGCCGTCGGCCCACGCCCGCGCCCGCGTCGGCGGCCGGCTGGACATGGGCGTGCGCGCCATGAACGTCTTCGCCACCTGCTGCCGCGGCCAGCGCCTGGGCGTCTTCGCCGGCTCCGGGGTCGGCAAGTCGGTGCTGCTGTCCATGCTGGCCAAGAACGCCGACTGCGACGCGGTCGTGGTCGGGCTGATCGGCGAACGGGGCCGCGAGGTCCGCGAGTTCATCGAAGAAACGCTCGGCGAAGAGGGCCTGAAGCGCGCCATCGTGGTGGTCGCCACCTCCGACGAGCCGGCGCTGAAGCGCCGCCAGGCCGCCTACATGACCATGGCCATCGCCGAGTTCCTCCGCGACCAGGACATGGAAGTCCTCTGCCTGATGGACTCGGTCACCCGCTTCGCCATGGCGCAGCGCGAGATCGGCCTGGCCGCCGGCGAACCGCCGACCACTAAGGGCTATACGCCGACCGTCTTCACCGAACTGCCGAAACTACTGGAACGCGCCGGCCCCGGCCCGGTCCGCCCCGACGGCACCACGGCCGGCCCGATCACCGGCATCTTCACGGTGCTGGTCGACGGCGACGACCACAACGAGCCGATCGCCGACGCCGTGCGCGGCATCCTGGACGGCCACATCGTCATGGAGCGCGCGATCGCCGAACGCGGCAGATTCCCGGCGATCAACGTGCTGAAGTCGATCAGCCGCACCATGCCCGGCTGCCACGGCCCGCACGAGCGGGAGATCGTCAAGTCGGCCCGCCAGACGCTGGCCGCCTACGCCAACATGGAAGAGCTGATCCGTATTGGCGCCTACCGCACCGGCGCCGACCCGCAGGTCGACCGCGCGATCGCGCTGAACCCCGCGCTGGAAGGTTTCCTGGCGCAGGACAAGGACGAGGTCACCAGCCTCGACGCCGGCTTCGAGCGCCTCGGCGCAATCCTGAACAGTGTCCCTGGATGAGTTTGCGTAAATGAGCTGGTCGGAATCCCTCATCAAGCTGGCCACCTACGAGGTCGAGAACCGCCAGCTGCGGCTGGCCGAGATCACCAGGCGATTGGCGGACGCTGAGACGCGCCTGGCGGTCCTGACCGCCGAGGGTGAGGCTGAGGCCAAGCACGCCGGCCAGAACGCGGAGGCCGGCTGGTACATGGCCGGCTACGCCGAGGGTCTGAAGATCCGCAAGGCCGCCTTGCTAGCGGAGATCGACGGCCTCCAGGCCGAGGAGCGCGGCGCGCGCGATGCGCTGGCCCAGGCCTTTGAAGAGCAGAAGAAGTACGAGCAGGTCGCCGACAGCGCCCGCCGGGCCGAGGTCAAGGAAGCCAACCGCCGCGAGAACGCCGAACTCGACGAAGTGGGCATGCGCGCCGCGCGCCGCGCGGGCGGAAACGCAGCCTAGAGCGCGTCAGGGTGAAGTGGATGCCGGGTCACCCGTCCGACGCGCTCTAAACTTTTGGAGATCGACCCTTCTCGTCCGGTTCAGATGATTCCATCTGAACCGGGAAGGGTCTGGAGCCTGATGCAGTCAGGTGATCCGCCTGACCGCATCAGGCTCCAGGATCGCCGACTACTTGTCGTGCGCGACCGGCGTCGATTGCGACGCGATGGCGACCCAGTGGCCTTGCCGCTTCTGGAAGATATCCGTCCAGGTGTAGGTCCCGCTCGTGTCCTTGCCCATGTGGGTGCTCTTTTCATCGTCCGAGCCTTGCACGATGGCGATGTCGCCGATGAGCCGGACGTGGACGTCGTGATTGGTCATCGAAGTCGCCGCGTCGACGCCGCTCTTCATGTCCGCCAGCATCTTGTCGCGGTTCATAAGCTTGCCGCTCGGGTTTTGGCCGGTCCAGTCGGGCGCAACGATCTTGCTGACGGCCGCAGCGTCCTTCGCCACGCTGGCCTTGGACCAAGCCGCCTCAAGCTGGACGAGTTCGTCCTTGGAGTCCGCCGCCGCTGATGCGCCGAAGCCCATCGTGCACATTCCGACGATCGCCACTGCGACGAGTATCTTTCTCATGTTTCGTCCCCCTGTTTCTGTTCCGGCGTCACCGCCGGATTCCAGAAGGACATATTTATCGACTGGCGTAACCAGGATATTTGAGATCCGCCTGCGGAGCCCTCAGGCGTCGGCCTTGTCGCGGCCCAGGCCGCCGCGGCTGAAGTGGATGATGCCGTCGCGGGCGAGCCGGTTCGGCGCCAGATTGTTCACGACCTGCATCAGCACCCGCGCGGCGGAGCGGCGCTCCTTCTCCGGGACGCCGTCCAGCAGTCGCTGATTGAGGTTCAGGACCACGGCCAGGGCCCTGGCGTAGGTGTCATGGCCATGATCGGTCAGGTCCAGCACCACATGACGTCGGTCGCGGGCCTCGGCGTTGCGTTCGACCAGGCCGGCCCCCACCAGCTGGTCGGCGATCCGGGTCAGGGTGGTGCGCTGCATGGCCGTGAAATTCGACAGCTCGGTCATGGTGCTGGCGCCGAACCGGTCGAGAACCCCCAGCACCCGATAGCGGCTCACATTGAGGCCGAGCGAGCGCAGGGCGGTATCCATCCGCGAGTCGCGGAACTGATAGATCGCGACCACCAAGTGCAGGAGGTAATCGTCGACCGCGAAGGGGAATTCCTCCGTAGGATCAACTGATGCGAGCTGGGGCGGAGACATAGAACGTATATCCGGTGATTTCCTGGCGGCTGCCAAGAACATTGTTCGGTCGATTGTGTTCGACGTGGCTACGACTGCAGCGTGCGCTCGCGCTCGGCTTCGACGTCGGCGCGCAGGACAGCCAGGTCCTCGCTGATCTTGAAGATCGCTACGTAGAACTCGCAGAACGAGCGCCACAGCAACACCAGGGCGCCCATGACCAGCAGACCGCCCACCACGACCGGGATCGCCAGCAGCAGGCCGAACGGGAAGGGGTCGCGGATCGCCACGCCCACCGCCGCGCCAATGGTCCCGAAGGCGCCCAGCGCGATCAAGGCCAGACCCGACCAATAGATGATGTGGATCACCTGATTGGTCATCAGGTGCTCGAAGGTGAGCAGGTCCCAGAGAACGGCGGAATCCGCGCCCTTGGGCCGATTGAGTGGTCGCCGCATCCGTTTCCCAAGACTCTTTCGGAGCTTCGATCCGGCTCCGGCCCGCACCGCTATCAGCCCGGACGGGCGGCGGCAATGGCGGCGGATCGGCCGATGGCGGCGGCGTGCAGCATAGCGGCCCCTGCATAGGTGACGACAGCGACCACGCCCCAGCGCAGCTGTTCCAACGGCAGGGAGCGGACGATGAAGGCCGCGATCAGCACCGCGGGCACGCCGCCCAGCGCCATGCCGAGGACGAGGCTGAGGTTCAACGGCCGGGCGGAGACGATCCGCGCGCCGCTGGTGACCATCAGCAGCGCTGCCGAGCCCATCATGATCGGGAAGGCCGCCCGCGGGTCCATGCCGAGCAGGCTGATCAGGATCAGGGTCGGGGCGAAGTTGCCGACGCCGAGGTTCATCAGCACGCCGAGCAGGAAGCTGACAGTGACCACCAGCGCGAAGGGCAGCAGCGGCAGGGTGGTCGCGGCGCCGCCATGCGGCATCAGGCCGAGGTTCGAGAGCGCCAGCGTGGCCGCCGCGATCAGCAGGCCAAGGCCCATGGCCAGGCGGATCGGTGTGATCGGCAGGCGCGCGCCGATCGAGACCCCGAGCACCGCTCCGGCCACCGAGGCGGCGATCGACAGGCCGAGCAGCAGGGGATCGACCTGCACGGCGGTGATGAACACGAAGCCCTCGGTCGCCGCGGCCAGGGCGTAGCCGGAGATCATGGTGGCGGGGATCAGCTCATCCGGCACGATCCGTCGGAATTTGAAGTAGGCGGTGGTGGGCGCGAAGCAGCCGATGCCGAGGGCGTCGAAGAAGCTGGTGACGGCGCTCAGCACAATGCCTTCCAGCGAAGGCGCGGCGGGCCGCCGCCGGAGCGCCGCGCCCAGGGCGAGGGCGAAGACAAGGCTTGCGGCGGCCAGGGCGGACAGCAGGAGAATCAGGATCATGCCGGCTTCAAGCCCCCTCAGCCCGCGTCAGCCTTGCATGCCGAGCCTGCGTAAGGAACGTCTTGCGGCGCCCAGGCGGGCGGGTCCTCAGATCGTGCCGACGGTCTTAAGCTTGGCGCGGGGATGGACCTCGTTCTGGCTCATCACCGGGGTCTGGCCGCGGAAGCGCTCGATGATCGAGCGGACATAGGGGCGGATGTTGGGGCTGGTCAGCAGGACGGGGCTGTCGCCGGCCAGGGCGGCGCGTTCGAAGGTCTCGCGCACGCCGCGCACGAAGTCCTGCAGGCGCGAGGGCGCGAGCGCCAGTTGCTTGTCCTCGCCCTGACCCACCAGGCTGTCGGCGAAGGTGTTCTCCCACTCCGGCGTGAGGGTGACGATGGGCAGGGCGCCGTCATCGCCACGGTGGGCGAAGGACAGCTGGCGGGCCAGGCGGGCGCGGACCTGCTCGACCAGCATGGTGACGGAGCTGGTGTGCGGCGCGGCCTCGCCGATGCCTTCCAGGATCGCCGGCAGGTCGCGGATCGAGACCCGCTCACGCAACAAGGCCTGCAGCACGCGCTGGATGGTGGTGGCGGTGACGACGGACGGGACCAGGTCCTCGACCAGCTTCTTCTGCTCGGCCGGCATGTCCTTCAGGAGCTTCTGGACCTCGGCGTAGGACAGCAGGTCCGGCATGTTCTCCTTGAGGATCTCGGTCAGGTGGGTGGTCAGCACCGTGGCCGGATCGACGATGGTGTAGCCGCGGAAGGTGGCTTCCTCGCGCAGGGCCTCGTCCACCCAGGTGGCGGGCAGGCCGAAGGCGGGTTCCTTGACGTGCTCGCCGGGCAGCTCGACCTGGCCGCCGCGCGGGTCCATGGCCATCATGTGGCCCAGGCGGACTTCGCCGGCGCCGGCCTCCATTTCCTTGATGCGGATGCAATAGCCCTGGGAGGGCAGGCGCATGTTGTCGAGGATGCGCACGCTCGGCATGACGAAGCCGTAGTCGGCCGCCAGCGTCTTGCGCAGCGCCTTGATCTGGTCGGTGAGCCGGCGGCCCTCCAGGTCGTTGATCAGGCCCAACAGGCCATAACCCAGCTCGATCTTGATCTCGTCGATGGCCAGCGTCTGGGCGATGGGCTCTTCGGCCGCCTCGGCCATCGGCTGGATTTCGACCGGCGGCGGCTCCATGGCCTTCTGCGAACGGCGCCAGGCCAGCGTGCCGGCCCCGATGGAGATCGCCGCGAAGGGCAGGATCGGCATGCCGGGCACGATGGCGATGACGCCGGCCGCGGCGGAGACCATGCCCAGGCTGACCGGGTTCATGGCCAGCTGGGTGACCAGGGCCTTATCGGCCGAGCCTTCGACGCCCGACTTGGAGACCAGGAAGCCGGCGGCGATGGAGATCACCAGGGCAGGGATCTGGCTGACCAGGCCGTCGCCGACGGTCATCAGGGTGTAGGTGGTGGCCGCCACGCCGATCGGGATGTGGTGCTGCAGCACCCCGATCAGGATGCCGCCAATGATGTTGATGGCGACGATGATCAGGCCGGCGACCGCGTCGCCGCGCACGAACTTCGATGCGCCGTCCATGGCCCCGAAGAAGGTGGATTCCTGCTCCAGTTCCTTGCGGCGCTTCTTGGCCTCGGCCTCGTCGATCAGGCCGGCCGACAGGTCGGCGTCGATGGCCATCTGCTTGCCGGGCATGGAATCCAGGGTGAACCTGGCGGCCACTTCGGCGATACGGCCCGAGCCCTTGGTGATGACGACGAAGTTCACGATCACCAGGATCGCGAACACGATCAGGCCAATGATGAAGCTGCCGCCGGTCATCAGCTTGCCGAAGGCTTCGATGATGTGGCCTGCCCCGTGGACGCCCTCGTGGCCGTGGCCGAGGATCAGACGTGTCGAGGCGATGTTCAGCGAGAGGCGGAAGAGGGTGGTGACCAGCAGCACCATCGGGAAGCCGGTGAACTCCAGCGGCTTCTTGATGAGCAGCGAGGTCATCAGGATCAGCACGGCGCTGGTGATCGAGATCGCCAGAAGCGCGTCCAGCAGGAACGCCGGGATCGGCAGGATCAGCAGGACGACGATGCCGACCACACCGATGGCGAGACCGACTTCGCCACGCGCCACCCAACCCAGCACTTCACGCGCGGTGGGAGTCTGGCCGTAGCGGGAAGGAACGGAGGCGTCGGCCATCGTCTAGGTCATCAGGCGGCGGACGCCGCTCCCATCTGGGGCGCCGGCACCGAGACGCCGGCCTCGGTGTATTCCTTGAGCTTGTTGCGCAGGGTGCGGATCGAGATGCCCAGGATGGTGGCCGCGTGGGTGCGGTTGCCGAAGCAGTGCTGCAGGGTGTCGATGATCAGTTGCTGCTCCATGGCGGCCACCGTCTGGCCGACGTAGGAGCGGCTGGCGGTTTCGGCGGCGAGGGAAGCGGCTTGGGCGGCGCGCGCGCCGGGGTCGGCGGCGGCCAGGGGCTGGCCGTCCGGCAGGCGGATGGCGTCTTCCTCGATCTCCGGGCCGTTGGCCATCAGCACCGCGCGGTGCATGGCGTTTTCCAGCTCGCGCACGTTGCCGGGCCAACGATGGCTGGCGAGGCGGCGCTTGGCCTCGGCCGAGAGCGCCCGCTCGGGCATGCCGTTGGCGGCGGCGTACTTGCGGATGAAGAACTCCGAGAGCGCCAGGACGTCGCCCGGCCGGTCCCGCAGGGATGGGATGCGCAGGTTCACGACGTTCAGGCGATAGAGCAGGTCCTCGCGGAACGTCCCGTCGCGCACGGCCTGGGCCAGGTCGCAGTTGGAGGTGGCCAGGATACGGATGTCGACCTTGACGGGCTTGGCGCCGCCGACCCGATCGATCTCGCGTTCCTGGATGGCGCGCAGCAGCTTGGCCTGCAGGCGCCCGTCCATCTCGCTGATTTCGTCGAGCAGCAGGGTGCCGCCGTTGGCCTCCTCGAACTTGCCGATGCGGCGGGCCACGGCGCCGGTGAAGGCGCCCTTCTCGTGGCCGAACAGCTCGCTCTCCAGCAGGTTCTCGGGGATCGCGGCGCCGTTGACGCTGATGAACGGGCGGCTGGCGCGGCGCGACTTCTGGTGCACGTACCTCGCGACGACTTCCTTACCCACCCCGCTCTCGCCGGTGATCAGGATCGAGGCGTCGGAGCCGGCCACCTGGTCGGCCAGCGCGATGACGGCCTGCATGGACGGATCGCGCGCCACCATCGGGCGGTTGTCGTCGGCGACGGCGGCCAGCACCGCTGCGATCAGCTCGGCGTCCGGCGGCAGCGGGATGAACTCCTTGGCCCCCGCGCGGATGGCGGCGGCGGCGCCCGCGGCGCCGGCCCCGACCCCGCAGGCCACCACCGGCACCCGGATGCGCTCGGCCTCGTTGG
>NZ_DATAPY010000092.1:0-33992 GCF_036264965.1 Phenylobacterium sp.
CGGCCAAGCGGTGGTCACGGTGGTCGGCGCCGAGAACCGGCAGGAAAGCCGCGGCGCGCACGCCCGCGAGGACTTCGCCGAGCGCAACGACAAGACCTGGATGAAACACACGCTCACCTGGTTCGACGACGCGACCGGCAAGGTGAGGATCGACTACCGCCCGGTGCACGACTTCACCATGACCAACGACATCGCCCCGATCCCGCCCAAGGCGCGGGTCTACTGAGGCGATCGTGGACGGCGCCCAGCCAGGTCTGGAGACTCCGCCAGCCATCGGCTGGTTCCATTCGCTGACCCTGCCGGGCGGCGAGACGACGGCGGGCGAGAAGCCGGCCGCCGTGCTGGCGGCGGAGGCCGAGGTGGTCTTCGGGCACGGCGTGGCCGGCAAGCGGGTGCTGGATATCGGCGCCTGGGACGGGTTCTTCAGCTTCGAGGCGGAGCGGCGGGGCGCGGCGCGCGTCCTGGCCACCGACCATTTCTGCTGGTCGGGCGACGGCTGGGGGACCAAGGCGGGGTTCGACTACGCGCACCGCCGGCTGGGCTCGCGGGTGACAACGCTGGATATCGATGTGCCGCGCATCGGGCCGGAGACGGTGGGCGTGCACGATGTGGTGCTGTTCCTGGGCGTGCTCTACCATGTGAAGGACCCTTTTGCCGCGCTGGAGCGCGCAGCCTCGGTCACCGCGGACCTGCTGGTGGTGGAGACCGCCACGGCGCTGGACGGCCTTCCGTGGCCGGTGGCGCGCTACTACCGCGGCCGCGAGCTTAACGACGACCCGACCAACTTCTGGGCGCCCAACCGGCGCTGCCTGGAAGGCATGACCCGCGACCTTGGGTTCACCCGCATCGAGATGACGGGCCATCCGTCGACCCGGCCGCACTGGCGCCGGCCGGACCTCTATTGGAAGCACAACCGGGTGTTCATGCATGCCTGGCGCTGACCCCAAGCCCCTGGTGCGCGACACCGACGCCGACTGGCGCGAGCTCGGTCAGACGCAGCCCTATTGGGCGGTGCTCAGCCATCCGGACTTCCGCAGCGAGAGCCTGACACCGGCGAAGATCGAGGAATTCTACGCCTCGGGCCCCTTCCACATCGGCCCGATCGCTGAGGGCCTGAAGGCCCTGACCGGCGAGCTTCCCTCGGGCCGCGCTCTGGACTTCGGCTGCGGTGTGGGCCGGCTGGCCGAGGCGATGCAGGCCTATGCCGGCCACGTGACCGGCGTCGACATCTCGCCCGGCATGCTGGCCCTGGCGCGTGCGCGCGGCTCGAAGGTCAATTACGTCGACCACATCCCGGCCGGGCCCTTCGACTGGATCAACAGCTTCATCGTCTTCCAGCACATCCCGCCGGCGCGCGGCGAGCAGATCATCGAGGAGCTGCTGAGCAAGCTGGCCGACGGTGGCATGGTCAGCCTGCAGCTCACCATCTGGCGCGACAAGAACCGCGAGTGGCCCAAGGACGAGGCGCAGGAGTCCGTCCGCAGCTTCTTCCGCAAGAAGATCAAGGGCGACCGACTGCTGAGCCTGCCAGTGGGTCACATCCACATGTACGACTACGACCTGTCGCGGGTCGTGCGCCTGTTGAACCTGGCCGGCGTCGAAGAGATGCGGCTGACCCACACCAACCACGATGGCCACCACGGGGCCATCATCCTGGGGCGCAAGACCGCGCCGCCCAGCATTTCCTAGGGACTAAGCACCATGGTCGAACTCGTCCTGCCGAAGAACTCCCGCGTCACCAAGGGCAAGCATTTTCCGGCGCCGGCCGGGGCTACGAAGACCAAGACCTTCCGCGTCTACCGCTACGATCCGGAGGGCTCGGAGAACCCGCATTGGGACACCTACGAGGTGGACGTCGAGCACTGCGGCCCGATGGTCCTGGACGCCCTGATCTACATCAAGAACGAGATCGACCCGACGCTCAGCTTCCGCCGGTCCTGCCGCGAGGGCGTCTGCGGTTCCTGCGCCATGAACATCGGCGGGCGCAACACGCTCGCCTGCACCCACGGCTGGGACGAGGTGCCCGGCAAGGACGTGCAGATCAGCCCCTTGCCGCACATGCCGGTGATGAAGGACCTGGTGCCGGACCTCACCCAGTTCTACGCCCAGTACGCCTCCATCGAGCCCTGGCTGCACACCGAGACGCCGGAGCCGCAGAAGGAGTGGCTGCAATCGCCGGAGGACCGCGAGAAGCTCGACGGCCTCTACGAGTGCATCCTCTGCGCCTGCTGCACCACCTCCTGCCCCAGCTACTGGTGGAACCAGGACAAGTACCTGGGCCCGGCGACCCTGCTGCAGTCCTACCGCTGGCTGATCGACAGCCGCGACGAGGCGACGGGCGAGCGGCTGGATGCGCTGGAGGACCCCTTCAAGCTCTATCGCTGCCACACGATCATGAACTGCGCCCAGGTCTGCCCGAAGGGTCTGAACCCGGCCAAGGCCATCGCCGAGGTCAAGAAGATGCTGGTGGAGCGGGTGGTCTAATTGACACCGCTCATCCCCGCGAAGGCGGGGACCCATACGGGGCCTGGGCTGAGCGGTCGCGGCAAATTTTAAGTCGGCTTGGGTTCCCGCCTTCGCGGGAACGAGCGGAGGGGTGAGATGGCGTTCAGGTATTCGGGTTGGGGAACATCGACGGCGGCCTCCGTGGCCATGGGGCTGGCGTTCCTGTCAGCGATGGCGCCGGCGCCTGCCGCCGCTCAAGTTGGCCCGAGCGCGGCCAGCCAGAGCGAGGCGGCGCGGCTGACCGCCTTCCTCGACGCCGAATATGCGCAGGCGATGAAGTTCAGCCCGCAGCAGTCGAGCTCCTTCGGGAGCAAGGAAGGCCTCGACAAGCTGAACGACCTCAGCGACGCGGCCGACCTGCAGCGCCTGGAATGGCGGCGCGGAAGCGTGGCGCGCCTGAAGGCCCAGTTCCAGCGCGCCAAGCTGCCCCTGGAATCCCAGATCAGCTACGACATGTGGATCGACGAGCTGGATTCCACCGAGCTCGCCTACAAGTTCCGCGACTACGAATACGCCGCCGGCCAGATCCAATCGTCCCTGCCGACCTTCCTGATCGGCTCGCACCTGGTGGAGTCGGCCTCCGACATGGCCGCCTACAACGCCCGCGTGATGGCCATGGGCCACGCCATGGACCAGGTGCGCGAGCGCGCGACCGTGTCCGTTGCGAAGGGCATCCGCATGCCCCGCTTCCAGTACGAGCGCGCCATCCGCGAGGGCGCGAAGCTGACCTCCGGCCAGCCGTTCGATGCGGCTGGACCGGATTCCCCGCTCTGGGCCGACGCCAAGGCCAAGGTCGGCAAGCTGCAGGCCGCCGGCAAGGTCACGCCGGACGAGGCGCAGAAGCTGCTGGAGGGGACCAGGACCGCGCTCCTGACCGGCATGAAGCCCGGCTACCAGCGGATGGCCGACTGGCTGCAGGCCGATATCGCTAAGGCGCCCTCCGGCAAGGTCGGCGCCGTCACCCTGCCCAATGGCCTGGCCTGGTACGCCGCCGCGCTCAAGCTGCAGACCCGCACCGACCTCACCGCCGCCCAGATCCACGCCCTGGGTCTCTCGGAGGTCAAGCGCATCCAGGGCGAGATGGACGCGCTCGCCAGGCAGGCCGGCTCCTCCGATGCCGAGACCTACTACAAGGAGCTGCTGCGGCTCGATCCGCCGCAGCCCTACAACGACCAGAACCGCGCCGAGATCCTCAAATATTCCAATGACCTGATCGCCAACGACCGGGCGCACCTGCCGGCGATGTTCAACACCCTGCCGATCTACGGCATCGAGGTGGTGCGCGAGCCCTTGTTCAGCGAGGTGGCCGGCGGCGCGGCCCACACCAATGGCGCCAGTCCCGATGGCAAGCGCCCGGGCCGGGTCTATCTGCACATGCTGGGCAACACCTCGCTGCGCGCCAGCCTGCCGGACCTGATGTGCCACGAGGGGATCCCCGGCCACGCCATGCAGGGCGACATCCGGGTGCGCCAGAAGGATGTTCCGAAGTTCCGCCTGGCCGCCCGCAACGCCGCCTACAACGAGGGCTGGGGCCTCTATTCCGAGCTGCTCTGCAAGGAGATGGGCGTCTATCAGGACATCCCCTCCGACTTCATGCGGTTGAACGGCGAGCTGTTCCGCGCCGTGCGCCTGGTCGCCGACACCGGCCTGCACGCCAAGGGCTGGACCGAGCAGCAGACGGTCGACTACCTGAAGACCGTCGGCCACCGCGACGAGGACGGCGCCCGCGCCGAGACCCGCCGCTACATCGTCGGGCCCGGCCAGGCCACGGCCTACAAGATCGGCATGATCCGCATCCTGGCGCTCCGCACCGAGGCGCAGAATGCGCTCGGCCCGAAGTTTGACATCAAGGCCTTCAACGACATGATCATCGCCTCGGGCTCGCTCCCGCTATCGGTGCTCGACATGCGCGTGCACGAATGGGTGGCGGAGCGGAAGGCGGGGTGATCCATCCCGCTCGTCCCGGCGAAAGCCGGGATCCAAGCTGAATCTGAGTGCGCCGCTCGACCGACCGGTTAGGCTGGCCTGCCGTATGGGTCCCGGTGTTCGCCGGGACGCTCGGCGTGGGGAAGTTGACGCTCGCGTCATTTTTGGGCATCGAGGCGGGATGAGCGACCCTACCGCACATGTGGTGATCCTAGGCGCCGGCCATGCGGGCGGCACGACGGCGGCGCTGCTGCGCCAGTACGGGTTCGAGGGCCCGATCACCCTGGTGGGCGAGGAGCCGATCCCGCCCTATCAGCGCCCGCCGCTCTCCAAGGCCTGGCTGAAGGGCGAGGCCGACGCGGACTCGCTGGCCCTGAAGCCGCTGGAGTTCTACCCCGAGCACAATATCGACTTCCGCGCCTCGACCACGGCGACCACCATCAACCGCGGCGCCAAGACGGTGGCGCTCTCCGACGGATCGAGCCTCAGCTACGACGTGCTGATCCTGGCCACCGGCGCACGGGCCATCGCGTTGCCGATCCTCGGCGCGGACCTCGAGGGCGTGATGTTCCTGCGCACGGCCGCCGACGCGGAAACGCTGAAGGCCACCGTCGGGCCGGGAAGGACGCTGGCCGTGGTCGGCGGCGGCTACATCGGGCTCGAGGTCGCCGCCTCCGGCCGCGCCCTGGGCGCTGAGGTGGTGGTGCTGGAGCGTGAGGATCGCCTGCTGGCCCGCGTCGCCTGCGAGACGCTCTCGACCTTCTTCAAGGCCTATCACGAAGCCCACGGCGTCACCTTCGAGCTGGGCGCCACGGCGACGGCCTTCGAGGGCCGGGACGGTCACGTCACCGGCGTCACCCTGGCCGATGGGCGCACCATCGCTTGCGACGCCGTGGTGGTCGGCGTCGGCGCCGCGCCCAACGACGAGCTCGCCAAGGACTGCGGCCTCGACACCGCCCGCGGCGTGGTCGTCGACCTGGAGGCCCGCACCTCCGACCCGTCGATCTTCGCCATCGGCGACGTCGCCCACCGGCCGATGCCGATCTACGGCCGCATGTTCCGCATGGAGAGCGTGCCCAACGCCCTTGAGCAGGCCAAGCAGGCCGCCGCCGCCATCGTCGGCCGCCCGCCGCCGGCCGGCGAGGTCCCCTGGCAGTGGTCCGACCAGTATGACCTGAAGCTGCAGATCGCCGGCTACGCCTTCGACGTCGACCAGATCCTGGTCCGCGGCGACCCGGCGTCGGGCAAGTTCGCGGTCTTCCACTTGAAGGGCGATCTGGTGCAATCGGTGGAAGCGATCAATTCACCGCCCGAGTTCATGATGGGCAAACAGCTGATCGGGGCGCGGCGTCCGGTCGACAAGGCCAGACTTGCAGACCCCACCGTTTCCATGAAAGAGGTCGCCGTCTGAACGGCGTTAAGTCGAGGGACTAATGGCGAAGATCACCTACATCGAACACGACGGCACAGAGCACGTCATCGATGTGAAGCCCGGCCTCACCGTCATGGAAGGCGCGGTGAAGAACAACGTCCCCGGCATCGACGCCGACTGCGGCGGCGCCTGCGCCTGCGCCACCTGCCACGTCTATGTGGATGAGGCCTGGCGCTCGAAGACCGGCGAGAAGTCGGCCATGGAAGAGTCGATGCTCGACTTCGCCGAGAACGTCGAGGACAACTCGCGCCTCTCCTGCCAGATCAAGGTCTCGGACGCGCTGGACGGGTTGGCGGTGCGGATGCCGGAGAGCCAGCACTAGGGGGGTTGGCAGCACTACGCCGGCTTCTCGGAAGCGCTAGGTCGGAAGATTGAAGTTAATCGGAACTTGAATTCGGGCGCCGGCGGCTGGCTGTTTCGTCGGATCGGGCTGCGGCTTCATCTTGAAAAGGGGAGCCATCCGCAAGGCCGCGGCGCCGAAGTCGTAACCGCTCGGCTCTTCGCTCGCGACCTTGCAGTCCGTCAGCCACTCTCCGTCCACGAGACAGTCCAATACAGCCTCGCCGCTCGTTACGCCGGCCGAGAGGGCCTTCTCGGGATAGTAGTGGATTTTGCCGCTGGCCACTTCGGCGGTCACCCGGTCATGCCGTTGCTGCCCGGTCTCCCGCGCCGCTGGAGGTTCGGTCCCGGCTACGACTAACGCCGCGAGCGCAGCCAATAGTGACAATTCGCGCCCCCTTCGCTTTTGCATCTCCCAGATGCCACCGCGCCTTAAACCTCATGGTTGAAGCGAGCCTTGGGGCCTCGGCTTGTCAAGGACCGGCCTCTGGCCGGCCGCGTCGCGGCGGCGCTTTGCGCCGTCCTTGAGAAGCCGAGGCCCCAAGGCAGAATGGCCGCCATAAGATTTAAGCCGCGGCTTGCGCTTCATCCCTAACTCACCGCCCACCCAAACCTCGTCGTCCTCCGGTCGCGCGAAGACGCGATCCGGGGGACCCAAGCGGCCTCGCTCTATTCTGAAATTCAGCTTGGGCCCCCCGGATCAGCCTACGGCTGACCGGAGGATGACGAAGGGGAAAAGGAAGGCTCGCCGGAGTTCAGGCTTCCGCCCCACCGAACCTCTCCGCCACCTCATACATCCCCGGCTCAAACGTCGCGATCTGCAGCGCCTCCTGCAGATAGGGCGCGGGCGTCGGATCGGCGCGCATGGCCTGGTAGTCCTCGGCGCTGCGCCACTGCGCGTACATGGTGACCTTCGCGCCGTCCAAGCTCCGGTGCAGGGTCGCCGACAGGAAGCCCGGGGCATGCTGCACGGAGGTCTCGGTGGCGCGGGTCAGCAACTCCACGAGACGCGTCTGATCGGCCGGCGCCACCGTGAAGACGTTGATCAGGATGACCGGTGACACCGCGGGGCTGACCGGAACGGCCTTACGCTACGCGCTGTTCGGCGGAAGCTTCGCTATCGAGGCCCTCATAGAAGTACTGCGTTCCCACCCCGAGCGCGCCCGCCAGCCGCCAGAGCATCGCCGCTGAGATGCGGTGCGTGGCGCATTCGTATTTCTGAATCTGCTGGAAGCCGACGCCGCAGGTCGCCGCAAGATCGCTCTGCGTGAGGTGCAGTAGTCTACGCCGCTGACGCAGCCGTCTTCCGAGGTGAACATCGACGATCTCGGTCATCTTCGAATTCCCCAACCAATCCGTAGCGGCCAAGGCCAGCAACCCTGACCTCAAGGGCGCTGCCAGCCATTCCCTATCCCGGTGAGTGATAGCATACATGTCGAATACTCGACACTGTACGATGCCCTCACGAGAGGTCCGCGAATTTAGTCTGTAAAGTGCTCGCTGCCAATGAGTCTGAAGTCCTGGGCCTTTAGCCCTGGGCGGCGTCTCGCGGCCGGCGCCTCACCTGGGCGGATAGGCGGTGTAGATGTAGTCGTCCGCCGCGACCGTCGTATGACAGGCGTAGCCGCATTCGGCGCCGAACCCCTTGGGCTGATCATCTCTGCTCCCTCGCCCGGCTATATGTCGGGCAGACGACAACCTTATCGGCGGTCCGCGCGTTACGGTGCAGGTAGCGTGGGAACAAATGTAGAATGAAATGGACTCCGATCCTGGGCTGCGCTGCGCTTCTTGCCGCCGGCGCCTCGCCCGTCGTGGCGAAGACGTCGCCGCAGATCTACAGCTACGCGGTCACCCACCCGGTCTATGGGGCCATCGGAACCTACGATCGCAGCAGCGACGAGGCCGATGGGCTGACGCGCGCGGAGGCCCACTTGAGGATCGCGGTCAGGGTCCTGGGCGTCGTGGTTCGCCGGGAGACCGCCGACCAGACGGAGGTCTGGCGCGATCACCGGTTGATATCCTTCCAGAGCCTGAACAGCACCAATGGCCGGCGCAGCACCATCAGCGGAGCGGCCGGCGGCGACAGGTTCGCGGTCACCTCGCCCTCGGGAACCGAGACCGCGCCGGCCGACGTCGTGGCGTCCGACCCCTGGTCCCTGAACCGGCTGGGCCCCGGCGCCGTGGTGTCGACCCGCACCGGCAAGATCAGCTCAGTCGAGGTGACCGGCGGCGAGCCGGAAACGATCGTGCTGCACGGGGTTTCCGAGTCGGCCCGGCACTACCACGTGAACACCGCCGCCCAGCCGAACAAGTGGGAGGTCTGGATCGACGCCCACGGTGTGCCGGTCAAGTTCCGCAGTCTCGAGACCGGCGGCGCGATCGATTTCACCCTGGTGTCCGCGCCGCAAGGCGCGGGCGGGGTCGCCAGCGGCACGACGCCTGGGCTGAGCCGTTGAACGTCCGGCGACTTCCTGCGAGCCGGGCGATGGCCGCGCTCTGCATCGGCTTTGCGGGGCTTTCGGCCTGCACCACGGTTCCGACGATCAGCCCGACGGTCGGGCGCGCGGCGAGCGCGCAAACGCCCGAGATCATCGGAACGCACGGCCCCCTGACGTCGGCTCAGATCAAGGCGAAGCTCGCCCAGCTCAGCGACACGCCGGGCGAGGACGCGCTATTGCACCGTCACATGGCCATCGAACAGGCGGTGGCCGAGAGCCCTCTGGTGGCCGGCGAGACCACCCATCTGCTGAAAGATGGCGTGATCACCTTCCGCGCCATGTTCGCCGCGATCGGCGCGGCGAAGCACAGCGTCAATCTGGAGTATTTCATCTTCGAGGACGTCGAGATCGACGGTGTCCACCTCGGCGACCTGCTCCTCGCCAAGCGGGCCGAGGGCGTGGCGGTCAACGTCATCTATGACAGCTTCGGCTCCAGTGACACGCCGAAGGCCTTCCTCGACCGGCTGAGGGCCGGCGGCGTAAACGTCCTCGAGTTCAACCCGCTCAATCCCCTGAAGGCGAAGGTGGGCTATACGCCCAACGACCGCGATCACCGCAAGATCCTGGTGGTCGACGGCTCGACCGCCATCGTCGGCGGCGTCAACCTCAGCACGACCTACCAGCCCAATCCCATGGGCAAATCGGGGAGCATCCCGGGCGAGCCCGCTGCGCACTGGCGCGACACCGACCTGGAGATCACCGGACCCGCCGTGGCCCAGCTCCAGACCCTCTTCCAGGACCATTGGCGCGAGCAGCACGGGCCGGCGATCGACGAGGCGGGCTGGTTTCCGACCCTGCCGCCGACGGGCGGCGCGGTGGTGCGCATCCTCGGCAGCGCGCCACACCAAGACGCCACCCGCTACTACATGACCGTGATCTCCGCGATCCGCAGCGCGCGCAAGTCGGTCACGGCCAGCGCGGCCTACTTCGTGCCGACCCACGATGAGATGGAGGCCCTGACCGAGGCGGCGCGCCGCGGCGTGGACGTGCGGCTGCTGCTGCCGGACCGCAGCGACTCGCCCAATTCCATCGCGCTCGGCCACGCCCACTACGCCGACCTCCTGGAAGCCGGGGTGAAGATCTACGAGACCCACGACTTGGTGCTGCATTCCAAGACGGTGGTCGTGGACGGCGTCTGGTCGGCGGTCGGATCGTCGAACTTCGACCACCGCAGCATCATCTCCAACGACGAGGTCGACGCCGTTGTCCTGGGCGCCGATACCGCGCGCGAGCTGGAAGCCATGGCCGAGGATGACCGGGCGCGCGCCACGCCCATCGACGGCAAGACCTGGTCGCACCGGCCGCTGAGCGCCCGGGCCCGGGAAACCTACGCCCGCGTCTGGGAACGGTGGCTGTAGCCGTCGTCCGGGCCATCCAGCCAAGCCTGGACTTCAGGTATAGAGGCGTCCTCCTCCCCTTGTGGGAGGAGGTGGCCTGCGGAGCAGGTCGGAGGTGGGGTCTCTCAAACCTTTCAGCGCGGCCCGAAACTCAGTCTCGCGCGGCGAACGGAGCGTGACCCCACCACCGTCAGCCGTCCGGCTGACACCTCCCACAAGGGGAGGAGGATCGCCGAACCGTGACCTCAGAATGAATGTCGATCCGCCCTTACGGCCCTATCGGCCGAAGATGTACTTGACCCCAAGCGCGGTGCTGAACTGGTCCCTTGACCCCAGGATAGCGACGATGGGACTGCCGGCCGCACTTCCCATCAGGCGATGATATTCGCTGTCCGCCACGATGCTCCAGCGCGGGGTCCAACGATATTCGGCGCTCGCCAGCAGGCCAGCCGAGGAGAACGTTCCGTCGCCTGCATAGGCCCCGATCCCAAAGGGGCTGCGCGCCGCCTCAAGCGGCGTCACCCCGAAATAGGTCTGCGTGAACTTGCTCTCCGCCCAGTGCGCGCGCGGCCCGATCGACAGCACCCATGTGGCGTCGCGGTAGACCGCGTCGGCGCTCAGATCCGCCATCCAGGCCCGGTTGCCGCCGAAGCCGTGGCGCACTTCGGCGCGGATCCGCAAGGCGTCGACCGGCCACCAGTTGACGAAGGCGCCGGGCTCGACGGCCCAGTCGATCTTGTCGAACCCGCGCAGACGGTCGTGATCGTCGCGGCTGGAGCGCCACCGGAGCACCACGCCTGTGTTCAGGCTGGGGTCGCCAATCAGGTGCAGGCTGGGGCTGTCGTCCGGGGCGATGAAAACCGGCGCCACGCCCGGCCGCGACAGGCTCAGGCTGCCGCCCGGCCCGACGCTGTAGGTTTTGGACCCCATGTAGTCGGGCGCGACGCGAAGCTGCAGGGTGGCGGCCACCGACCAGCCGAAGATTCCCTCGCTCGGTGGGTCGGCTTGCTGAGCGTTGGCCTGAGCCGCCTGCATCAGGAAAGCGCCAGCCGCCACCGCGGCTCCGACGTGGGCGATGCGAAACATGAGGGCGTTCTCCCGCCGACCTGTTCGACGCAGCTTAGCAGTGCGCTCACCCCCGCCTTTGTTCCCTTCGCGCCGGCGCCTAGAGCCCTTCCCACTCAGGTCGGATCAACCTGAGTGGATAAGAAGGGCTCCAGATATAGACGACGACCCTGTTCTTTCCCGGCTGACTTGATTCAAGTCAGCCGGGACAGGGTCTAGGCCGCCACCTTCGCCCGCGCCTTCGCCGGGTTCGAGAACTGCAGCACGCCGTCCTCCAGCTTGGCGTAGCGCAGGCTCATCAGGTCCATGGCGTAGTTCTGGTGCAGGCGCCACGGGGCCTTGGAGCCCTGCTTCGGGAACGAGGCCATGGCGCGCTGGACGTAGCCGGAGGAGAAATCGAGCCATGGCTGGCGCTCGATATTGGGGTCGTCGTTGCGGGCGGTCACCTGGCGCAGGCCGGTGCGCTTCATCTGGTTCAGCACCCGGCAGATGTATTCGCAGGTCAGGTCGGCCTTCAGGGTCCAGGACGCGTTGGTGTAGCCGAACACCGTCGCCAGGTTCGGGATATCCTCGTACATCATGCCCTTGTAGGCGAGCGTCTGGCTCGGATCGACGGCGCGGCCGTCGATGCTCAGCGCCAGGCCGTTCAGCACCTGCAGGCGCAGGCCCGTGGCGCTGACGATGATGTCGGCGGGCAGCTCGGCGCCGGACTTCAGCTTGATGCCGGTTTCGGTGAAAGTCTCGATGGTGTCGGTGACCACGCTGGCCTTGTCGGCCTTGATCGCTTCGAAGAGGTCGGCGTCGGGCACGAGGCACAGCCGCTGGTCCCAGGGATTGTAAGTCGGCGTGAAGTGGCGATCGACGTCGTAGTCGGGGCCAAGCTGGGCGCGGACCATGTCGATGATATTCTTCTTCACCGCGGCGGGCTTGTTGCGGGCCAGGCGGAAGAACCACATGCCGAACAGCACATTGCGCCAGCGGATCAGTTGATAGGCCAGCATGCCCGGCAGCCACCGGCGCAGCTTGTTGGCCATCTCGTCCTCGGCGGGCCGGGAGACGACATAGGTGGGCGAACGCTGCAGCATGGTGACGTGCCTGGCCGTGGCGGCCATGGCCGGGACCAGGGTCACCGCCGTCGCGCCCGAGCCGATCACCACCACGCGCTTGCCAGCGTAGTCCAGGTCTTCCGGCCAGTGCTGCGGGTGGACGAAGGCGCCCTTGAACCGCTCGCGGCCGGGGAACTCCGGCGTGTAGCCGCCCTCGTAATTGTAGTAGCCGCCGCAGAGGAACATGAAGCTGGCAGTCAGCTTGACCGTGCGGCCGTCCTTCAGCCGGGCGATGATGGTCCAGAGCGCATCCTCGCTCGACCAGGCCGCCGCGGTGACCTGGTGGCCATAGCGGATGTGCTGGTCGATCCCATAGTCGCGGGCGGTCTCGCGGACGTACTTCAGGATCGAAGGCCCATCGGCGATCGCCTTGGCCTCGGTCCACGGCTTGAAGGCGTAGCCCAGGGTGTACATGTCGCTGTCGGAGCGGATGCCCGGATAGCGGAACAGGTCCCAGGTGCCGCCGATCGCCTCGCGGCCTTCCAGGATCACGTAGCTGCGGTCGGGCGCCTTGTCCTGCAGGTGCCACCCGGCGCCGATCCCCGACAGGCCCGCGCCCACGATCAGCACGTCGAAATGCTCGACCGCCCCGCCGCCTGGAGTTCCGTCCGCCATCGTCAGGTCTCGCGCTAGCTCAGGTGAACACCGATCACATAATTTGCTTTGCGAGGCCAGCACGGCCGCGAAGCGGCGACTTGGTCCACGAACCACACGAACCACACGAACGAGTGCTCCGCGTCAGCGGAGGCTCGGTCGATTCAACCACCAAGAACACCAAGAGCGCCAAGAAAATGAGGGCGATCGCAAGGCCTGCGGGCCTGGCTCGGCCTCTTGGCGATCTTGGTGGTTTGAAAAGGGACTGCCCGCTGTGCGAGCTTCTCAGGACGAAACCCGTTCGTGTGGTTCGTGTGGTTCGTGGATCAAATCTTGCCGCGCCAGCCACAACGCCGCGCCCGCGTTAATTCCTTCGACTTGCCGTCAAGCTGCGTCGGATACTGGCCGAAGTGATTCGGATGGCGGGACCATGCGCCGGCTGACCCTCGGCCTTCTCTGTGCGACCTACCTCTGCCTGTCGCTGATCGTCTCCCTGACGCTGTGGCGGAACGGGGGCGGCTGGGGCGCAGGGGTGGCGGCGCTCGTCGGCGGGCTTGGCCTCTGCCTCGCCTTCCACGGCCTGATCGAGCGCGCGCTGGAGACCGGCCAGATCAAGGGCGACGTGGAGACCATCCGCGAGGCCCACCGCATTCTCCTGACCCAGGTCGAGGCGCTGGACGCCCGGGTCACCGAGATCTTCGAGGCCGTGGCCGACGACGCCCAACGCTCCGACGACCTCTTGGACGAGGTCCACATGCTGGAGACCCTGGTCCAGCGGATGCAGACCCGGCTGGACGAGCAGGGCGATGCGCCGGCCTTCCCCGCGCGCCTGGGCGGCGACGCGCGCCAGACGCCGGCCCTGCTCGACACCGTGCGCGAGGCGTTGACCGAGAACCGCGTCGACCTCTACCTGCAGCCGATCGTCGCCCTGCCGCAGCGGCGCACCCGCTTCTACGAGAGCTTCTCGCGCCTGCGCGACGACACCGGCCGGGTGATGATGCCGGCGGAGTACCTGACCGTCGCCGAGCCCGGCGGTCTGGTCACCGCCATCGACAACCTGCTCTTGTTCCGCTGCGTGCAGATCGTGCGGCGCCTGGCCAAGCAGGACCGCAAGATCGGCATCTTCTGCAACGTCTCCATGGCCAGCCTGGGCGACGAGAGCTTCTTCCCGCAATTCCTCGACCTGCTCACCGCCAACCGCGACCTGGCCGGCGCGCTGATCTTCGAGGTCGGCCAGGCGGCGTTCGACGCCCGCGGCTCGGTGGAGGCGCGCAACATGGGGAAGCTCGCCGATCTCGGCTTCCGCTTCAGCCTGGACAAGGTCACCGACCTCGACCTCGACTGGCAGGATCTGGCCCGCTCGGACGTGAAGTTCCTGAAGATCGCCGCCCAGGTGCTGCTGGACGAACTGACCGAGGTCGACGGCCGCTTGGTGCTGCGCTCGCTGCCCGACCTCGCCGCCGAGGACTTCACCCAGCTCACCCGCCGCTACGGCGTCGAGGTGATCGCCGAGAAGATCGAGGCCGAGCGCCAGGTGGTCGACCTGCTGGACCTCAACCTCGACTACGGCCAGGGCCACCTGTTCGGCGAGCCCCGCGCCATCAAGGAAGCCGTGCTCACCGAAGCCGGCCCGCCGCCCAACCTGATCCGCCCGCAGTTCCGAGACACGCTCCCGCGCCGCGCGGCGTTCGGGTAGTCCCACGCCCCTAAACCGCTCATCCCCGCGAAAGCGGGGACCCAGGTTTTTTGTGTTGCGGACGCCTGCCAATGCTCCGCGATCCATGCTCAACAAGGAAAGCGCCTGGGTCCTTGCTTTCGCGGGGATGAGCGGGTGAGTTGGGGGAACACACGTGCTCGATCGCCGTCAGCTACTCGCCACCGGCGCCGCCGCCGCCATCCTCTCGTCCGCGTCCGCCGCCCACGCCGCTTCGCCCGAGTCCGCGAAGCTCACGGCCCTGCTCGACGCCTTCTTCCAGGAGAACCTGGAACGCCAGCCCGAGGGCGCCACCCAGCTCGCCCTCGACAAGGGCAGGTACGCCGGCCTGAAGTCCAAGCTTGAAGACGTCTCCACGGCCGGCATGGCCGCCGAGTGGGCGGCGAACCTCAGTCAGATGCGCCGGCTGAAGGCCATCGACCGGACGAAGCTCACCGGCATGGACGCGGTGAACTACGACACGGTGCTCTACGTCGCCGAGACCACCCAGCCGCTCCTCGACCTGGACATCGGCGGGCGCGACGGGTTCTCGCCCTCCTGCTACGTGCTCTCGCCCATCACCGGCGCCTATCAGCGGATGCCGGATTTCCTGGACGACAACCACACGGTGGAGACCGCGTCCGACGCCGAGGCCTATCTCGCGCGCCTGGACGGTTTCGCGACCGCCTTGGACAGCAACACCGATCGCTTCCGCCACGATGTGGGCAAGGGTGTCCTGCCGCCGGACTTCCTGCTCGACATCACCATCGCCCAGGTGGGGGCGCTGCGGACCACCGGCGACAAGTCGGACCTGGTGAAATCACTCGACAAACGCGCCCGCGCCAAGGGTCTCGGCGAGGGCTTTGGCCATCGGGCGGCCCAGGTCTATGACGCCAAAGTCGGCCCCGCGCTGGACCGCCAGATCGCCGCCCTGAAGCAGGCCCGGCCGGGCGCGGTCCACGACGCCGGGATCTGGCGCTTCAAGCAGGGCCCGGCCTTCTACGCGGCCAATCTGAAATACACGACCACGACCGGCATGACGCCGGCCGAGGTGCACCAGCTGGGCCTCGACCAGGCCAAGGAATATGGCGCGCGCCTGGACGTCCTCCTGAAGAAGCAGGGCCTCAGTCAGGGCACGGTCGGCGAGCGGATCAAGGCGCTCTACAAAGACCCCAGCTACTACTTCCCCAACACCGATCCGGGCCGGGCCCAGCTGCTCGCCTACCTTCAGGAGCGGCTGACGGCGGTTCAGGCGCGCCTGCCCACCATGTTCAACCGCCTGCCGAACCAGGCGATCGAGCCCCGGCGCGTGCCGCCCGCCATCGAGTCCGGTTCGCCGCTGGCCTATTCGGAACCGGCGCCCATGGACCGCTCGCGGCCGGGCGTCATCTTCTTCAACCTGGCCGACACCCACGAGTGGCCGAAGTGGAACCTGCCCTCGACCCTCTATCACGAGGGTCTGCCGGGCCATCAGCTACAGGGCGGCCTGGCGCAGGAGAGCCAGGGCATCCCGATGCTGCGCAAGAACATGTACTTTTCGGCCTATGGCGAAGGATGGGCGCTCTACGCCGAGCAGCTGGCCCAGGAACTCGGCATGTACGAGGACGATCCGCTGGGCGAGATCGGCTGGCGCAAGGCGCAGATCTTCCGCGCCGGCCGCTGCGTGGTCGACACCGGCATGCACGCCATGCGCTGGAGCCGCGAGCAGGCGATCGAATATATGATGGGCCTGGACGGCGACGCCGAGGGCTCCACGACACGGGAGGTGCAGCGCTACTGCGCCATTCCCGCCCAGGCCTGCAGCTACAAGATCGGCCACACCTTCTGGCTCGATCAGCGGGAGCGGGCCAAGGCGGCGCTGGGGCCGAAGTTCGACATCAAGGCCTTTCACGACGCGGGGCTGTTGTCCGGCGCCATGCCACTGGACGTGATGGCCTCGGCGATCGGGGGCTATATCGCCGCGGCGAAGGCCTAGCCGACACGCACGATCCGATTGACCGGGAGCCGGCGCCCCGCTACCCGCGCCCGATGACCGCTCCCCAGTCCGTCGCCGGCCTCTCCCAGCTTTCCGGGCGCTACGACGCCCTGCTCTGCGATGTCTGGGGGGTGATCCACAACGGCCGCGAGAGCTTCCCCGCCGCCTGCGACGCCCTGGCAAAGTTCCGCGCCGAGCGCGGCCCGGTCGTGCTGATCTCCAACGCCCCGCGTCCCTGCGGCCCCGTCATCGAACAGCTCGATACGCTCGGCGTGCCGCGCGAGGCCTGGAGCCACATCGTCACCTCTGGCGACGCCACGCGGCGGCTGCTGGCCGCCCGCGCGCCCGGCCCCGCCTGGCTGATCGGCCCCGACCGCGACTGGCCGCTCTACGAGGGCCTCGGCCTGGAAACCTCCGACCTGGCGAGCGCAAAGTTCATCTCGGTCACCGGCCCGTACGACGACGAGAACGACGAGCCCGCCGATTACCGCGATCGCTTCATCGAAGCGGTGGGCCGCGATCTGGAGCTCATTTGCGCCAACCCGGACATTGTCGTGCAGCGTGGCGAGAAGCTGATCTACTGCGGCGGCGCGCTGGCCCAGCTCTACGAGAGCCTGGGCGGCCGCGTCACCATGGCCGGCAAGCCCTATCCGGCGATCTATGAACTCTCCCTGGCCAAGGCCGCTGAGAGCCTCGGCCGGCCGCTGGAGCCGGCCCGCGTGCTCTGCATCGGCGACGGCCTGCCCACCGACATCCGCGGCGCCAATGCGCGGGGCCTCGACGTGCTGTTCGTGGCCAGCGGCATCCACGGCGGCGAGACCATCGGGCCGGACGGCCTCAACGCCGCCGCTGTCGCCGATCTCCTGCGACAGGATGGGCTCAGCGCGACCTACGCCATCGCCGACCTGGTCTGGTGAGCGGGACTGATCGCCGCTAAGTGGAACGCTACAGCTGAGGAGCGACGGGTGCAGGGACTCTATTTCGACGAGCTGAGCGTGGGCCAGAGCGCCGAGGTTGCGCACACCGTCGGCGCCGCCGACATCGAGGCCTTCGCGGCGGTCTCCGGCGACGTCAATCCCGTGCACATGGACGAGGCCTACGCCAAGACCACAGCCTTCGGCGGGCGGATCGCCCACGGCATGCTGAGCGCGGCCTATATCTCCGCAGTGCTGGGCAACGACCTGCCGGGGCCGGGCGCGATCTACCTGTCGCAGTCGCTGCGCTTCCGCCGCCCGGTGAAGATCGGCGATCCCGTGGTGGCCCGGGTGACGGTCAAGGCGCTGGACGCCGCCAAGGCCCACGCCACCTTCGAGACCGTCTGCCTGGTGAACGGCAAGACCGTGGTGGACGGCGAGGCCCTGATCATGGTCCCCCGCAGGGACAAATGAGGCGCCTTAGGGTCATCAAGGGCTGGAAGGACCTGCCGGACGGCGACCGCGGCGCCGCGCTGGCCATGGGCAGCTTCGACGGCGTGCACCGCGGGCACCAGCGGGTGATCGCGCTGGCCGCCAAGGCCGCAGCGGAACTCGGGGCTCAGCTCGGCGTGATCACTTTCGACCCGCACCAGCGCGCCTATTTCCGCCCCGACGAGCCCGCGTTCCGCCTGATGAAGCCGGACCAGCAGGCTCGCGCGCTCGAGGCCCTGGGCGTCGACGTGCTCTACGTCCTGCCCTTCGACAATCTCGCCGACATGAGCGACCGCGAGTTCGCCGCCAAGGTGCTGCATCAAGGCCTGGGCGCGGCGCATGTGGCGGTCGGCTTCGACATCACGTTCGGCAAGAACCGCACCGGCAGCCCGGAGGCCATGAGGGCCTATGGCGAAGAGCTGGGCTTCGGAGTCTCGGTAGCCGAGCCGGTGGCCGACGCCAGCGGCGAGAAGTTCTCCTCGACCGCCGTGCGCGAGGCCCTTCGCGACGGCCGTCCCGCCGATGCCGCCGCCATCCTCGGCCGGCCCTTCGCCATCGAGGGCGCCGTGCAGCGCGGCCGCCAGCTCGGCCGCAAGCTGGGTTTCCCCACCGCCAATGTGGCGCTCGGCGACTATGTGATCCCCAGGTTCGGGGTCTACGCCACCCGCACCCGCCTGCCGGACGGCCGCGACATCCCCGGCGTCGCCAACCTCGGCGTCAACCCGACCATCGAGGGTACGCGCGTCCCCCTCCTGGAAGTGTGGTTGTTCGACTTCGACGAGGACATCTACGACCAGGTGATCGAGACCGACCTGATCGCCTTCCTGCGCCCCGAGGCCAAGTTCGACAGCCTGGAGATCATGACCGAGCAGGTCATGAAGGACGCCAAGGCCGCCCGGGATTTGCTGATGCCCGAGATGGATTAGCACCTACAAGATCCTCCCCCAGGGCGCAGCCCGATTGAGGGGGAGGTGTCGCGGCGCGGAACGCCGTGACGGAGGGGGTTCCAGCCCACGACCCGCCGCCTGGCGTGGCTCCGCTGTCTGGGATTTGGACTGATCCGGTGCTGAACCGGACGTTCCGAGGGCCGGTCTCCGGCGTCGAAGTGCGCGAACCTTAGGCGGGGGTCGCGGCGCGCACCGGCGTTTGACCATCCTGACGACCGCCCGATCCGCTTGCGCGCAAGCCGCATGTTCCCTATTTGTTCAATTCCCCGCCATCACCAACCTCGATCCCGCCCATGCCCAGCCCCTACGCCCAGGACGCCTCTCGCCTGAAAGCCGAGATCGTGGCGCGAGTGGACGCAGGCGAGTTCCTCCGCGCGGTCTGCGCTTCGCCGGGCATGCCATTCGAGAACACCGTCCGCACCTGGGCCCGAGCCGACCCCCTGTTCGGCGAAGCCCTCACCGCCGCGCGCCGCCGAGGCGAGTGGCGCAGGCTCTGGGTCGTCGATGAGGCCAAGGCGCAGGCCTTCCTGGCGCAGGCGCGGGCGGGCGCGCCAATCCGGTCGCTGCTGGGCCAGCCGGGGATGCCGTCGCAAACCGCCTACCGCCGCTGGAAAATCGCTCAGGCGCCGTTCGCGGAGGCCGCCTTCGCCCTGCTGCAACGGCGCAACCAGCGAAGCCGAGAATGGGGCTGCGCCCGCCGCCGCGAGTTCGATCCCAAGGTGGCCGACCGGATCATCGTGCGGCTGCGGACGGCGAGCGGCCTGAAGGCGCTGCTGAAATCGGACCCAGAGCTGCCCTCCCGCGAGGTCCTGACGCGCTGGCGACGCGAGCAGCCGCAGTTCGACCGGGTGCTGAAAATGATCCTCGCCGCGAAGCGCCACGTCGGATCGCCGGTCCCGGATATCCTAGCGGAAGACGTCGCCGATCACATCGCCACTGGCGGCACGTTCCTCAGCTACAGCCGCGCGCCCGGCGGCCCCTCATTCAACACCCTGCGCCGCTGGATGCGCGACTCGAACTTCGCCCGTGAGGTGGAAGACGCCTGTCGTTGGCGGGAGGAGTGGTTGCAGGACCAGATCGAGATGGTCGCGCAGGAGCCGCCGCCGGGTCCGATACGCGAGATGGAGCGCGCCATCGGCCCGCTCAAGCGCCAGCTCGTCCGCCTGCGCCACCGCCCGCGTAAACCGCTGTACCCCGCGCCGAGGCGGAAAGGCGAAGCGCCGACTTCGCCCTGATCGCCGCCCTGCCTCAGAGGCCCATTGCGACGGCCAGCGCGCCGCCGGCCAAGCCGAACAGTACGACGCCGCCGGCGACCGCGGCCAGGATGCGCGGCGGGAAGGATCGGGCCAGCATGGCCATCGACGGTAGGCTGATGGGCGGCAGGGTCATCAGGAGCGCGCCCGCCGGACCCGCGCCGATCCCCAGTGCGAGCATGGCCTGGATGATCGGAACCTCGCCGGCGGTGGGGATCACGAACAGCGCGCCGACGACGGCGAAGGCCACGATCCATTGGACGTGATTGCCGATGTCGGGCCCGATGGTCGGGAACAACCACGCGCGTCCCGCGCCGAGGAGCAGCACCAGGACTATGTACTCCGGGACCAGCCGCAGCGTCATGCGGCCGAGGATCAGCAGCCATCTGCGGAAGGGGGTGTCCTGCGGGGCGGCGACCAGCGCGGCGGTCGCCGTCTCGGCCTGCGCGGCCTCTCGCGCCGATGTCAGACGGTTGGCCAGATAGCCCAGGCCGAACACCATCGGCACACCGAGGATGATCCGCAGCGCCGTCCAGCGCCACCCCAGGACGAAGCCCATGAAGACCAGCGTCGCGGGGTTCAGAACGGAGTTGCCGAGCCAGAAGGCGATCGCGCCGCCGGCCGAAGCCTGTTGTCGGCGCAAACCGACAACCACGGGCGCCGCGCAGCAGGTGCACATCATCCCAGGCAGGGCGAGAAGGCCGCCCGCCACCGCGCTGCCGAACCGGGTCCTGCCGAGTAAGCGCGTCACCCAGTCGGTGGGCAGCAGCGCTTGGGCGCCGGACCCCAGCACCAGGCCCAGGACCATCGCCTTCCAGATCGCCTTTCCGTAGGCGAGGGCATAGGCCAGCGCCGCGTCCCACGACGGCGCTGGCGGGTGCGCCGCCTTGCCCATGAGGATCGACTGGCCGATCGAGTGCGTGGACGCCGCCACAAAGGCGCGATCCCAATAGGGCAGCCACTTCACATACAGCAGGCCCGCTACCGCGATCGCGGCGAACAGGATCCAGCGCGGCGCGGGGGCGAGGCTTCGGGTTTCTGACATCCACGGGTCCGATGCGCTTGCGGGACAGGTGCGCCTTTTGGGCCGCGGGAGCGCGGCGATCAAGATTGCAGGACTAGCTTTGCCCTGCGTAGGGAGACCGCCCCTACCGCTTCGCCGTCGATGTCAGCGTCGTCAGGTCGAACCCGTCCCCCGCGCCCAGCAGGTAGTAATGCCCGCCGTTCGGCTGTTCCTTCCCGTCGTGGATGAACACGTGGCCCGCGCCCAGCACCTTGAAGCTGTCGCGCTTCACCTCGATGGCGGTGGACTGGTCGATGCCGATGCCCAGGAGGTCGGGGTGGGCCTTCACCAGGGCGTCGAGGTCGCCTTCGCGATGGCGCGCGGTGACGTGCTGGTCGACGCCGGCGCCGGTGATCAGGCCGAAGCCCTGCTCATAGCCCGGGGCCATGAGGACCTCGTTCCCCGCCTTGGCGCCGCGCACCATGTAGGAGGCCTGGATCGAGGCGCCGGCCGAGGTGCCCCCCGCCACGCCGCCGCGGGCCAGCAGGTTGTGGATTTCGGTCTCGGTGCGGGTGCTGAGATAGCTGTCCACCAGATGCCACTGGCGGCCGCCCACGAACCACACCGCCTTGGCGCGCTTCAAAGGCGCCACGAACGCCTCGCTGTCGGCCTCCTTGCGGTCGGTGGTGTGCAGGATGGTGAGGTGGGTCGCGCCCAGCTCTTTGAAGATCTTCAGGCAGTCGCAGTCGGGACCGTACTTGGCCTCGCCGCCGGCGGTGGGGATCACCACGATCTCCGCGCTCGGCCCGCCGGCCAGGTTGATGAACCGGCCCAGGATCTCCGGCCCGAGCTTGCCGCCGCCGGCGATGATCAGGGTCCCATGCTCGGGGCCTTTCACCACCGGCGCGGCGTGAGCGGCGGCGCCGAACAGCAGGACCGCGGCGGCGAGGGCCACGGATCGAAGATTGAAGCTCATGCAAAGGTCCCCGGAAGCCTGACGCCCAGATTGAAGCCTAATCAGCTCTGTATAATTCCAATATTTCCATCGTCACGAAGGAACGAGGTTCGCGCGAACCCTCGCGGCGGCTCTGCGTTCAGCACCCGAGAGACGAGCCGCAGCGCATCTCGCGTTGGCCCGGCGCAGCCCTTGGACGCCCATGAAACCCTTACTCTCTGCTCTCGCCGCCGCCTCGATGCTCGTCGCCCTTCCGGCGGCCGCGCAGACGGCGAGCCATTTCGCCTCTGTGATCCCGACGCCGGCCATCTTCATCGCCGGCGACGCGCCGCCGACGCTGGAGGCGGTGCAGTATTTCTGGGGCGGCCGCCACTACTGCTGGTACTTCGACGGCTGGCAGGGCCCCGGCTGGTACTGGTGCGGCTATCGCTTCCGCCGGGGCTATGGCTGGGGCGGACCCGAGGGCTGGCGTGGCTGGGGCCACGGCGGCCACTATCATGGCGGCGGGCATTACCACGGCGGTGGCGGCCACTATCGCGGCGGCCATGGCGGTGGGCATTCCCACGGCGGCGGCGGTCACGGCGGTAGCCACCAGGGCGGCGACCATCGCCACTGAGGTTGAGGTGACGGCGCGGCTGTCCGGACACGAAGCTCGGGCCCGAGTCGTCGCTGAAGCTTGGGTTCCGCGCGGCTCTCTGTTAGACGCTGCGGCCATGACTACGGTCCGGAAGAGCTCGCGAATTACCCGCCCGGCGTGACGCCGGACGAGAGCCGTCTGCGCGCGCCGGGACCTCGAAACCCGCGACCTCTGATTTCCCCCGGACCCTGTTGGAAAGTTCCATGGCCGACGACGCCACGCCTTCACGCGACTATCGCGAAACCGTCTTCCTCCCCGACACGCCCTTCCCCATGCGCGCAGGTCTGCCGCAGAAGGAGCCGCAGATCCTGGAGGCTTGGGCGAAGGCTGACCTCTACAACGCCATGAGGAAGGCCCGGCAGCATGCCGCAGCCCCGCTCTATGTGCTGCACGACGGCCCGCCCTACGCCAACGGCGCGATCCACATCGGCCACGCGCTGCAGAAGACCCTGAAGGACTTCGTGGTCCGCTCGCGGTTCCTGCTGGGCTTCGACGTCGACTACGTGCCCGGCTGGGACTGCCACGGCCTGCCGATCGAGTGGAAGATCGAGGAGGAGCTGCGCGCCCAGGGCCGGCGCAAGGACGAGGTCTCCAAGGCCGAGTTCCGCACCCGCTGCCGCGAGTACGCCGCCAAGTGGATCGGCGTCCAGATGGCCGGCTTCAAGCGCCTGGGCGTGATCGGCGACTGGGAGCACCGCTACGCCACCATGGACTATTCGAGCGAGGCCGCGATCGTGGCTGAGTTCCATAAGTTCGTGATGTCCGGGCAGCTGTACCGCGGCTCCAAGCCGGTGATGTGGAGCCCGGTGGAGCGCACGGCGCTGGCCGACGCCGAGGTCGAGTACCATGACCACGTGTCACCCACGATCTGGGTGAAGTTCCCGGTGGTCGAGGGCTCCAACGCCGCGGCCAACGCCAGCGTGGTGATCTGGACGACGACGCCCTGGACCATCCCCGCCAACCGCGCGGTCAGCTACAATCCCGACATCGCCTATGCGGTCTTCCAGGTCGACGCCATGGAGGAGGGCCTGGAGTTCGAGCCCTGGGCCAAGGCCGGCGACCGGCTGATCGTGGCCGAGAAGCTGGCCGGCGAGGTCATGGCCGCCGCCAAGGTGGCGAAGTTCCACAGGATAGAGAAGGTCGAGCCCGAAGGCATGGTGCTGAGCCATCCGCTGGCGGCGCTGGATGGGGGCTACGGCTTCCAGGTGCCGATGTTGGCGGGCGACCACGTCACCGACGACGCGGGCACCGGCTTCGTCCACACCGCGCCCGGCCACGGCGCCGACGACTACGCGGTCTGGCTGGCGCACGGTCATCGCGAGATCCCCGAGACCGTCGATCCGGACGGCGCCTACTATCCGGGCGTGCCGCTGTTCGCCGGGCTGAAAGTACTGGAGACCGAGGGCAAGAAGGCCGGCAAGTTCGGCCCCGCCAACGGCGCGGTGATGGAAAAGCTGATCGAGGCCGGCGGCCTTCTGGCCCGCGGCCGGGTGGAGCATTCCTATCCGCACTCGTGGCGCTCCAAGGCGCCGGTGATCTTCCGCAACACGCCGCAGTGGTTCATCCGCATGGACGAGCCGCTGGAGGACACCGCCCACAACGGCCGCACCCTGCGCGAGACGGCGCTGGAGGCCATCGAGGCCACCGCCTTCTACCCGGCCGCCGGCCAGAACCGCATCCGCGCCATGGTCGAGAGCCGCCCCGACTGGCTGATCAGCCGCCAGCGCGCCTGGGGCTCGCCGCTCGCCATGTTCGTCGACAAGGAAACCGGCCAGCCGCTGCACGACCCCGCGGTCAACGCCCGTATCGTCGCGCTGATCGGCGCCGAAGGCGCCGACGCCTGGTTCACCCGGCCGATGGCGGACTTCCTCGGACAGCACGATCCCGAGCGGTTCGAGAAGGTCGAGGACATCCTCGATGTCTGGTTCGATTCCGGCTCGACCCACGCCTTCACCCTGGAGAACCGGCCGCACACCCATTGGCCAGCCGACCTCTACCTGGAAGGCTCCGACCAGCATCGCGGCTGGTTCCAGTCATCCCTGCTGGAAAGCTCCGGCACCCGCGGCCGCGCGCCCTACGACGCGATCCTCACCCACGGCTTCACCATGGACGAGGCTGGCGAGAAGATGTCGAAGTCCAAGGGCAATGTGGTCGACCCCGAGCAGGTCATCCGCGAATCCGGGGCAGAAATCATCAGGCTCTGGGCGGCGCTGATCGACTATTCGGACGATTCTCGGATCGGCAAGACCGTGCTGCAGACCACGTCCGACGCCTACCGCAAGCTGCGCAACACTATCCGATATCTGCTGGGCGCGCTGGCCGACTATTCACCGGACGAGGCCGTCGAGCTGGAAGAGATGCCGCCGCTGGAGCGTTTCATCCTGCACCGGCTGTGGGAGCTGGATGGCCAGGTGCGCACGGCCTACGAGGGCTACCTGTTCCAGGACGTGATCCGGCCGATCACCGAGTTCTGCCAGACCGAGCTCTCGGCCCTGTTCTTCGATATCCGCCGCGACGCCCTCTACTGCGACCGCCCCGATTCTCTCCGCCGCCGCGCAGCGCGCACGGTGATGCAGGCGGCGTTCGAACGGCTGACGGCATGGCTGAGCCCGCTGATCCCCTTCACCATGGAAGAGGCCTGGACGACCCGCTATCCGGACGCCGGCTCCAACTGCCTTCGGACGATCCCGGATACCCCGGCGAACTGGCAGAACGCCGCCGAGGCCGTCCGCTGGGCCAAGGTGCAGGCGGTCACCTCGGTGGTCACCGGCGCGCTGGAGGTCGAGCGGCGCGAAAAGCGGCTGGGCGCCGCGTTGGAGGCCGCGCCGGTGGTCTACGTCGCCGACGCCGAGCGGATGGCCTCGTTCGAGGGCCTGGATGCGGCGGAGGTGTTTCGCACCAGCCAGGCGACGCTGGTCGCGGGCGAGGGTCCGGCTGCCGCCTTCCGACTGACCGACGTTCCCGGCGTCGCCGTCGAGCCCCTGCGGGCCGATGGCCGCAAATGCGCCCGATCCTGGCGTATCCTGCCGGAAGTGGGCTCCGACCCGCGCTATCCGGACCTCTCCCTGCGCGACGCCGACGCCGTGGCCGCGTGGGACGCAACCCACGGCGGGGCCTGACATGCGGCAAGTCTCGAAGCTCGGTTGGATCGCCTTCCTGCTGGCCGCCGCGGTGGTCGTGCTCGACCAGGCGGCGAAGTACTGGATCCTGTCGGTGCTCGGTCTGGCCGAGGGGCAGAGCGTGCCGTTCCTGGGCCCCATCGCGCTGACCCACATCTGGAACCCCGGGGTCAGCTTCGGCTTCCTGCAGTCGCGCCACGATCTGGCGCGCTGGCTGCTGACCTTGTTCTCGGTGGTCGTCGCGATCTTCCTGAGCGGATGGGTGCGCAAGACCGAGCGTCCGCTGTTCGCCATTTCGGTGGGTCTGGTAATCGGCGGAGCGGTCGGCAACGCGATCGATCGGGTGCGTCTGGGCCAGGTGGCCGACTTCATCGACGCCACCCGGCTCTACTTCCCGTGGATCTTCAACGTGGCCGATTCGGCGATCAGCATCGGCATCTGTCTGCTGCTGATCGACATGCTGCGCCAGGACAGCCGCGAGCGCGCTGCGAAGGCCGCTGTAAGCTCCGGTGGGGATGCGGCCTGATGCGCCGTTGGCGGATGGCCGCGTTTGCGCTATCCACGTTCCCTTCGAGGCCGGGGGCGGCTCTAGGAGTGGGTATTTCATGAGCGTCAACCGTGTGATCGTTGCGACAGCCCTGATCGCGGCGACCGGACTGGCGGGCTGCGTGTCGACGCGCAACGCGCTCGGCATGAACAAGGTCACCCCCGACGAGTTCCGCGTCGTCACCAAGGCCCCGCTGGTGGTGCCGCCCGACTTCGCCCTGCGCCCGCCGGCGCCGGGTAAGCCGCGCCCGCAGGAGCTGCAGCCGGAAAGCGCCGCGCGCACCGCCTTGCTGGGCGTCCGCGAAGGCGAGGCCCGCTCCGAGGGCGAGAAGATGCTGGTGGCCAAGGCCGGCGCCGACAAGGCCGACCCCCTGATCCGCTATGTGGTCGACGACGAGTTCGGCGACGTGGCGCATAAGGAAAAGAGCTTCGCCGACAAGGTGATGTTCTGGCGCGCCGACAAGGCGCCGGCGACGACACCGCAGCCCGTCGGCGACGGCTCGGCCCCGATCGACCCGGCCGCCGAGGCCGAGCGCATCACCAAGCTGACCGGCGGCAAGACCATCATCATCGCCCGCGAAGGCGAGAAGAAGCTGAAGCTGCCGGGCCTCTAGCCCCGGTTCAGTCCACCCACTGGAAGACCTCATCCAGGCCCACGCCGAACACGTGGGCGATGCGGAAGGCCGCCTCCAGCGAGGGCGAATACTTGCCCGCCTCGATGGCCGCCACGGTCTGGCGGGTCATGCCGATCCTCTCGGCCAGGTCCGACTGGGTCATCTCGCCGTGATCGAAGCGCAGGCGGCGGATCTGGTTGGCGATGGGCAGGCCTGGCGCCACGCTCAGACCCCACGCCGGAACATGATGATCTCGGCCCCGGCGACGGCCAGGGTGGTGAGGACGACGCCCAGGAGGGCGAAGTTGGCGATCTGGATCGCGCTGTGGCCGAAGTGCACCGGCAGGAACAGCGTCAGCGAGCAGCCCATCAGCACGTAGTAGCCGAAGCTCCGCGCCCGGTTCTGGATCAGCACCTCACGCTCGTCCGCCGGCGCCCGGCCGTCCTTCGGCGTCGTGGCCGAGGCGATCCTGTTGAGCACAATCTGCAGGACGATCAGCACGGCCACGCAGGCGAGCAGCAGGTGCATCGACGGGAAGCCCTCGCCGCTGACCCGGCCAGTGACGAGCGCGCCGAAATAGACCCCGAAGCACAGGAGCACGGTCACCAGGGTGATCCAGGCGGATTTCTCGCGGAAGGACATGACGCGGCCTCGTGCAAAAGCCCCTGGACGAGATGTACAATATCTTTTACATTATGTCAGAGTTTCTTGGCATGACGTAGCAGCCTCGCGATGCGGCGACAACCGCTTCCGGGATCGGAGATTCATGCCCCAACCTGGAGGACTTTCAAGATGATCCACCCTCGTCTCCGCGGCCTCGCCGCCTCTGCCGCCGCCGCCCTGATGTTCGCGGGCTCCGCCGTCGCGCAGCCCGCCGCCGTTCCGGCAGGCCATCCGCCCATGCCCGCCGGTCATCCGACGACCGCCAACATGCAAGGCAACGACGAGGCCTCGTGGATCGCGGACCCGCACATGCACACCTTCTACGAGGCGACGCGCGCGGCCTTCGCCAACGGCCCGGCCAGGGTCGATGTCAGCGCCTACGAACAGACATCCTTCGGCATCTTCCGCGACTTCGGCGTGACGCGCGGAATGGGCGCGGCGCACATGCAGGACCACCTGAAGCTGATCCCGCGTCAGGTCGTGCAGATTGTGAAGGAGGATCCGACGGTCCTCGACAGCTACGACAACTTCGTCGCCGCCACCTTCGGGCCGCGCTAAGCCCTACTGCGCTTCGTCGCCCGGCGTGGTGACCGTGTAGCCCTTGGCCCGCAGCTGATCGAGCACGCCGCCCTGCGCCAGCAGCGGCCGCAGCGGGACGACGGCGATGGCGTGGCCGGGCTTCTTCAGCGCCTGTTCTATGGCCGCCACCTGGTCGGCCTTGACCTTGGCGTCGAAGGTCTGCGCGCCCGGCACGACAGCGATGCAGCGTTCGTAGGTGCGCTCGTTCGCCAGGGCCCCGCGGACGTCGCCCTGCGCCCAGGCCCGGGCTGCGGCCTGGGTGACGCCCGGACCGGCCTCGGCCTGGGCGAGCACCTCGTCGAAACAGGCCATGCCCTCGGCCTGCGACGTGCGGATGATCGCGCCCATGAGCGGGCCGAGGTCGTAGCTCTTCTGGGAGATCGGCACGTGCCCGCGCTGCGCCAGCAGCTTGATCAGCTTGGTGGGGTCGGCCGCCGTCAAGCTGGTCCTTTCCCGATAGTCGGTCGCCAGCACCAGGCCCGCGGCCAGCGGGTTGCGCGTCGAATAGTGGTCCGGCGGCTCGCCCAGCCGCGTGCGCACCGCGACGAAGCGGCCGCGCCGGCCCGGATCCAGCGTCGCCTCGAACGGCCCGCCGCCGCGCAGGCGGATGAAGTTGAAGGCTGCGCCGATCACGCCGGTGATCTTCACCCGCACGTCCTGGAACGGCAGGATTACCTCGTTCGCGCCGGCCAGCCTGCGGTCGAAGACCCCGCGGTCCCAGGCCATCCGTTTCGGGGCCAGCGAGGGCGAGCCCAGCACATAGATGGTGGTTGCGCCGTTGGAGACCGTCCACCAGGCCGGGCCGGGCAGGCGCGCCGTGACCACCAGCTCCTCGACCAGAACGGCGTCCGGATCGTTCGGGTCGGGTCGGGAGGGCGTCAGCGGCGGCTGGCTCCAGGCCGGGGCCGCCAGCGTCAGGGCGGCCAGGAGGGCGCCCAAGGTCAATCGCGCCCACGCCGCCCGCAGCGGAATCGTCCTATATTGGGGACCTGTCGAAAGCCTCGCCATGCCGATCCGTCGCCTGCCGCCTGAAACCGTCAACCGCATCGCCGCCGGCGAGGTGGTGGAGCGCCCGGCCAGCGCGGTCAAGGAGCTGGTGGAAAACGCCCTCGACGCGGGAGCCGGCCGTATCGAGGTGCAGGCCGATGGCGGGGGCCTCACCCGCATCCTGGTGGCCGACGATGGCCAAGGTTTGACCGCGGCCGAGCTGCCGCTGGCCATCGAGCGGCACGCCACCTCCAAGCTCGTCCCCGACGACGCCGGCGACTACGACCTCCTGCATATCGCGACCCTGGGCTTCCGCGGCGAGGCCCTGCCGTCGATCGGCTCGGTGGCGCGGCTGTCGATCTCCAGCCGGGCTCGCGGTCAGGCCGAGGCGCATGCGATCTTGGTGGAGGCCGGCGCGGTCGGCCCGGTCTCGCCCGCCGCCTTCCCCGACCCGAACGGGGCGCGGGTGGAGGTGCGCGACCTGTTCTACGCCACGCCCGCGCGGCTGAAGTTCATGAAGTCGGAACGCTCCGAGGCCATGGCCATCGCCGAGGAGATCAAACGCCAAGCCATGGCGCACGAGGCGGTCAGCTTCGCGCTCGACCTGGACGGCCGCCGCACCATCCGCCTGCCGGCCGAGGCCAAGGGGCCGGAGGGACGGCTGGCGCGTCTGTCGGCGATCATGGGTCGGGAATTTTCCGACAACGCGCTGGCCCTGGATCATGAGCGCGAGGGCGTGCGGCTGTCGGGGTTCGCGGGTCTGCCGACTTACAATCGCGGCAACGCGGCCCACCAGTACCTGTTCGTCAACGGCCGCCCGGTGCGCGACCGGCTGCTGCAGGGGGCCCTGCGCGCCGCCTATGCCGACTTCCTGGCCCGCGACCGCCATCCGCTGGCGGCGCTCTATGTGGAGCTCGACACGGCCTACGTCGACGTCAACGTCCATCCCGCCAAGGCCGAGGTGCGGTTCCGCGATCCGGGCCTGGTGCGCGGCCTGATCATCGGCGGCCTGCGCCATGCGCTCGCCGCCGCCGGCCATCGCGCCTCGACCACCGTCGCCAGTGCAGCGCTCGGCGGCTTCCGGCCGGGCGGCGGGTGGACGCCGCCGCCGTCCGCCGCCGGCTATTCGGCGTGGCGCCAGGGCGGTTGGCAGCCGCAGGGCGGGCAAGGCTTTGGGGGCGCGCTCGCCGCTGCGGTGCAGTCGATCCCCGGCTTGACGGAAGTCTCCGCCCGCGCCGAACCCAGCTGGCAGCCCGGCGTCGCGGAGGACACCGCGCAGGTCTTCGACCCCGTCGATTATCCGTTGGGGGCGGCGCGCGCCCAGGTGCACGAGACCTACATCGTCGCCCAGACCCGCGATGGGGTGGTGATCGTCGACCAGCACGCGGCACACGAGCGGCTGGTCTATGAGCGCATGAAGACCGAGATGGCCGACGGCGGCGTCGCCCGCCAGGTGTTGCTGCTGCCGGAGGTGGTCGAGCTCGACCCCGCCGAGGCCGACCGCGTCGTCGCCAAGGCCGAGGAGCTGGCGGCGCTCGGCCTGATGCTGGAGCCCTTCGGCCCTGGCGCGGTGCTCGTGCGCGAGCTCCCGGCCCTGCTGGGCGAGACCGATGTGCCGGGCCTGGTCCGCGACATCGCCGATGACCTGGCCGAGAACGGCCAGGCCCTGGCGCTGAAGGAGCGGCTGGAGGACGTCTGCTCGACGATGGCCTGCCACGGCTCGGTGCGGGCCGGCCGCCGGCTGACCGCGCCGGAGATGAACGCCCTGCTTCGTCAGATGGAAGCCACGCCCCACTCCGGCCAGTGCAACCACGGCCGGCCCACCTACGTCGAACTCAAGCTCGCCGACATCGAGCGCCTGTTCGGACGCAGGTGAGGTCGCCGTAAGCGACCTCACCTTTCCGCTCCTTCCCGCGAACGCGGGAATCGCGTCCAGGGGATGCCGCACGATCCATAGGAACTTGGCATCCGGCGCGCGGGCGAGGAACGGGCTCGGCGGAAAGGAGAGTCCGGGCGGGGGGGGGGTAGTCATCGCTTTCCCGCGGGACCTTGAACGCCCTTGGCTGTGAGAAGTCTGCGGTGACAACCTCGTCGAAATGAGGCTCGCTACGGTAGGTGTAGGTGCTCAGGCCCTCAAAAAATTCACCCAGGATCGAAGTCCCGCTTCGGCCGCAGCCGAGGACCATCGCGCGTGCAGGCACGTTCCGCATCTCGTTAGTCCGCGCGTTGGATGATGAAGGGCTGTCGCGTCGGTGTTGGTCTTGTATCGAGTTATGCCTTCGTCAGCAGCCGGCCCAAGTAGTTGCGCTTACCAAGAGGCACTCCCTGCACGCGCAGGATGTCGTACGCCGTTGTTGAGTGGAAATGGAAGTTCGGCAGGGAAAACGACAGGACAAAATTCCCGGCGGTAAAGGGGATCGTCCGTTCGCCCGACTGCAACGCCACCTCCTTGCCGTCCAGGGCGTGGACGGCGGCGGGCGTCAGCGCCTGCAGAGCCGCTTCCGTGTTGGTCGCAATCTTCTGTAGCCCAGCATAGTCCCTAGGTTGGTGGGCGGCCGGACGACTATTAATTGAGCCGCGCTCTATGCCTTCGATCGCACCAATCGAGTGGTGAGCCACCGCGACGATCTGAAACCGTAGCGGCGCCATATCTGGGAAAAGGCGCACTTCAACCAGCTCATCCGGATCGGTGCCCACTTCCTCACAGTGCACGCGGCCACGCTCGAGAAAGCCCACAACCGCGCCAACGGTCTGCAGGAAACAGCCGACGCTCAGGTCGTAGAGTGAAGTCGCCATGTCAGTCTTTGCCCCCAATATCGAAAGGATTTTAGCGTTGATCTCTGGCATGTCGACTATGGCCTTGAGGCCGTTCAATCGGGTTCGAAACAATAGAACAACCGCTGTGCGGGCCAGCGAACAGGTCTAGAATCCACCCATCATCAGAGCTGTCGCGCCGAGGAATCTGTGAGCTTCATTGAGGGATCCGCACGGGATCAGGTCAGCCTGCTTCCGCCGTGCGTTGACGACTATGTCGCTCCCGACGCGATGGTCCGTGTGGTCGATGCATTTGTCGCCAGCTTGAACCTGGCCGAGCTTGGCTTTGATCGCACCGTTGCCGCAGCCACTGGCCGTCCCGGATACCACCCAGGCGACATGCTGCGCCTGTACATCTGGGGCTATCTCAATCAGGTCCGGTCCTCCCGCCAACTGGAACGAGCGTGTGTCCGCGACCTCGAAGCACTCTGGCTACTGCGCCGGCTCGCTCCAGAGTACCGCACGATCGCTTCCTTCCGTCATGACAATCCGGAAGCCATCGTCGGCGCCAGCGCCGCGTTCATCCAGTTCTGCTGTGAGACCGGCCTCATCAGCGGTCGGTTGGTCGCGCTGGACGGGACCAAGATGCGCGCGGTCGCCAGCCCAAAGAACATCGCCGGCGCCGATCGGCTCGCCCGAGACGTCGCGCACACCGAGAAGGAGGTCGCCTACTACCTGGACCGGCTCGACATCATGGATGAAGCCGTGGCTCAGGGGTTCGAGGATCAGCCCAAGCATCGCGAGGCGTTCACCGCCGCGATCGAGACGCTCGGTCGCCGCAAGGATCGGCTCATTCGCCGGCAGGAGATCCTGAAGGATCGCGACGAGACGGTGCTGGTCTTTGGCGAGCCTGACGCCCGGCCGATGGGCTACGGGCATTCGCCCAAGATGCCCTGCTACAACATGCAGAGCGTCGTCGACGTCGATAGCGGCCTGATCATTCACTACGACGTCGCCAACGAAGCGAACGACAGCCAGCTCCTGCATCCGATGTCGATGGCGACGATGCAGGTTCTTGGGGCCCACGAACTCAAAGTCCTGGCTGACGGCGGCTACTCCAATGCCCAGGCGGTCGCGCACTGCGAGCGCGACAATGTTGAGGTCGCGGCGCCGATAAAACGCGGCGCCATGAGCAGCGATTTCTTCCGGCCAACCCAGTTCAGCTACGACGACGGCTCCGACACGATCCGATGCCCAGCTGGTGAGACGCTGAGGCCGTCGGGCAAACACACGCGCAACCGCGCCATCAGATACCGAACGACCGCCTGCAAGGACTGTCGGCTGAAGAGCCGGTGCACGCCCGGCGCTCAACGAACCATCCACCGGCTGTTCGACCAGGCGGCGTTGGATCGAATGGAAGCTAGAATTTACGCCGATCCGACCTTGATGGTGACGCGCCGATGTACCGTCGAGCACCCCTTCGGGACGATTAAGCGGATGTCGGGCGGCGGAAGGTTCCTCACCCGGGGGCTCAGAGCGGTAAAGGCCGAGGCGGCGCTCTCCATCCTGGCCTTCAACATACTCCACGCGGTGAACGCCTTCGGTGCGAAGCGAGCCACGCCGGCCGGGTGAGGCGGGGGGCGCATCTCTGAACTTGGTGCTCGAGTCAGGCCGGCGAGTTTTGGCACAGCCTGCCCCGCAACGCCCCAACGTTGAGCGCCCGTCGATCACGCTCGGTCCCGCCGCTGCGCGGCTCCCTCGGGCGTGCCGCTTCGCGCGCCTTCGGCGTCGCCGGCCACTCGCCGGCGCTTTCCGCCGTGCAGCGCCTACGGCGCGCAGGCTCCTTGCAGCCTAGAGGACGGGGGGGCCGGAAGCTCTGCTAGACGTAGGCGATGGAATGGACTGTCGCGGGGACGACCTGCGAATTCCGATTGAAGCCGGCCATGGATTCCGACGCGAAGCCGGCCAGGGTTCCGAGCTGAAGCCGGCCACCGTACCGATTTGAATCCGGCCACCATTCCGAAATGAAGCCGGCCACCTGGCCGGAGATTTCTGGAGG